>JBGAIY010000568.1:0-4407 GCA_044225205.1 Myxococcaceae bacterium | reverse complement strand
ACTTCGGCCGAGAGCTTCTTGTAGCCGCGGTAGGTCTCGACCAGCTTTTCGAGGTTCGAGCGCTCTCGCGAGAGCTTCTGCAGCTTCGTCGAGTCGGCAATGATGCTCGGGTTCGACAGGTCGGCGGTGAGGCGTTCGAACTTTCGTTCGACGTCTTCAAGCTTGTCGATCACTGGAGGCGCTCCGGGGGCATCGCCGCGGCCTCATGACATGTTTTTTCGCGCGACGAAACCGGTTGAAGGGCTACTCGTCGTTGCGTACAAGCGCATGTTCACAAACCCCTTGAAGGAGTTTCCATGGCCGCAGTGAAGTCGAATCGTTCGAAGAAGAAGCTCAAGAACCGCGCGAAGACCAAGAAGGCCGTCTTGAAGCGACGACGCGTTCGCGCGCGCAAGGCCAAGGGCAAGTACTGAGCACGTGATGGCAGTGGAAATGACCGGCTCCGCTGGAGCCTGGGCCACCGATCACCCGCCTTCGGCTTTGGCTGCGGGCGGCGTGATCGCCGAAGCAACCGAGACCTGGTGGCGCTTGCGGCCAGCCCGCGGCCCCGAGGTCACGGTGACGTTCGTCGACCCGCTCGAGACCCGCTTCGTCGAGTCGGGGTTTTCGAACATCGCCGTCGTCGAAGAACACCCCGTGCTCCAGCAGTACCAAGAAGAGTGGGCCGGGCTCTACGTGTCGGGCGCGCAGGCCGCGGCCGGAGCGATTTCAGAATGCCTCTCGGCGCAGGTCGAGGCAGCCACCGGTGGTTGGCGCACGGTGAGCGAGTATGCCGCCAGTGGCGTCGACCAATTGTTTACCTACGGCATTGGTTTGCTGATCGAGGCGCCGCGTCGGGTGGTCGAGGCGGCGAGCTTGGCGCTCGTCGAGTTCGGGGTCGGCACCGACGTCGTGCCCATTCACGGCAGCCCTCACCGCCTCGAAGGTCGCAACAACCCCAAGCCCAAAGCGCTGATCATGGGGCGCAATTTCGTGGTCGCCCGCTCGTTTCGGTTTCAACCCTGAGCATTTCGCCATCGGCGGGTTGACATTCGGGCCGCAACCCTTAATTTGGCGCTCGCCATGCCTGAGTGCTAACGCGCTGGGGTGTGAAAACCAAGTCTTTCTCGGAGGTTGTACATGTCAGCCAAAGAAATCTTTTTCAATCAGGGCGCACGTGACGCCATTTTGCGTGGGGTTCGCATTCTGTCTGACGCGGTGGCCGTGACGCTCGGGCCGAAGGGCCGCAACGTGGTCATCGAGAAGTCGTTTGGTTCGCCCACGGTGACCAAAGACGGCGTGACGGTGGCCAAAGAAATCGAGCTCGAGAACAAGTTCGAGAACATGGGCGCGCAAATGGTGAAAGAAGTCGCGTCGAAGACGTCAGACACGGCGGGCGACGGCACGACGACCGCGACCGTGTTGGCGCGTTCAATTTACGAAGAGGGCCTCAAGTTGGTGGCCGCCGGCAACAGCCCCATGGAGCTCAAGCGCGGCATCGACAAAGCGGTCGAAGTCGTCACCGGTGAACTCAAGAAGTTGGCGAAGCCGGTCAACGGCAAGAAAGACATCGCCCAGGTCGGCACCATTTCGGCCAACGGCGACGAGACGATCGGCAACATCATCGCCGAGGCCATGGAGAAGGTCGGCAAAGAAGGCGTCATCACGGTCGAAGACTCGAAGGGCCTCGAGACCGAACTCGAAGTGGTCGAGGGCATGCAGTTCGACCGCGGCTACATTTCGCCGTACTTCGTGACCAACCGCGAGCGCATGCTCGTCGAACTCGACGACCCGTACCTGCTCATTTCGGAAAAGAAGATCTCGGCCATGGCCGACCTCATTCCGTTGCTTGAGCAGGTCGCGCGTTCGGGCAAGCCGTTGTTGATTCTGGCCGAAGAAGTCGAAGGCGAAGCGCTGGCCACCCTGGTGGTGAACAAGATTCGTGGCGTGTTGAACGTGGCCGCGGTCAAGGCGCCTGGCTTCGGCGACCGTCGCAAAGACATGCTCAAAGACATTGCCACGCTCACCGGCGGCAACGTGGTCAGCGAAGAGCTCGGCATCAAGTTCGAGAACCTGACCTTGCAAGACCTCGGTCGAGCGAAGAAGGTCACCATCGACAAAGACAACACCACGATCATCGACGGTTCGGGCAAGAAGGCCGACATCGAAGGCCGCATCAAGCTCATTCGCGCGCAGATCGGTGAGACCACCAGCGACTACGACAAAGAGAAGCTCCAAGAGCGTCTCGCCAAGCTGGTCGGCGGCGTCGCGGTCATTCACGTGGGCGCGGCCACCGAGGTCGAACTCAAAGAAAAGAAGGCCCGCGTCGAAGACGCCATGCACGCCACCCGCGCGGCGGTCGAAGAAGGCATCGTGCCTGGCGGCGGCGTCGCCTACGTGCGTTCGCTCAAAGCGCTCGAGGCCTTGAAGCTCAGCGGCGAACAGGCGTTCGGCGTCGAAATCATTCGCAAGGCGATCGTGCAGCCCTTGTGGAAGATCGCGACCAACGCTGGTCACGAAGGTGCGGTCGTCATCAACAAGGTCAAAGACGGCGCGGGCGCGTTCGGCTTCAACGCGCGCACCGAGGTGTACGAAGACCTCGAAAAGGCCGGCGTCATCGACCCGGCGAAGGTGTCTCGCTCGGCGTTGCAGAACGCTGCGTCGGTCGCCGCGCTCTTGCTGACGACCGAAGCGATCATCGCCGACAAGCCCAAGAAGGCGAAGGGCAAGGCGGGCGGCAACATGCCCGACTACGGCGGCGACGACATGGACATGTGATTCGCTGACGTCGTTCGCGAAACACCCCGCCCCGATTCTCGCTCGCGCGAGGGTCGGGGCGTTGTTTTGTGCCGGCGACCGTTACGCGGCCCGGTCGGTGGGGCCTGCGTCGAGCCGCCACCGGCCCACTTCGCCTTTGACGTGGTTGACGGCGGCGTTGAGCGCATTGAGTTCGGTGCGCGCCGATTCGGCAATGGTGATGAGCTCGGTCAACAGCAGCGAGAACTGTTCTCCGCCCTCGACTTGCGCCGTCAGCGTGCGGCCCGTCACGTAGCTGAATTGCAGTGACATGAGCAGACGCGAGAGTGAATCGGCGACCGTGCCGAATGCGTTGAGTGCCAAACGCAACGCCTCGACCGCCGCACCGTACCGCTCGGTCGACTCCCGCGCCGACCGACCCAGTGATTCGGCCAAGGCGCTGACGTCGCGACCGTACCGGGCGGCCTGTTCGGCTCCGGTCATCACCCGACGGCCTTGCTCGGCGACGAAGTAAGCGCGGGTCTCGGTTTGAAGCACGGCTTGCGCCAGCGACAGCGAAATGTCTCCCAACAGCAGGGCCAGCTCGGCCCCGCGGGCCTTGATCTCTTTCGACTCATTCGCGACGGCCACCGAAATGCCCGCCACTTCGGTGCTGATCACCCCGAGCGCTCGACCGCGTTCGCTCAGGTGGGAGGCGCGAACCCTGGCGTTCATGGCCACGCGAGAAATGTCGACGCCGAGGCGCTCGAAGAGCTCTTCTTGCCGTTTCAGCGACCCCTTCAGGCTCGCCAAGTCTTCGAGGCCGGCGAAGAGGCCCTGCCGGCCTCCGACGGCGTCGCTGCGGAGCTGTTCGCGGCTGCGCATTTCGCCGCGCAGCGCCGCGTTCATGAATTCTTCGTAGGTCTCGAAGCCGAGGCTGTTGAGCCGTTCATTCAAGACGACCCGCGACGCGGCCATGCCCTCGCGCCAATTCTCCGCGGCTCGTTCAACCGCGAGCAGCTCGGCGTAGAGCCGACGCACCGTCTCGAACAAGGGGCCCGTGGGCTTGATGCGCACCGACAAGAACCCTTCTTCGACCGGGCTCGCCAACGCAAAGACCCAGTAGTACTCGCCGGTGTTCGCTCGGTTCTTCACGTACGCGCCGATCGACCGGTTTTGCAGGAGAAACTCCCAAAACAGCTCGAACACGCACCGCGGCATGTCGGGGTGTCGAATGACGTTGTGCGGGTGGCCCAACAGCTCGTTCGCTTCGTACCCGCTGACCCGAATGAACACTTCGTTGCAGCTCGCGATGAGGCCCTTGCGGTCGGTCGTCGAAAAGAACAACTCGTCGATGCCGAACGGGCGCTCTTCGTCTTTCAGCGTTGGTGGGTTGGCGTGGGTCAGCATGAACAGGTTCGAGCCAGTACGACTGGTCTTCAAACCGTAGCGACCCCGAACCCGGGCCGCATGAAAACCCTCGCGAGCGTCAAGGGCCTGACGGTCGCCGCTTCGGTGATGAAGTCGGTCGGTGTAGCTCGAGCCGCAAGCTGCCACCCCGCGGCGGCTCGAAGCGCATCGACTCCAAGGCTTGCCGCGCACAATTTTCAAACGCCCCATCACCGGCTTTGACGCTGGTGACCAAGGCCATGCCTCGGTTGGCCAGCTCGTCGATGTGTACGACCACCGCAT
>JBGAIY010000567.1:0-4411 GCA_044225205.1 Myxococcaceae bacterium | reverse complement strand
GTCTCGTACGCGGTGGTGGCGGCGGTGTTGGCCGCGGCCGCTTCGGTGTTGGTCGTCGTGCGGCAGGGCTCGACCGCGGCGACCGAGCGGTCATCGCTGAGTGCGGCCTTGCTCGACGCGGGAGACGATGATTTTGAGCCGCTGGTGGCGGCTCCACACTACGAAGAAGGGGTCGAACTGCCGGCGGTCGCCCTGACGGCGAATCAGCCGTTTCCGTTGTAACTGGAGTATGTGATGGCGCTCATGTCACGCACAGTTGCGGTGTTGGGGAGTCTGTGGCTCGCCGCCACGGCGTTCGCCCAAGGCCCCGCGCCAAGTGACGCCGGGGCCTTGCCGCAAGGCTGGTTCGTCGCCACGAAAGCGGTTGGCCAGTACGCGGTCGAAGCGTCGCCCAACGGCGCGTGTGGGGGGCGGGCGGCGGTGGCGCGGTCGGTGGTCGAATCGCCCTTGGGCGAAGTGTCGGTCATGCAGGTCTTTCGCGCTGAAAATTACCGCGGCATGCGCGTTCGTTTTTCGGCGACGGTGACCACGAACGACGTCACCGGCTGGGCCGGCCTGTGGATGCGGGTCGACGGGCCCGACAAGAAGACGCTGTCGTTCGACAACATGCAAAACCGCCCGTTCTTGGGCACGAAGCCGTGCCAGCGGGCGTCGGTCGTGCTCGAAGTGCCCCAGTCGGCCACGGTGATTGCGCTGGGGCTGCTGCTGCACGGTCAAGGTCGCGCCGAGCTGAGCAACCTCGACCTCGAGGGCGTTGACGACACGGTGCCCACCACGAACCTCATGGCCATGCCCGCGGTCGCTTCGGTGGCCACCGACGGCGGTACCCTCGCCGCGGCCAACCAGGTGCTCAACCCCACGACGAATTCGGTGCGAACCCCGAAGCCGGTCGGTGCGGTGCCCGCGTCGATGAAGCGCGAGCGCCCCGACGACCCTCGGTTCGATTCGGCCATTGGGCGGGTCGGCAACGCCTGGTTCAGCGACCGCATCGTCGTGCACCAGGTCGACATGAACGCTTTTTCGGGCAACGAGCAGTGGGCGCGCACGACACTCAACGCGGCGGGCTCGGGTGAGCTGCACCTTGGGCCCGACGGTGACTGGGCCGATCGTTCGGGAGACTTCGCCGCGTCTGAGAAGGGCACCATGGTGGCCGCCAAGGCGCTGGTTCTGACCGACTCGTCAGATTTGCTCACGTCGATGACCGGCGAGCTGCAGCTGCGCCGCGACGGCGACTTCAACGTCATCGAAGGGACCTGGGGCACCCTGCTCAGGAAATACCCCGTGTCGATTCGGTATTCGCGCGAACGCATCGACATGTCGTGGGGCTTCTATGAGCGGCACATGGTGCGAGAGGAGTCTCCACAGCTCGCGCCGAATTGCGTGTTCTACTCGAGGCGAGACAGCGGGCGGGCCGGCAGAGCCTCCGACGCGATCGAGCTGTGCGGCGCCGTGTTCGACAAATCGCCTCCCCGGGTGCAAACCATCATGGTGTTTTTGATGAGTGGGTTTCGACGGTTTGGCACCGGCATGGCGCTCGACGCCGAGCCCGTGCCTCCCGAATTACCTGACAGCTCGAAGCGCTAGAGTACCTTGAGGTTCAGTTGAGCTGAGCGACTCTCGAGAGCAACACGCTGATCAGCTGAACCGTCGTTCGGGCGACGAGCCGCGCAAACCTGGTGCGCATGGCCATGCACGACGAGAGCCCGGGTTCTTTGAGCTGGCCGACTGGTCGAGGTCGCGACGCTTGGAGCCTCGGTTCACGCGCGCTTTCAGGCACGGGCCCGCTCAACGCAACCGAAGCGAGGTCGAGCCAGCTCCGCTCGACCGGGCTCGACGCCGGCGCGCCGACGCACACAACCCCCACGCGAGGCTGGCCCACACCGAAAGCGCGCCGGTACCGCTCGAACAGTCGCAGCCGATGCGCAACGCCTGCTGCGAGCTCGTCGCCTCGACCCCGGCATCGCCCGGCATTCCGGCGTCGTTCACTGACAGACCGCCGTCGGTGACCGGGTTGCCACCGTCGCTCGTGCCCGTGGCGGGTACCCCAGCATCGCTCCCGGCGTCGGTGAGCGGTGTGCCGGCGTCGGTGAGCGGTGTGCCGGCGTCGAGCACGGCCCCGGCATCTCCCGGCGCCACGGGCATGAAGCCCCCGTCACGCCCGCTGAGTCGAACGGTGACGTCGTCGAAACTCATCGTGCCCGAGAAGGCGCGGTCACCGTCGTCTTCGCCAATGACGACGGTGTCGGGGCTCTGGCCGGTTGAATCGAAGCCACTGCCCCCGGCTTGGAGCACACCATCAACCGCGACCTCGCAGCTCGAGTTCGCCGTACCAATGTCGTTCACCGTCAGGTCAATGGCGTACCAACGGTTCGGGTTCATCATGTTCACCGCGACGGTCGGCGAGGTGAGCGCGTCGCGCCCGCACGACAGGTAGAGGGTGTCTCGTGGGCCGCCTCCCCAGAGCTGGTACTGCAGCACCGCTTGGTAGTCGCCGCTCACGCCGTCTTTGATCGCCGCCACGGGCACGCCGGTCGCTTGCGCGCCCCCGCCAGAAAACCAGAACGACAGGGTGAGGGTCGAACTGCCCGCGGCGTTGAAGGCGGTGCTCAGCAGGGCCTGGCCGCCCGAGCCGCCGCTGGTCGAGTCGGTGACCCGAAACGCGCCGGCCCCCGAGTGCACTGGAGCCGACGACCACGCCCCACTGACCCCGGGCCCCAACGCGAGCGCGGCCCAGCGGCCGTCGGGTTTGACGAGCGCCCCCGACTCGAAGTCGTCAGAGAACACGAGCTGCGCATTCGCGGCCGACGCGACGAGGCACCCCGACAACCCGAGCCAACGAAAGAGACCCAATTCATGAACTGTAAGTCTGGTGCACGCGCGAACGCAAAGGGCTACCCCGGCCGCGGCGTGGCGCGCGGTACGGCCCTTGAGACCCGCCAGAGCAACACGGCCACCCAGCTGACCCACCACACCCCGGTCACGGGCCAGTTGACCTCGGGAGGCCGACGGTCGAGCGCGCTGGGGTGCCGTATCGGGGTCTCGGTGCGAATGACCGGGTTGAAGTCGAGCGTCGTGGCCTTCGTCTTCACCGACACGCGCACATACGTGTCGGCCTCGGTCAGCGGGTACGAGGCTTGGCTTGCCCCGTCGGCCGACGCGAGCACGCGGCCCCCCTGCCCCACGAACACGACGGTTTCGACCGGCCCGCTGAACGCGACGTGCAACGCCCCGTCGCGCACGTCGAACCCCACGGGAGTGACGTCGAGCACCCCGTTGGCTCCGCGCACCGAGTAGTGCGCGCCTTTCAGGAGCGCGTCGATGACCGCCGCCGGCGTACGTTGGGTGGCGTGAACCATGGTCAGCGCGAGGCCCACGCCCGAATCGTCGGCTGAATGCGAGTCATCGCCTCCCAAGGCCCACACCGCCCGGCCGGCGCTCAGCGCGCAGTCCCATTCGGAGAGCGAACGGCTGTAGGGGTTTTGCACTTCGAGCAATTCGTAGCCGCCCAACTCGCGGAGGTCGTCGCACGAATGGCCGCCTCGAAGTGACGGGTGGGCAATGGCCAAGGCCTCTCCCGAGGCGCGCAACCGCAACAACACTGCTTGTTTGATCGCGCGGGTCGGCAGCGGCACGTCGAACCCGAAGACGTGGTGAGCGCCCAGAACCAGCCGGTGCGACTTGGTCAAGCTCAGGCCGTGCTCGTACGCGGGCACTTCGACCAAGCCAGCGGCGCTGGCGTCATCGGCCGGGGGCGTCACCTGAAAATAATTGGAGATCGCCAGCACGTCGAACCCCTTCGCCCGATACGCCCGAAACATGTCGCTCGGGGCGTGCGACCCGGCGGTCAGCCCGCTCCAGGCGCGGGTGTGGCTGTGAAAGTTGGCTTTGAGCCACTGGCCCGCGCCCCCGTCGTCGAACGCGTGGGCGTACGGGTTGTACCAATGGGGGCCCCGAAACGGCGTCGCCGGCGCGTAGTGCCACGCGGGGCACAGCGCCCACGGAGCGACCGCCAAAACGACGAAGAACACCAACCAGCGCTGGGCGCGTGCGAAGAACAATGGGCGCGAGATAGTACCGCGCGGTCTTGGCGTCGAACGCGTATTCTCGAAAGACCCATGCCGCTGACCAAGCCCCCTGCCCTCGCGTTGACGTTGCTCGCCGTCGCCTGGGCCTTGGCGGGGTGGGGCTGCGGCACCATCGACGGCCTGGCCGACGTGCACTGCGCGGCCGACACCGACTGCCGCTCACCGCAAAAGTGCGTGCGGGTGACCCAGGTTCGCGCCGGCACCGGCGCGTGCCTGGCGTCGTCGGGCACGACCGTGTGCCGCCCCGCGTGCACCACCTGCCCACCGCCGTCTCCGTGCGGGTGCGTGTGCGACTAAATCAGACATCGCGAGCTGGCAAGGCCATG
>JBGAIY010000018.1:0-39131 GCA_044225205.1 Myxococcaceae bacterium | reverse complement strand
GTTGTCAGACCGTCGTTGGTCGCTGCCGCAGTATGCGCAGCGCCAGTCGGGGCCGGCCAGGGCCATGCGCAACAGACCCGCTTCGGTGACGGTGGCCGCCTTCGACGTGTCTTCGGGCATTTCGTACGGCTCTGAGCCGTCTTTCGGGTTTCGGCACCCCTGACACGACTTGAAACGGCCGAGGTTTTTCTCGCCGCAGCTCGTGCACCGCCACGTCATTTCGATTTGGCGGCTCGTCATGTTCGCGCGCTCCGCAAGACCATGACTTCACCGAACGCACCCCGACGGTCGAGCGTCATCGCTCCGTCGGTGACGTGCTTGAGAAAATGCTCGCCGAAGCCCATGGCCGGCCCCGACGTATAGACGACGATGTCTTTGGCAAGTGCGAGCGCCCCCAAGGTGTCGGCGACGGTGCGCGCGACGGGGCCGTGAAACGGGTAGTAGAGGTAGAAAATCGACCCCGCCGACAGGTCGACGTCGCGAACGTCGGCGTGAATGAAGCGAAGGTTTTCGAGCGCCAGCTCGCTCGCCGTCACCCGGGCCGCGGCGACGTAGGTGGCCCCGTATTCGACGCCGATGACCTGGGTCGACGTGCTGGCCGACACGGTGAGCGTGAGTTTGCCGTTGCCCGACCCGAGGTCGATGACCACGTCGTCGGGCCGAGGCTCGGCCACGGCCAGAAAGTCGGCCGTGCGTTCAGCGCGAGACGACATGTTGGGGGTGCCACCCGCGGGCCGTTCTTCGCCGACCGTGTAGCGAGCGACGTGAAAGAGCGCGTCGAGGTAGTCGTCGGCCGGGGTGCCCGCATCACCCACATTGGGCGCAAAGCCCAGCCCTTGCCACAGCGTGCGAAAGGCGTGGGGCCCCAACTCGTGGCGCCGTATGCGACCGGCCTCGTGGCTCGTGGCCTCGCCCAGCGCCAGCTGCACTTGCGTTTCGCGTCGGAGAAATTCCTCCCACAGGCTTTGTGCGCCGGGGTGCGATCGAAAGTCGACGGGCAGGTGACGGGGGTCGACGTTTTCTCGAACGAATTGCAGCGCTTTCGACAAACGCCAGAGAGCGCCGACGTCGAGCGGTGCGATGGGGTGGGGTTCAAGCAGCGTCGAGACCCTCTTTGTCCACCACGGGCCTGACATGCGCCAATTCTGCTGGTGGCCGGCGAAAGACACAACTTCCTCTCCGAGCACGTATGCTGCGCGCCATGCGAACCGTCTGGTTGGCGGGGCTCGTGGGAGTGTCGGCCTGTGTGGCGCCCCGCGTTCTTGGCCCCTCGGCAGCGAATTCATCTGATTCGAATTCGGGCAACAGCACGGGCGATTCGTCGGCGGCGTCGAGCGGCAATTCGAGCAACTCGAGTGGCAACTCCAGCAACTCGAGCGGCAATTCAGGAGCGTCGAGTGCGAATTCGAGCAACGCGTCGGGCGCGAGTTCGAACAACAGCTCGGCCAGCAGCGGCCAAAGCTCGGGGCAGAGCGCCCAGAGTTCTGACGCTTCGAAAGCGTCGTCGAACAGCTCGAATCAGTCGTCGCACAATTCTCAAGGCTCGTCTGACGCGAATTCGTCGTCGCGGGCCACTTCTGACAACACGACGAACAACCAGAACCTCCAGCATTCGTCGGTCGCGGCGGCGGGGAGCGCGTTGCTGACGACCACGGGAGTGGCGATTGGCCTCATCGTCTACTTCGTGGGTCGGGCTCAACGAAACCCGCCCGCCGAGAAGCTCAACGACGCGGCGAAGCCCGCGCAGGCTTGGCTGCGGGCGAACCAGCGGCAGCTCCGGCAAGACCTGGCCCTGGGGGCCGGCCCGACGCTCGAAGACCTCGCCGCGGCCGCCGAAGTGCCCCGAGCGCACTACGCCCATTTCGCTCGGCTTTTGGCGAGCCACCGCGACGACCTGTTGTCACCGCTGAAGGGCTCCGACGTCACCTTGCAAGCGGCGGTCGACGTGCTCAGTCGCATCGGCGCGTGGGCGCTCGCCGACGCGGTTCTGCATGAAGACGCCGAACGCGCGCTGACTCGGCACGAGCACGACACGTGACGGGCGCGTGGGTGGTGGCCGTGCTCGCCGCGGCCCCGCCCCTGGTGAGTGGGCGCTCGCCGGTGCATTACGTGCAAGCCGAGGCGTGGCCCAGTGCGCTCGTCGCAGAAATCGAGGCCGCGTATGCCCAATTGCCCAGAGCGCTGCGCGGGTCGGAGCTGCCCGGTGGGCCGCTCGAGTTCGAATACCACCCGCACGTGGTGACTCCGTTCGGGCTGGGTACGGCCTCCGTTCGGGCTGGGTACGGCCGACCCGCTCACCCCAGAATGGTGCTGGGTACGGCCGACCCGCTCACCCCAGAATGGTCGAACGGCCACCGTCGCTTTCACCTCTACGCGCGCGACGACGAGCACGACTCGGTCGACCGCCGGGCGACGTGGAGGCTGCGCACGCTGAGCCCGGCCGACCGTGAGCGGCTGTGGCGCCGCCGGGCGCTCGTGCACGCGGTCATGCAGCGCATCGACGACGAGCGTCACCTGTCGGCCGCGGCGCCGTGGCGCGCGTTGAATGGGTGGGTGCTGCCCCTCGAGCGCCCCTTCACCTGGTCGGAGCGCCCGTTGAACTTGGCGGTCAACGCGTACAGCCGCGCTCGGGGGCAAGACAGCGCGTCGCTCGACTTGGTGACCTTCGCCGAAGAGCTCTTCGTGCCAGCCGAGTCGCTGCTCGCCGAGGCGAACCCGGTCGACGACCAGGTGCGCTGCCAAGAATTCTCGAAGACGCGGGTGCTCCGCGCGGCGCTCGGTTTGGCCGACGCGACGCCGGGGTGCCCCGCGTTCGACGAATGGGCCGACCTGCCGCACTTGAGCCACGTCGAAGTGTTGCTCGTGCAGGCGTCGGGTCGGCGGCCTGAATCGCTTTTCGGGCATGTGCTGCTTCGGCCGGTTCACACCGAGGGTGGGGCGGTACGCGGGCCGAGTTTCGAGACGGCGATTCAGCTCGCGGCTCAAACCGAAGAACAGCCGGGGCTGGCGCACCTCGCCCGCGGCATCGTCGGCGGGTATCGGCTGTCGGTCATGACCCTGTCGTGGCGCGACGTCGAACGAGAAATGCTCGAATACGAGCAGCGGTCGATTCGCCGGTTTCGGTTGAACGTCGACGCCACGCTCACCCGCCGCCTGCTCGAGCGCGTGTGGGAACTCGAGCGTCGGGGCAGCTTCAATTATCAGTTTTTCACCGACAATTGCGCCACGGGGTTGCTGTGGGTCTTGCGGGGAGCGTTCGGTGGCCGGGTCGCCCTCGTTGCACCCAACCCGCTGGTGGTTGCGCCGAGCGCGGTGGTCGACGACCTGGCGGCCGTGGCGTCGGTCGACGGCCAGGCCGTGCCGCTGCTGACCCAAGTGCCCGACGAAATCGAGTCGACGTGTCAGCTGGCGCAGCGCAGCGAACGTGAACGCGAAATGCTCGACGAACGGCCCGACGTGCCTGACGTGTGGCGCGGGCTCACCGCCATGCTCGCGAACTCGACGGTTCGCCAAGCCCGCCGCGACGCGTATGCGCGGTTGGCCGCCGTGACGCCGCAGCCCCCCCACGCGTTCGAATGGTGGGCCCTGTCGGCGCGGGTCGAACGGTGCGCCGCCGACCTGGCCGCGCGCCGCTTGCACGAAATCGACCTCCTGCGGGTCGACGCCAAACCGCGAGAAACCGCCGGGTTCGACGCCCCGGCCCTGGCCCGAGCACGAGAAGCCCTGTTCGAAGAAGAAAGCGAACTGCGCCGTCGGTCGATGATGCTCGACCGAATGGAGCACGCCCAAGCGCTGCTCGCGTCGCTGCCGCGCCGCCCGCCGACCGCGCTCGAGCGTGACGAGGGAGACGGTGCCCGAGCTGATCAGGCGCTGTTCGACGACGTCGTCGAATGGCAAGCGAGGCTGGTTCGAGAGCAATTGGCCGACGGCGACCCGCACGCCTTTCTCGAACGAGAACGGCAGCGTCATGCGGCCGAGCTCGAACGTCGCGCCGCCGATTCGCTGGGCAATTCGGGGCATTGGCGGGCCCAGGCGGGGGTGGGGGCCCGGTCGTCGGTCGACGCCCACGGCTCGACTGGGTGGCAGGGGGCTCTGGTCGTGGAGTCGGCTGGCTTGTTGGAGCTGCTCGGCGACCAGCGCCTTCGTGGCTTTCAGCCCGGGGTGTCGTTGCGCGTGCTCGACGCCGAAGCGTGGCTCGTGCCGAGGTTGGGGTGGCCCGACGTGCCTCTGAGCCGGTTCACCCTCATCGCCATTCGAAGTCTGGTCGAGAGCCCCCGGTGGCTGCGTTCGACCGTCTGGTCGCACCTCGGGTGGGGCCTCGAAGTCATGGGCGACCGACGGGTCGGCCGGCCGTTCGAAAACCGCAGTGGTTTTCGGGGCGAGCTGTTGGGCACCCTCGGCCGCGACGAGGCGTACCGCACGCACGGGTACGTCGGCGTGTCGCTCGGCGGCTGGGCGGCGTGGGGCGACGCCGCGGCGCCTGGCCTCGTGCCGACGGTCGCGCCGCGCGTCAGTTTGGGCGGGCGCGTGCCGGTCGTGCCGGGCCACGGAGCCGACGCGCTTCGTTTCGAGGTCAGCTACCAGTGCTTGGCCCGGCTCGGCCCCGCCTCGAGTTGGGTTCATGAAGTCGAGGCGTCGGTCGGCGTCGACGTGCAGTTCGGGGCCGTGTTGGTCTCGAACCGTGTCGTGGTGACCAGTTCGGCCCTGGGAGGCCTCGCGGCGCCCACCGTCAGCGCGGCGGTGCTGTTCGAACGGGTTGGCGAGCGCGGCCCGCCGCATTGACGCTCTCGACACCATGGTCGCCCCGGCGGTTACGGGGCGCCATTTCAACGGTGAGGAGCCTGAAAGGGCCCTACTGCGGGGAGCCACACGCCAGCCACCGCAAGAGCAGGCGCTTTTCGGCGTCGGTCAACGGCACGCCGCCGTCATTCACCGGTGGCATTTCGCAGGTCTCGATTTGGCTGCGAATGACCTCGCTCCACGAAGCGACGTCTTGGTACGTCGTCAACGGCCAGGGGCCGGTCGGGTCTCCGCTGACGTGACAATTCGCGCAGCGGGCGTCGAGAACGGGCTTCACGTCGCCGTAGGTCGGCACGGGTTCGGCGCCGCCTCCTCCGTCGGGGTCTGGGCACGCCGCCCACTCGACCGTCGTACACACGAACGGCACGCCCGCGTCGGCCGGGGCGGCGCCCCGACAGGCCGAGAACAGCAGCACGAGCCAACACGCCTTGCGCATGGGTCACGCTATAGCTCGCTTGGCCGCGCCGCGCCCCGCCGTGTTGAAGCGACCCGAACGCCCCAGTTCAAAACTTGAGGGGAAAGTGAATGGGCTGGTTGTCTGGCCCAGGAGGCGCGAAATGCCACCGCGAAACCGTGGCGACCAGACAGCTCGCCAGCTCGGCCGACGCGTCACCGGTGACCTTCACGTCTTGGGGCTCTCCCGTGGCGTCGAGCTGCAATTCGACGACGGCGTTTCCGCGCTCGCTCGGGTGGCGAGTGCGCGCAAATTCGACGCAGCGGGCCAGCCGGCCCTTGTTTGCGGCAAAGACTCCGAAAACGCCGCTCGGGCCCTGGTCGCTCGGGGTTTCACTCGCCTGCGCCGGGCTCGCCGACGGGGCAAAGGTGACTTGGGTCCACACTCCGCGGCTGCCGGCCTCGGTGGGAGGAAAGCGCCAGCCCTTCACCGTCGACACCAGACACGCGCGTTCGTCTTCGGTTTCGTATTTGGTGGGCGACAACCGCACCGCGTCGGTCTGCCCGTCGCGACCGACGTCGAAGGTGACGGTGACCTCTTCGCGGTGCTCGTGGGCCCGCGTCGTGGCGCAGCGGCCGAGCTCGTCGTCGTGTTCAATCAGAAATCGCAGAATGGGCGACACGTGAGCCAATTCGGGTATGGGCGGCTGCGCGGTGGCGAAGTTCGACCACAACAAGGCGTCGCCTCGTTGAACCGGGCTCAGCAGCTTCTGGCCGACGATGTACAGCGCCGCTTCGGGCTTGACGATCGACGTGGTGACGTATTGCTTCGGCATTTGTCGCTGCATGATCATGTCGAAGGTGATGATCGTGCCTTCGGGCAAGTCGCTCGCGGCGTTCAGCACCGGCACGTAGTCGGCTTCGGCCAACAGCGAGGCGGTGCTGGCGCTTTCAGCGGGCGCGGTGGCGCGGGCCAGCCGGTGCCGCAGCGACCCGTCGGGCTGCAAACCGACGATGAGGGCGCAGGCCGCCATGGCCGCGACCCCCGTGCCAATGGCCGCGGGCCACCCGACGACCTGGGCGCGCTCGAGGGCGTTGAGCAATGTGGTCATCGACGTGAAGCGGCGGCGCGGGTCAATGGCCAGCCCGCGGCGAAGCACCGAGCGAACGCGTGCCGGTATCGCGCTCGCCAGGCGAGGCTTCTGGGCGTGGCTCACCGCGAGCGTCGACCAGCTGTCGCCTTCGAAGGGGCGCTGGCCGCTCAGCGCTTCGGCGAGCGAAACGCAAAACGAGAACTGGTCGCTCGCTTCGGTGGCGGGCTTGCCGTCGAGCTGCTCGGGCGACATGTAGACGACCGTGCCCACGAGCGTGCCTTCGCGCGTCACCAAGGGAGACGCCAGGGGCGGCAAGTCGAGCGCTGGGCCCGGCCGCGAAAGACCGAAGTCGGTCACCCGCACCCGGCCGTCGACGCCGACCAACACGTTCGCCGGTTTGAAGTCGCGGTGCACCACGCCGGCCGCGTGCGCCGCCGCCAACCCGCGCCCCGCCTGAATGAAGCTCGCCAAAATTTCGCGTCGCGAATGCTTGGCGGCCTTGAGCCACGCTTCGAGCGTGACGCCGCTGACCAGCTCCATCACGAGGTAGAGGTCGTCGTGCCAGCTGGCCAACTCGAAAACCGGCACCACGTTCGGGTGCGCCAACTTCGCCATGACCTGGGCTTCACGCAACAGCCGCGCCTGGGCGGCTTCGTCGCGCCGGGCGTGCAACAGCTTGAGCGCCACGTGCCGGTCGAGCGTCAAGTCGCGCGCGGTGTAGACAACGCCCATGCCGCCGCGGCCGAGCTCTCCCGCGATTTCGTACCGGCCGACGCGCTGGCCCGGCGTCAGCTGCCACGAGGTGGCCGCCACCGTCGGCAGCGTCTTTTCTGCCGCCGCCGCCGCCACCGCCCGACGACACACGTCGCACCCGTCGAGGTGGGTTTCGAGGGCCAACGTGCCCTGGCCCTGCGCGAAGGCGGAGAGCGCGTTCTCGTCGGGGCAGGCGTCGAAGGGCGTGGGCAACAGGTCGGGCTTCGGGTCGGTCGTCATGGGTGGCTCCTTGTGGAGCCGACACGAGGGGCTCGAAAGCTTTGCACGAAACTCCCTCGGCCACGGTGGGGTGAACCCAACGTATTGATTTTGGTCACGGTTTTCTACGGCGTGTCGGTCAGCAAGCGAGCCAGACTCAGGTGCAGCTCGCTGTCGGCCGCGCGCAGCACGCTTTCGAGCTCACTCGCGCTCAAGCTCAACGCCTTGGCCAACTGGGCGCGGGTGGCCTCACGCAAGGTGTCGCGCGCGGTCGCCACCCACCGTGATGCGGTCGAGGTGTCTTTGCCGTACATTTTGCCGACTTCGGCCAGAGTGAGCCCGTCGCACGCGGTGAGCCTGAGCAGCGTGCGCTCTCGCGGCGTCAAGGCGGTCAGTGCCTGGCTGAGCGCGGCCTTGAATTCGACCCGGTGGCGGGCGCGAAGGAGCGCCAATTCAGGGTCGGGGTCGGCCAGTGGAGCGTCGGGCACTTCGTCGACCGCGTCTTCTCGCGCCTGCGGCCGTTGCGCGTTGAGCGCCACCCGCACCGCCACCGCGCGCAGCCACGCCCCCAGCGGCCCCGCGCCCGAATAGTCGGCCAACTTGCCGTCGACGAGCAGCCGTTCGCGCACCGCTTGGGTGACATCTTCGGTCGGCGTCTTGGCGGCTTGGAGCGGCGTGACCGCGCGGCGCACTTCGTCGACGACCAGGGGGTCGAATGACTCGAGGGCCGCCCGGTCTTGGGCCAGACAGCTCGCCGCCAGCACCAGGTCGGCGGGGTACCGCACGTCGAACGTGGTCGCGGTCAGCGGCGCGCCGAGCCACCGGCCGGCCCCCGGCGGCGCCACCAGGGCGGGCCAACGGTCTTCGAAGGCGGCGACCCACGCTCGCAAGCGCTCGAGTTCTTGCTCGGCCAGCGGGGTCGGCAGGTGTGCGGCGAGCGCGCCGACGTCGGTTCGAACCGGGGAAGACGCCATGTTCGAGCACACCATGAAATGGCGACGCCGAAGTTTCAAGGTGCGGAGTGAACTCGGCGTGTTTCAGCGGCCCGCGTCACACGCCGTGCTGCTCGAACTGCACCCGCTGTTGCCCCCGTCGTTGCTGGTGGGGCTCGGGGTGCCGTTGCTCGGCCCCGCGTCGATGCCCCCTGTCACGGGAGGCGTGTCACCGGCGTCGACGGGGGTGCCCGACACTCCGCACCCCGCGGAGGCCGCGGGGCAGCCGGCGTCGTCGTTGGCCGACCCTGTTCGGCGCACGAAGACGGTGCCCAGCCGAGCAATTCGAAACGTGGCCAAGGTTCGCGTGGCGTTCAGCGTGATGGCCGCCAGGCCCTCGCTGCTGGGGTCGCCACTCGTGCCCGTGACCACCCCGATGAGGTTGGCCTCCACGTCGTCGGCCTTGAGCGACACCGGCACCGTCACTCGGGCGCGGCTCGACAAGGCCGTGCCGACGGGGCCCCACACCATCGGGGTGCTTCGGGCATTCGCGAAGGTCACACCGACGGCCGGTTCGGCCGTCACCACGGTGGTCTGCGCCAAGGCGTTCGGCGAAATTTCAAGCTCGGCACCGGCAAACTCGGCCGAGCTGCTGGCGGAGACGGTCAGCAGCCCGCCGCTCGACGCCGGCACCGATGCCGACGTGAGGTAACGGCTGCCGGCGACCGCCGGGCCGCAGCCGGTGCTCAGCATGGCGGTGACGAGCGCGGTGAGTCGGGTCGCGTTCATGGGCGTTCTGAAGAGCGAGGAGGGCGCAGCGCCGTTCATTTGGCGCACGCGTGGTCGAATTCTGCGCGGGTTTCGACGGGCCAGCTGGCGATCATCGCGCACGCTTGCGCTTGGTGGCCGGTCTCCAACAATGCCGTCACTTCGAGGCGCTGCACTTCGACGCGCCGCTCCGATTCGGGGAAAGCGGCCACGAATGCTTTCGCGCGCTCAGTGACTTCGGGCCACCGGTGGAGCGCCGCCAAGGCCTCGAGCGACGAGAGGCTGCGCTCTTGGTTCAAACTCCCTTGAGGAAAACGGCGACCCGCTTCTTCGAACGTCTCGAGCGCTCGTTCGGGCGCTTTCATTTCGGTCAGCTCGAGTTCGCCCTTTCGGGTGAGCGCGGCCTCGGCGGCGAGGGTATTGGCGCGGCCGACCTCGGCCAGGGCCTCGGTGGCTTCGCCCCACCGGTGTGAGGCTTCGGCGAGCTGGGCGCGCCTCGACGCTCGCAGCACCGACACGTCGGCGGGCTCGGGCAGCGCCAGGTTCGGTGGCGCGTCGCGCGTCGGGGCCTCGAGGCGTTGCCCGTCGAGCAGAATGGCACCCGCCAGGGGGGTGACTTCGACTCGGTCAGCCGCTACTTGCACCGACGCCACTGCGGCGTCGACCGTGACGTGCCGCCCACCCGCCCACACTTCGACCGGCCCGGCCCACGCACTGACCACCAGTTGCCCAGACTTGAGTTCTACACCGCGGGCCGACTGCTCGAACCGGGCGTGGTGTGCCGCGAAGGCGTGGCCCGGCTCAGCCCAAGACTTCGTCTGACCGCCAGTCGCGCGAACCTGCGCCACCACCAGCACCACGGCCGTCGCAACGGCGGCCATGACTCCGAACAGCACCAGCGGCCGGCGACGGGGGCTCGGTCTTGCTCGAGCGCCCGCCACACGCGCGCCTGGGCCGTGGGCGGCACCGCTTGCGTCTCGCGACGCACCATTTCTGACCAAGACTCACTCATGGCTCGACTCCCATCGCCCGAGCGTGGGCTTCGAACTCGCGCCGGGCGTAGAAGACCCGGGTACGAACCGTCTCGACACGCGCTCCGACCAAGACTGAAATCTCTTCGTGGCTGAGCCCCTCGATGTCGTGGAGCGCCAGCGCTTCGCGTTTTTCGCGAGACAATTTGGCGAGTATTTTCTCGACGTGGTGCAGCGTCGCGCGTGCGCCCACTCGCGATTCTGGTGACGGCACTTGTTCTTCTTCGCGGCTGCCGAGCAGCTCAGCGAACACGCGCCGCACCTTGCTGCGCCGCAGCTTCGCCGACACGAGGTTTGCGACAATGCGAAACAGCCAGGTTGAAAACCGACCGCCTTGAAACTTGTGCAGCCGCTGAAAGGCCACTTCGAATGACTCTTGAACGACGTCTTCGACGTCGCCGTCGAGCAGACCAAGCCGCCGCGCCGTGCGGTATGCGAAATCGAAGTGGGTGTCATACAGCTCCTTCCACGCGGCCGCGTCTCCCGTACGACAACGTTCGACCAGTTCGTTTGTTTCAAACGATTCTCTGGTGAATTCAGATGTTTGAGAGGTGCCTAAGAGCATCGTTTGCACGTACGCGCTTTATGCCTCGACGGAGGCCCCGCGTTCACCGATCACCGCGCATTTGAGCCCAGGCCAATGGTTACGCCAACCATTGCTTCGACCCACGCGGTCGTGACGGTCGTGAGCCCTTCGATCGCCGCCGAGGCCCGGAGCGGGTTGGTCGCGACCATCGCACCGAGGCCCACACGAAACCACCCGAGACGGAGCGTCGCGTCGAGCAGGAGCGCGGCCGACAGGCCGGTCGAAACCGCGGTCGTCGTCTGAAAGATGAGCGAACCCGAAGCGGTGCCGATGAGAAAGCGCGGCCCGAGGCCGAGCGACGCGCAGGAGACGAGCCGCTCATTCGAGCCGAAGTCGGTGCACGCGCCGCCGTGGGCGTGCACCACCCCATCACGCGTGAGCAGGTTGCCCCGGGTGACGGTGCCGTCGACGACGGCGGTGGTGCCGCCGAACCCGAAGCGGGCGTCGAGGCCAAAGCGCCACCGGTGCGCGAAGTGGAACGCCGCGCTCAACGACACCGCGGGGCTGACCTGCGCGGGAGTCGGCACCCATGCTCCGCCACCGCCCCTCAGTTCCCAGCTGTCGAGCGCGAAATCGCGGTGGGTCGCAGGTGACGTGTCGGTCGGAGCCTCGCGAATGGTGACGACATTGGGTTCGTTCGTGCTCGAGTCTGCGCCAGCGCCTGACCCGGTGCCGTTCGGGTCGCGAGCGTCGTTGCGGTTCGTGCCCGCGGGTGCCTCGCGTGTGGAATTCGCGTCGTTGCGGCCGGAGGCGTCGTTCGCGCCACGCTCGGAGCTCGGGTCGTTGCGGCCGCCGGCGGCGTCGTTCATGCCACGCGCGGAGGTTGCGTCGGTGCGGGCCGTTCCCGCGGGGGCGTCGCTTGTGGAGGTTGCGTCATTGCGGCCGTTACCGGCGGCCTCGTTCGAGCCACGCGCGGAGGTTGCGTCGGAACGTGGAGTTCCAGCGGGGGCGTCGCGTGTGGGGCTCGCGCCGTTGCGGCCGTTGCCGGCGTTGTCGCTCGTGCCACGCGCGAAGGTTGCGTCGGAACGGGGAGTTCCGATGGGTGCGTCGCGTGTGGAGGTTGCGTCATTGCGACCGTTGCCGGCGGCGTCGTTCGCGCCGCGCGCGGAGGTTGCGTCGGCGCGGGCCGTTCCGGCGGTGGCGTCGCGTGGAGAGGTGGCGTTATCGCGACCGTTACCGGCGGCGTCGTTCGCGCCAAGGGCCGAATTCGCGTCATTGCGGCCGTTGCCGCTCGTGCCACGCGCGGAGGTTGCGTCGGTGCGGGCCGTACCAGCGGGGGCGTCGCGTGTGGAGGTTGGGTCATTGCGACCGTTGCCGGCGGCGTCGTTCGCGCCACGCGCAGCATTCGCGTCATTGCGGCCGTTGCCGCTCGTGCCACGCGCGGAGGTTGCGTCGGAACGGGGAGTTCCCGCGGGGGCGTCGCGTGTAGAGTTCGCGTCGTTGCGGCCGTTGCTGCCGGCGTCGCTCGTGCCTCGTGCGGAGTTCGCATCGCCGTTGCGCTTGGTGCCACGCGTCGCGTTCGCTTCGGCGTTGCGCTTTGAGGTCACTGCCCCGCGCGTCGCGTTCGAATCGGCGTTGCGGTTTGCCGCCGAGGCACCGCGCGTCGAGTTCGCTTCGGCCTCGCGCCCCGAAACAGAAGTGGGGTCGGCACCATTGTTCGATTGGCCGTTCGGCGTCGCACTGGTCTCTCGTTGACCGCGCGCGTTCTCCGAGTTCGTACCAGTCGGGTCGGCTTTCGACGTGGTCGCCTCGCTCGTGCCACGGTCGTTCGAATTGTTGCTCGACCCGTCGTTGCGTGCAGTTGGTTCACTCGTCGCGGCGTTCGGGTCGCGCGAGTCGGTTGCGGTTTCGGGGCGTGCATTCGCCCGTGCCGCATCACCGGCGTTCGGCCCTGACGGCGTCGGTGCGCCTGCCCGAACCTGAAGCTCGCGCAAATACCGCTCGATGATGACGGCCGCCGCCAACGCGGCGTCTTCGCACGACCCCCGCAATTCGCGGCGAAGCACCGAACGGTGTGCCTTGCGCAGCTGCAATGAAATCGTGTTCGCTCCTTGCGGCTCGAGCCACACCTCGACGGTGCCCTCATCAACGACCGAGTAACCGAGGCGCTGCAATTCACGCTCGAGCGTGGCGCGAGGTGCGCACGGAGACTGTGGAGCCACCGAAACAGTCGGCGACGTGGACAGCACCGCAAGAAGCACCCACCACATGAACCTACAAGTGTGCACCATTCTGCGGCACACATCGAGTTTGCTCGAAAGCGCGCGCCCTAAGTGCCGATTTCTACGAGACTCCCAAAGCGGGAGCTACTTCGGGCCAAAACTCGACAGCGCGAAGAAGGCGCGAATTTTGTCGTTCGTCTCGCGAAGTCGACTCGAGAGCGTGCGAACGAAGGTCCACAACAAGACGCTGGCGAGTTCTTTGTCGGTGAACATCACCTGGTCGAGTTTGTCGCGCGACAGTTCGTAGAGCCGGCACGAAATGTGCGCAATGGCGTCGGCCGAACGCGGCCCGTCTTCGATGAGCGACATTTCGCCGAAGTAGTGGCCCCGTTCCAAGATCGCGAGCGCCTCCTCGCCGATGCCTGGCACCATTTTCGAAATGCGCACCTTGCCCTCGGCAATGATGAACATCGACGCGCCGGGTTCGCCTTCACGAAACACGTGCGCGTTGGCGGGGTAGCTGACCTCTTTGAGGGCCGCGGCCAGCTTGCGCAATTGCGCCGACGTCATGCCCTCGAACAGCGCGACGTTGCGGAGAATTTCGACGTCCATCGGCTCCCAGTCGTAGCAGAGTCGGAGCCGTTGTCCCCAAATTGGCGGCCGGTGCTCGAGCCCCGACTGAACTTCGGTGAAACGCCTGCAGAAACAGCGCAGAATCTCGGTGTTTGCGCTGGTGTGTCAGGGGCTCTCCCACGCGATGCCGTCGGGAGACATCACGACCTTCTGCACTCGCTCGAGCAACGCGGTCGTTTGACCGGCCAGGGTGACGCTGCCTCCCGTCGACGTCGGGCCTTTGGCGAACTGCACGACGGCGGTGCCAAGCGAGGGGTGGGTCAAGGTGATGGTCAGCGTGTCGGCCGTTTCGTTCAGGGTGGGCACGACGTTTGGCGAAGCGGCGCCCTTGGCTTGCAAAACGTGAACGAACGACGTCTGAGCGGTACCGCTGGTGTCGTCTTCAATTCGGTATTGACCGACGTCGCCCCCTTCGTCGACGACCCTCAAGGCATGGGTGGTCGGTGCGAGCGTCGTCAGGCGGAGGGCCTGATCGCCCAGCGTCGAAACCGCGACCGACGCACTTTCGATTTGGGGAGCGACTTCGGAATGCAGCAAGAACGTGCTGGTGATGTTCGGCGCGGTCGTGCCCACGCGGTCGAGCACCACGAGCGTTTCGAGACTCCTGACGAAGACGACGTCGCGCACGACGCTCACCACGTTGGGGTTGTCGCGCTCGGGGCGCCCTGGGTTGCCGAGGTTGTTTCGGTACGCGCCCGTGAGCTCGGTCGACGCGAAGGCGAAGCCCGCCGCCGAATGCAAACGCGTGACATGGGGTTGGCCGTTCGATTCGCCCGGGGCATCGGTCGTGTAACCCAAGCCGCCGACGAGCAGCACATTGTGGCCAAGCGAGTCGCCCGCCGACGCCGCGGGGCCGCCGTTGTACCCAACGACCGACTCTCCGTACGAGCTCGTTTCGCGGGTGAGCCAGCGCCCTCCGCGCCACATTTGAATTTGCCCGTAGTCGAGGTGGCGGTGCCCCACTCCGGCGAGCGTGCCGAACAGGCCGTGCACGACCGTTGAGCTCGGGCTCCAGCTGGCCTTGGCGACCCAAGCGCCGGGCCCGCTCGCAAAATAGTCGAGCGGCAGGGTGTCGAACGCCCGCGCGCTCGCGAGGGTCGACTCCACCGCTTGGTAGGCGGGCCCTCGGCTGGCGCCGGTGAGCGACAGCCACTGCCGGGCCCAACCTCCGACGTTTCGAGTGCTCCACAGGTTGGCCGCCGAACTCATGACGTCACCGTAGGTGTCGGCCTGGGCCGAGTTGCCGTACCGCCAGAAGTCGGAGTCGTTGAACGGAAAGACGGCGAACGCGGTGCCGCTCACGCCGCGCGTGGCCGTGGCGGTGGGCGTCGTGGAGTAGATGACGTCGTAGACCGAGCCGGCGAAGAAGGTGGTCTCGTCGTACAGGGCCCGGCCGAGCAGCTGGGCGGTCACAAAGGGCATCGTGGCGTATTGAGGCAAGTAGACGCCGTACTGGTCTCCTTCGCCCGCGAAGCCGCCCTCCATATTTCCTCCCGGCGCCGCCGCCGGTAAAAAGTCGTGCGCCCATCGGGTGTCGAGCGCGTGGCTCAAAAATGCCGCCGCCGGTGTCGCGTTCTCGTGGAAGCTGGCGATGCCCCACTCGAGCTCGTTTCGCAGGTAACCCCAATAGTAGTTGTTCGCGTACATGCCCGGGCCGCCCCAAGCCTTCTGTCGCCAGTTGTCGACCCAGTTGTTGATCGACGAGGTGAGTGAGTCTCGCTCGGTGGCGGTGAGCGAGGCGTAGCACCAGTCGTAGGTGACGATGATCTGCTCTCCCGACCACCGGCAATTGTCGCAGGAGACGTTGCCGACCAGTGGGCCTGAGCCATAGGGCCGCTCGGCTCCGGGCATGGTGCTCGAAGCACTCAGCGCGCTCGCAATCGCTTGGCGGCAGCTCGCGGCATCGGAGGCGAGCAACCCCTTCAGGGCGGCGTTCATGAAAGGGTCGCCGCTGCCGACCGTGAACGGGTGGGCGGTGTACCAGGCCCGGGCGGCGGCGAGTCGCGTGGCGTTGAACCACAGCCGAGGGTGCTCCGTGGGAATGGTCAAATCGCTGGCCGCCGCCAAGACCAAGATGCTCGCAGTCGCCGTTCGTTGGGAGTCGACCGCGCTGGCGACGGTGAGTTGGTAGCTGCCGGCGGCGGCGGGCGCCGTGTAGGTCACGTTCGCTCCGGTGCCGGAAATGGTGCCGCTGGTCGCGGCCCAGCTGACGGAGGTGTCGGCCGTGCCCGTGACGGTCACCGTGAAGGTCTGCGTGGCGCTCGGGGCCAGTGCGACGGAGCTTGGTGAGACGGTCACGAAGATCGCCGAGCCAGCGTCGACCAACGCGCCCGCGTCAAGCGCCAGGCCTGCGTCACCCGTTTTGCCCGCGTCGACCGCGCTGCCGGCGTCGGCGTGGCCAGCGTCGACCACGTGGCCAGCATCGACCGCGTGGCCAGCATCGACCACGTGGCCAGCATCGACCGCGTTGCCAGCGTCGACCACGTGGCCAGCATCGACCGCGTTGCCAGCGTCGACCACGTTGCCGGCGTCGACCACGTTGCCAGCATCGACCGCGTTGCCAGCGCCCCCGTCGGGTTTCGTGCCGGCGTCTGACCCGAGCGTGTCGGTTCGGGCATCACTCACGACGCCCTGGCAGGCGGCTAAAACAACGGTCACGAGAATGACGACGGGTATTCGCATGTGGGGGTAATCCAAAACTCGGCGGCTTTGGACCAACGCGCTCGCTCTTGCTCAAGGCAGCGAATTCGTTCGAGTCATGGGCGCGAGAAACCCCCGCACCATCGCCCTGTTTCAGGGGTACGCAATGCTCGGCGAACCGCGTTATAGAGCCGCACCATGCAGACCAACAAAATCACCATCATTGGCTCGGGCCCGGCCGGCTACACGGCAGCGGTGTATGCGGCTCGTGCGAACTTGCACCCGGTGGTCTTCGCGGGTGGCCCTTCTGAGCTCGATTCGCGGCGGGTGCCCGGCGGCCAGTTGATGATCACGACCGAGGTCGAGAACTACCCCGGTTTTCCCGAGTCGGTGACGGGCCCTGACCTGATGGAGCGCTTTCAAAAGCAGGCCGAGCGCTTCGGCACCAAGATTCACATGGAAAATGTGCTCAAGGTCGACTGGTCGAAGCGGCCGTTTCACATCAAGGGCGAGTCGGTCGAGTACTTGTCAGAGACCATCGTCATTGCGACGGGCGCTTCGGCGAAGTGGCTGAACGCGAAGGGCGAAAACGAGTTCATGAACCGCGGCGTTTCGGCGTGTGCCACCTGCGACGGCTTCTTCTTCAAGAAGACCGACGTGTTGGTGGTGGGCGGCGGCGACACGGCCATGGAAGAGGCCAATTACCTCTCGAAAATGTGCAATTCGGTCACGGTGGTGCACCGCCGGCACGAATTGCGCGCCTCGAAAATCATGCAAGAGCGTGCGCTCAACAACCCGAAAATTCGCTTCGTGTGGGACACGGCGATCGAAGAGATCGTGGGCGACCAAAAGGGCGTGACCGGGGCCATCGTCAAGAACCTCAAGACGGGTGATACCCAGAAGCTCGACGCCCGGGCGGTGTTCGTCGCCATCGGCCACCAGCCGACGACCGACCTGTTCAAAGACGCGCTCAAATTGCAGCCCAACGGGTATTTGTGGGTGCAGCCCGGCACCGCGAAGACGAGCCTCGAGGGCGTGTTCGCCGCGGGAGACGTGAGCGACTCGACCTACCGCCAGGCGATTACCGCGGCGGGCACGGGGTGCATGGCGGCGATCGAAGCCGAACGGTTCATGACCGAACACGGCATCGCGTAATCGACCTTTGCGGAGGAACCGCGGCGCGGCCCGAGGCGTTGAACGCGCCATGAGCTGCGTCTCGATGGCAGTGGCTTCGCTGTTGGCCGTGGGAGCGGGGGGGTTGCCCTCGGCCAAGCTCGAGGGCTTTTCGTTCGTCAAGCAGCGCCCCGACTTTTGCGGTGAGGCCGACGTCGCCATGGCGATGCACCGCTGGGGCCACGACGTCACCCAAGACCAGGTCTTCGCGCTGACCGGCGTCGACCCCGCGCTCGGCCGAGGCGCCGTGACGAACGACTTGGCTCGGGCGTTGCGCGCGCTGAGCATCGACCCGGGGCCGGTGTGGTTTCGAATTGACCCCAAGCAGGCGACGGCGCAGGTCGACGCGCAGTTTCGCAAGCTCCACGCCGACCTGGTGAAGGGCCAGCCGAGCATCGTGTGCATGCACTACGACGGGCAACCCAAGACCACCGAGCACTTTCGGCTCGTCACCGGCTACGACGCCGACCGCGACGAGATCATCTACCAGGAGCCCGCCGAAGACCACGGCGAGAACCGGCGCATGAAGCGCGAGCAATTCTTGGCACTGTGGGTGTTCAAGCCCAGCCCCACGAGGTGGACGGTGATTCGCTTCGAAATGCCCGAGCCCACGAAGCCGCCTACCGAGCTGTTGTCGAAGGCCGAGCCGCCGCCGACGCTGGCCGACGTGTCGCAGCACGTGATGACGCTCAAAGAAACGTTGCCCAAAGACATGACCCTCGTGTGGGAAAAGCCGTTTCTCGTCGTCGGCAACGAAGCCCCCGACACGGTGAGAGACCGCGCGAAGAGCATCATTCGAAGAGAGCGCGACCTGCTGCTCAAAGACTTCTTCGAACAGAGCCCTGAACACGTGCAAGAGGTGTGGGTGCTCAAAGACAAGGCGACCTACGAGACGTATTCGAAGACCTTGTTTCACACCACGCCCGACACCCCGTACGGCTACTACCTGTCTGACCGCCGGGCGCTGGTCATGAACATTCGGCCCGGCTACGGCACGTTGACGCACGAATTGTTTCACCCGTTTTTTCACCAGGCCTGGCCCGACGGCCCGGCGTGGCTCAACGAGGGCGTCGCGTCGCTCTTCGAACAACCCGCCGAACGCGACGGCCACTACATCGGCAAGGTGAACTGGCGGCTGCCCGGGTTGTTGGCCGCCCTCAACGTCAACCGGGTGCCGTCGTTTCACCAGCTCGTGCATACGTCTCAAAACGAGTTCTACGAAGACGACTACGGCATTCACTACGCCGAGGCGCGCTACCTCTGTTACTGGTTGCAAGAGCGGGGCGTGCTGGCGAAGTTCGTTCGCCGCGCGGTTGAACTCAAGGCCGACCCGACGGGCTGGCGAGCACTCGAAGAGGTGTTGGGCGCCGACCCCGATTCATTTCGCACCGAATGGGAGCGGTTCACCAAAGGGTTGCACCGCGGGTCTTGACCCCGGCGTGAAAGCTCGGGGCGCTACCCCGTTCTTCGCTGGCGGCGGCAATTCGAGCACGATTTCGGTGCCGACCCCCGTGGCCGGTACCGCGGCGAACGCGCGCCCGCCGTGAAGCCGCATCACCTCGCTGACGATCGCGAGGCCCAACCCCGACCCACCCCGCGGGTCGATTCGGTGAAGGGCGCGAGACCGCTGCGCTGGGCTTCGGTATGCCGGGCCCCGCGTCGGTGACGGTGAGCCGCCAGCCACCGTCGGGCACCGGCACGCAGGCCAAGCGAATGGGCGTGCCCACGGGCGCGAACCGAAGCGCGTTCGACACCAGGTTGTCGACGGCCTGTCGCAGCGCCACGGCTGAAAACCGCGCAACCGCGGGCCGCGGCCCCGACACTTCGAGCCACGTGCCGCGTTGTTCGGCTTCGGCCCGCGCGGCTTCGGCCGATTCGTCGAGCACCGAGAACAGGTCGAGCTGGGCGGCGTCCAACTCCGGCCGGCGGCGCCGAGCTCGAGCAGCCGCGACGCGAGCACGGCGAGCCGGTCGACTTCGGTGCGGGCTTCGCTCACGGCCGTGCGCAGCTCTTCGACCGACCGTTCTTTGCGCAACGCCAGGTCGAGGCTCGTGCGCATCAACGTGAGCGGGGTGCGCAATTCGTGGGCGGCGTCGGCCAACAAGCGGTCTTGCGAGGCGCGCGCGGCCTGCAATTGCACCATGGTTTCGGCCAGCACCGCGCGGAGCTGGTCGATTTCGTCATTCACGCCTTCGGGCCCCGGTGGGTTGTCGAGCTGGCCGGCTTCACCCGCGCGAGTGCGCGCTCAGGTGCCCCAACCGGGTCGACAGCCTTCTCGCGAAGACCCATTGCACCGACATCAGCGCGAGGGTGGTGAAGACGATGAAGGCAATTGACACTTCATGAAACTGCCGCACGCTCGCGTCGATTTGCGCCATCGAAGCCGACAGCCGCAAGACGAACGACGCCTGCTCGGCGCGCGCGATTCGGGCGACCAGTTGGCGAACACGGCCTTGGGGCGTTTCGAGCGTCGACAACAACGGCCCCGTGCCCTCGAGCGTCGGCGCCTGAACGTCGGTGCGGTGCGGCAGGGGAGGAAAATGGGCGACCAAGCGGCCCTGCGCATCGAACAGTTCTCCGGTTGGAGCGAACGGGCGCACCGCTTCGAGGAGCGGGCTCTCGGCCATGTGCAAATGCGGGCCGTCGGGTCGGTCGAACAGGCTGACCGACTCGGCCGCCGCTTGCGCCAACAACCCCTGGTCGAGCGCCGCCATGAGGTCGTCGCGAAACACCCGCGCCGCCACGAGCAGGCCCACGCTCAGCAACACGGCCGGCACGAGGGCCCCAGACAGCCACATGCGGGTCGAGAGCTTCATCGTTTGGTGAGCCGGTAGCCGACGCCGCGAACGGCCTCGAGGTGAAGCGCGGTCGTGCCGAGGCGTTCGAACTTGGCGCGCAGGTACCCAACGTACACGTCGACGACGTTGCCGGTGCCGTCGAAGTCGTCGCCCCACACGTCGTGCAAGAGGCGGCTGCGAGACCACGTCGCCCAAATGCCCAGTGAATTCGAGCAACAACGCGAACTCTCGGCTGGTGAGCGCACGACCTCGATGTGCCCCGCCGCAACACCCGGCGGCGCGTCGATGGTGACGTCTCCGACCAACGTCGGCGCGTTCACCGCCACGCCGCGGCGCCGCAGGGCCTCGAGCCGGGCCAGCAATTCGTCAAAGTCGAAAGGTTTGACGAGGTAGTCGTCGGCGCCGGCGCGCAACGCGGTGACTTTCTCACCGGTCGTGCCTCGCGCGGTCAGCATCAGCACCGGCGTCGACACCCCGCGGTCTCTCCAGGTTCTCAAAGCGGCCACCCCGTCGAGCCCCGGCAAGCCCCAGTCGAGCACGATGACGTCGTAGTCGATGCGTTCGGCTTGGGCGACGGCCTCTTCGGCGCTCGGGCACGTGTCGACCTGGTGGCCTTCTTCGGCGAGCCCACGCTGCAGCAGCCGAGCCATTTTGGCTTCGTCTTCGACCACCAAGACCTTCATCGCTCGGCGAGCGTGCGCACAAGCCCGAGTGAACGCCATTGAAAAGCACCGGCCGGGGGTTGATGAGAATCTTCTCATCTGGCTCTCAAGCGCGGTCGGCGCGGGCCGACTACACGAGAGGCGTGTGGTCGTTCGCTCTGCTCTCGGTGTTGTCGGCGTCTTTGACGCTCGACGAGGCGCTCGCCGCGGCCGACGCCGCGCCTGAACTCGTGAGCGCCCGCGCGGCCGCCCTGAACCGGCGTCAGAGCGCTTCGTCGCTGCCTTCTTTGACGCTCAACCCCATTGTTCAAGCCGTGCCCATGGTTCGGGTCACCCAGGGCCAACCCCAGCTCGAAGGGCAACTGACCGTGCAGCAGTCGGTCGTGCTCAGCGACGTCGCCGCCGCGAGGCGAGACCTGGCGTCGGTCGACGCGACGCAGCTGTGGGCGTCGGCGACCGAGCGGGCTTGGGTCAAGCACGCCGCGGTGGCCCGGGCGTGGCTCGACGCGTGGGTCGCGCACGAGTCGGTGCAATTCAGTGCGAAGGCCCAGGGCCGAGCCCACGAGCTGGTGGTTCGGCTCGAGCACGCGCTCACGACGGGCGGCGTGACGCGCGCCGAGGTCGCCGCCGCGAGAGCGTACGACGCCGAAATGAAACTGCAGACCCTCGCGTGGGAGGGCCGCCGCTTCGAGGCCGCGGCGTCGCTGGGCGCGCTGTTGGGCCGCGACGAAGTCGTCTACGCCGACGAAGCGCTGCCCGAGGTCGACGAACCGACGCTGGGGCCTCGCGTTTCCCCCACGTGGGACCCCCATGTGCGCTTGCTCGACGCCCAGCTCGTCGTCGCCGGGGCCCGCGCGCGCGAAGCGGCCTCGTCGTGGGGGCCCGTGTTGCACGTGTCGCTCACGGGGGGCTACGAGGCGCCCGCCCAGTGGCTCGGTGGGGTGGGGCTCGGGCTGACCCTGCCGGTGTTCGAAAAGGGCCAAGCCGAGCTCTCGGCGTACCGGGCGCTGACCCAAAAGCTCGAGGGCGAACGCACCGAAGCCGAGCGCCGCGCGTCGGTCGAAGTGCAGTTGATGCGCCACGAACTCGAGCACACCAAAGAGGTGTTTGTGTTGGCACACGAACAACAAATGCCCGCCGCGCGCGAGGCGCTCGAACTCGAAACCACCCGTTTCGAACGTGGCGAGGTGACGTTGCAAGAACTCTTGTTGGTTCAACGCCAGACGCTCGCCGCCGAAGTGGCCGAACGGGCCGCCCACGCCGACTTGCTGGTGGCCCGGCTCAAAGCCCGTCAGCTCGTCGCGTTGATGGCCGGCCCAGAAAGAAGCCCCGCAAAATGAGAACGACGCTCGCCTGGTGGTTGGTCTTGGTTGGTGGCGGCGGGTCGCTCTCGTGCCGCGCCGGCTCGAGCGCGGGCCTCGACGCTGGAACGACCGACGCGCCGTCGTGGGCCGCGGTCGAGGCCGCGCCCCGAAGCACCTTTCTCGAAGGGCAGGCGAGGGTGGTCGCCGCCCCGAGCGCCACCGCGCAGGTGGGGGTGCCGCTGCGGGCCACCCTTCGCGCCATTCGGGTTCGCCCCGGAGACTCGGTCGACGCGGGGGCCGTGCTCTTCGACGTCATGATGCCCGAGGTGCTCGAGGCCGCTGGTCGCTTTGACGGGGCCCAGCAACGCCTCGCCGCTTGGGCTGCTCGCCGCGAGCAGCTGACCCAACTCCAAGCCGACGGGTTGGCGCGGTCGTCAGACGTGTCGGAGGCGGTGGCTCGCGCCGCCGAAGCCCAGGCCGACTTGCAGGCCGCTCGCGGGTTGCTGCTGGCCGGCGGCGTGCGCGAAGCCGACGTCGGCGCCCTGCTGCGTGGCACCGGCGTGACGGTGGTTCGCTCGCCGGTCTCCGGGGTCGTCACCGAAGTGCACGCCGCGCTCGGCGAATCGAAAGACGCGACGAGCGGGCCGTTGGCGACGGTCGTTGGGCAGGGCGCCACCCGCATCGAGGCCCGGTTTTCGAGGCCGCCTCCCGACGGTGTCGCCGAATTCGTCGAAGGCGCCAAGACGACCCGCGTGACGTTGGTGAGCCGCTCGCTCGCGGCCGACCCGAAAGACGGCTCGTTCATGGCGTGGTTCGAAACCACCGACGTGCACCTCGCCGGCACGCTCGGTCGGGTTCGGCTGGCCGTGCCCGCCAGCGGCGCGGTCGTCAGTGTGCCCGCCCTGTCGGTGCGGCGCTCGGCCGGCGGCACCGAAGTCGTCACCACCAACGACACCGTCGCGGTCGACGTGTTGCAATGCGGTGAACAACGGTGCGACGTGCAGGGCGCGCTCAAACCGGGAGACCGCGTGCGGGTCGAGGCGGCGAGGTGAACGCGCTCATTCGCCGGCTCGTCGAATGGTCGGTCGACCACGCCGGGCTCGTGGTGGTGTTGACCGGGCTCGTCGCGGTGCTCTCGGGCGTCGTCGCCTCGGGTCTCGAGCTCGACGCGTTGCCCGACCTCACCAACAACCAAGTGCTGGTGTTGGCCAAGGCCCCCGGCTTCACGCCCGAAGAAATGGAGCGCCTCGTCGTGCGCCCCATTGAAGTCGCCACTGGAGGCGCCCCCGGCTTGGCCGAGACCCGCAGCCTGGCGCGCGCGGGCGTGTCGGCGACCACGCTCGTCTTCGAAGACGACGTACCCGTGTACCTCGCGCGTCAGTTGGTGACTGAACGTCTGTCGACCGTGGCGTTGCCCCCCGCGGTCGACGCGGTTGAACTGGGCCCGGTCACCGGCGGCTTGGGCGAAGTGTTTCACTTCACCCTCTCGTCGCCGGTGCGCGGGCCAGCCGAGCTGTCAGAACTGACCCAGCAGCGGGTCGCGCCGTTGCTCAAGGCTGTGCCGGGCGTGGTCGAGGTCAATGCGTGGGGCGGGGCCCAACGCAGCTTCGACGTCGTCGCCGACCCGGTTCGCCTGGCCCAGCGCGGTCTCACCTTGCGCACCATGGCCGAGGGCCTCGCTCGCGCGTCGGGCAGCGTGGCGGGGGCGGCCTTGCCGTCGGGGCAAGGGCAGGTGCTGTTGCGAGGGCAGGCGATGCCCGACTCGCCGCAGGCGCTTGGCGCGGCCGTCGTGCACCGCCAAGGCGCCCTGACCGTGCGAGTGGCCGACGTCGCCGCCGTGCGCGAATCGGAGCGGGTACGGCTGGGGGCTGCCACCCGCAACGGAGCAGGCGAGGTCGTCTATGTCATGGTGCAAATGCTGCGGGGCGCCAACGCGCTCGAGGTCACGGCCCATGTTCACGACGTCATGCCGCAGGTGCGCGCCGCGCTCCCGGCCGACGTCGCCATCGACGTGGTCTACGACCGGTCGGTGTTGGTGAAGGGCACGCTGCGCACGGTCGCGAAGAACCTGGCCGAAGGCGGCGCGCTGGTGATGCTCGTGTTGTTGCTGATGTTGGGCAGCGCCCGGGCCGGCCTGTTGGTCGCCGCGGCCATACCGTTGTCGATGCTGTGCGCCACCGCCGCGATGCGAGCCTTGGGCATCGCCGGCAACCTCATGTCGCTCGGCGCGGTCGACTTCGGGCTGTTGGTCGACGGCGCGGTGGTCATGGTCGAAGGGCTTTTTCACGCGCTGGCCCACGAGCGGGTGGCGGGCGCGGCGCCGCTGACGCGCGTCGAATTTCGGGCCTCGGTACGCGACGTGGCGGGCCGCCTCGCGGCGCCGGTGTTCTTCTCGGTGTTGATCATTTTGTTGGTGTACGTGCCCGTGCTCACGCTCACGGGCACTGACGGCAAGCTCTTTCGCCCCATGGCGCTCACGGTGGTGTTCGCGCTCGCCAGCGCGCTGGTGTTGTCGCTGACCTTCGTGCCCGCCGCCGCCGCGTTGATGTTGTCTGAGCGCGACGTGCCCCGGCGCGACCCACCGCTCGTTCGGCTCTTCGAAGCGGTGTACGCCCGCCTGCTGGGCCCCGTCATCGCCCGGCCGGTCGTGGTGGCGTTGGTCGCCGCGGCGGGCTTGGGGGTGGGCGGCGTGTTGCTGTCGAGCGCCGGCACCGAATTCACCCCGCAGCTCAATGAGGGTGACTTGGTCATTCAGACCACCCGCCCTCCCGACGTGTCGCTCGAAGCGTCTTCGGCTCAGGCGCAAGCGTTCGAGCGGGCACTGCGCGCGGTGCCCGAGGTGAAACAGGTCGTCTCGCGCATCGGCAGCCCCGCGGTGGCCACCGACATCATGGGGGCCGAGCAAGCCGACGTCTTCGTCGCCCTCAAGCCCCGCGACGAGTGGCGGCCGGGGTTGTCGCTCGACGGGCTCATCGGCGACATGGCGAGGGTGCTCGCCCGTGACGCGCCGGGCGGCGAGCCCGCGTTCACCCAGCCCATTCAAATGCGCTTCAATGAACTGCTCGGAGGCTCGGTCGCCGACGTGGTCGTCAGCCTCTACGGCGACGACCTGCCGACGCTGGCCGAACGCGCGCTGGCGATTCGGCACGCCATTGCCACCCAGGTCGGGGCGACCGACGTGAAGGTGATGGCGCCCCCCGAAGTGCCGCTGGCCACGGTGAGGCCGTTGCCGCTCGAAGCCGCCGCCTGGGGGCTCGACGCGACCGACGTGCTCGAAACGGTGCGGGCGGTGCGGCAAGGGCAGGTCGTCGGCGCGACGTACCGCGGCATGCTCCGAATACCGCTCGTGCTCAGGCAGGGTGAGGTGCCCAAAGCTTCGGCCTTGGGTGACGTGCCGGTCGTCACGGCCGCGGGCGCGCTGGTGCCGCTGTCGAGCGTCGCCGAAGTGGCCACCGGCCCGACGCCCGGCCAGGTGAACCGCCGCAACGGCGAGCGGCGACTCATGGTCGGCTTCAACGTGCGCGGAGCCGACTTGGGCAGCGTCGTGCGCGCTGCGCAGCTCGCCGTCAGCCAAAACGTCGCGCTCGCTCCGGGGTACCGGGTTGAATGGGGCGGGCAATACGAGTCACTCGAAGCGGCCAAGCGCCGCCTCGCGTTCGTGATACCGGTCGTGTTGCTGGTCATCGTGCTCGTGCTGCTCGCTGCGTTTCGCGCGTTGATGCCGGTCGCCATTGTGTTCAGCCACGTGCCGTTCGCGGCGGTGGGCGGCGCGGTCGCGCTCTCTGCCCGGGGGCTGCCGGTGTCGCTGTCGGCGGCCATCGGTTTCATTGCGTTGGCGGGGGTCGCGGTGCTCAACGGGGTCGTCATGCTCTCGCGCATTCGTGAACTCGAAGAGGGCGGGGCCGCGCCCGCCGACGCCGCTCGCGACGCCGCCCGCCAGCGGGCCCGCCCGGTGATGATGACCGCGCTCGTCGCGATGCTGGGCTTCGTGCCCATGATGCTCGCCCAAGGCCCGGGCGCCGAAGTGCAACGCCCGCTCGCCACCGTCGTCGTCGGTGGGCTCGTCACCAGCACGGCGCTCACGCTGTTCGTCTTGCCGTCGCTCTACCGCGCGTTTGCGTGGGTGCGAGACCGCCGGCGCTCGCCTCGCGAACGCGTACCCCCGCCTTGACCCGGGCGGTCACCCGCCGTGGCCTGGCTCGGGCTCAAGCACCAGCTCGGCGTCAATGGTGACGGCGATGTTGTCTCCCACGACGACCCCGACGCCCTCACCCGGAAAGTCCCACAGAATGCCGAAGTCTCGGCGGTTGATCGTGGTCGTGGCCTCGATGCCGCGGCGAATGCCACCGGCGTGGTTGAACGGGGCCGAGGCGGTGACCGCGAGCGTCACCGGCTTGGTCACGCCGTGCAACGTGAGGTTGCCGGTCACGGAGTACGAAGTGCTGCTCGATTTGGAAACGGCGGTCGACGTGAACGTGGCCACCGGGTACTTCGCCGCGTCGAAGAAGTCGGCGCTCTTGAGGTGCGTGTCGCGCTCTTCGACCCCGGTCGTGATGAGGTTCACCTGAACCGTCGCGCTGATGCGCGAATTCGCGGGAGTGGCCTCGTCGAGCGTCACCGTGCCCGCGGGCTGCGCGAACAGGCCGCGAACGTTGGTGAAGACGTGCTTGCAGAGGAACTGCACCGACGAGTTTTCAGGGTCGAGTGCCCACTTCGACGTCGCCGGCACCACCGGCCCGGTCGGCTTCTCCGAAGTCGAGTCACCCGCTCGTGGCGCGGGCGTGTCACGGGTACAGGCAGACAGAGACAACAGCGCAAACACAACAGTCGGCAACGAACGCATGGCGGGCCACCCCTTGGTAGGGTGAGTGACGGCGGGCCGCCCGGAGTTTCACCACCCCTCGAATTGGCACCGGTGAACCGACATCGCCGGGGCGCTCTTTGCTACGACGCCCACATGGGTTCGACAGCCTTGGGTTTTGGTGCCTTCGCCTTGGCGTGGGTCTTGTTTTCGGCGCCGGTTTTCGCGGGCGAAGGGTCGTACCTGAAAGCGCCGCCCGCGATCTCGAAGCTGCTCGACGCCGAACCCCCACCGAACCTGAGCCTCGACCCCACGGGCAAGACGCTGCTGTTGTCGACGACCTCGCGGTACCCGCCCATTGCCGACTTGGCGGCTCCCTTCGTGCGGCTCGCCGGGGTGCGCATCGACACGTCGACGAACGGCCTCCAGGGCGCGCTGTACACGACGAACCTGCGCCTCCAACGGGTGCCTGACGGCGTCGAGGTGCCGGTGGGCCTGCCTCCGGGCAGCCGCGTCCTCTCCCACTGGTGGAACCCCAGCGGTGAGAACCTCGCGCTGATGGTGGTTGAACCCGCTGGGCTCTCGTTGTGGGTGGCCGAGGCCGGCAGTGGGCGGGCGCGGCGGCTCAAGGGGGTGAAGCTCAACCCGGTGCTGGGCTCGCCCGTGGCGTGGTTGGCCGATCGCCGCACCTTGCTGGTTCGCGCGGTGCCGTCGTCGCGGGGCGCTGTGCCGAGCGCTCCGCGGGCGCCGACCGGCCCGAACATTCAGTCGAGCCAGGGGGTCACCAAACAGAGCAGCACCTACGAAGCGCGCGACCTGCTCAAGACCGAATACGACGCGACCCTCTTCGAGTACTACGCGACCACCCAGCTCGAGCTCGTCGACTCGGTCACCGGCACGCTGACCCCGGTCGGCGCCCCTGGCGTGCTCAGCCGCGTCGCCCCCGCGCCGAACGGTCAGCTCGTGCTGGTCGAGCGAATTCAACGGCCGTATTCATACCTGCGCCCGTACGGCCGCTTCGCTTCGCGGGTCGAGCTGGTCGACCTGGTGAGCAAACGCCTCGAGTGGCTCGCCGACCTGCCGCTCGCCGAACAGGTACCGGTACGCGGCGTTCGCACCGGGCCCCGAGACTTTGCGTGGCGCCCGACCGCACCGGCCACGCTGGTGTGGGCCGAGGCGCTCGACGACGGCGATCTCGCGAACAAGGTGCCCCACCGCGACCGGCTGATGGTCAAACGGGCTGGAGCGCCGCCCACCGAATGGCTGAAAGTAGCCACCCGTTTCGACCACCTCGACTTTGTCGAAGGCGGCGGGCTCGTGTTTGTTCACGAATACGACGACGACCGACATTGGAAACACGTCGTGCTCCACGACTTCGACGACCCGGCTTTCGCTCCCCGCCCCGTGTGGGACCTGTCGCGCGACGAGAAGTACGCCGCCCCGGGGGCGCTCGTGTATCGCCAACTGCCGAGCGGGGCGTGGGCGGTCGCCGCGCACGACGGCGCCGTGTTGCTCTCAGGGGCCGGCGCGTCGACCGACGGCAACCGCCCCTTTCTCGACTCGCTCGACTTGAAGACTTTGGCGACGACCCGCTGGTTTCGCTCCGAACGAACCGCGCTCGAGAACGTCGTCGGCGTGGTGAATCAGGCCGAGCGCACGGTGTTGACGTACCGCCAGTCGCCGACCGAAGTACCGAACGCGTGGCTCCGCCGTTTCACCACGCCGGTCGACGGGCCGGTGCCCGCGGGAGAAAGCCAGCTGCGCTCGACGGCCAAGCAAGTCACCCGCACCGCCGACCCCATGCCCGAATTGCGCGCGGTCACGAAACAGCTCGTGACCTACACCCGTGCCGACGGCACGCCGCTCTCGATGAAGGTGTATTTACCTCCGGGGTACCGCGCCGGCACCGCGTTGCCGACGGTGCTCTGGGCGTACCCGCTCGACTACACCGACGCGAAGCAGGCCGGCCAGGTCGACGGGAGCGACAAGAATTTCCTCTTTCCCGTCGGGCCGACGCCGGTCTGGTTCGCGCTCCACGGCTACGCTGTTCTCGACGAGGTGGCGATGCCGGTCGTCGGCCCGGTCGAAACCGCGTACGACTCGTTCATTGAACAGGTGACGCAGAACGCCCAAGCGGCGCTCGACCAGGCCGTGGCTCTGGGTGTCACCGACCGCGACCGGGTTGGGGTCATGGGCCACAGCCACGGAGCGTTGATGACCGTCACCTTGCTCGCCCATACCGACTTGTTTCGAGCAGGCGTCGCCCGAAGCGGCGCCTACAACCACACGTTGCGCCCGTTTGGCTTTCAAAACGAACACCGCAGCCTCTATCAGGCGAAAGACACCTACCTGCGTCTGTCGCCGTTGCTGTGGGCGCCGAAAATCAACGAGCCGTTGTTGCTGATTCACGGCGAACTCGACGTCAACCCCGGTACCGTGCCGCTCCAGTCGGAGAGGCTCTATGACGCGGTTCGCGGCGTCGGCGGTACCGTTCGGTTGGTGATGCTCCCACTGGAGAGCCACGGCTATTCGGCCCGGGAGTCGGTGGAACAGGTCATCGCCGAACAACTGAGGTGGTTCGACGATTTCGTGAAAAATGCGCCCCCGCGCGACGCTGGGCCCGCGACTCGTCAGCACTGACGTCGCGGTCGTTCTTCAAGAACCTCGGAGCCAGTCGAGCAGCGCCGCCGCCCGTTTGGGGCCGAGCGGGCGGGTGGTGACCGCGTCGAAATCCCACTCCAAGTGGTCTTTGGTCGCGAGTTTCGCCAGCGCTTGGGGGAGCGTGTCGAGCGAACAAGCGACGCCTCTGGCCCAGCTGCTCGAGCCGGTGCTGCCCGCCCCTTGGGTGCGAGACCGCTGGCCCCGGCTCAGACCAAAGCCGGGGTCGTTGTTGCTGTCGAACGTGACGGTGGCCACGTCGTAGGTCACTTCGGTGCGGGTGCGCTTCGCTGGCTTGGTGGCTCGCACCTCGACCGTCAGCCGAAACCGACCTTTCGAGGCCAGGCCGAACCGCTCGCCCAACGCGAGCACCGGAGAGGCCGCCCGCTGGCTCGACAGCTCGCCGCGCATTCTCGCGAACAGGGCCGCCGTCGCCGGCGTTTCATACCGCGCGGCCTCTTCGAACATCGCGAGTCGCTCCGGGTCGGTCAGCGCGCGTTCGACGTGGGGCAACAAGGCGTCGATCGACGCGTCGGTGGCGTCGACCAGCAACAACGACAGCACATCGAGTGGGAGCCAGTCGGCCCCGACCGCCGCCGCTTGCCAGGCCGCCACGAACTGGCCGTCGCGGGCCAACGAGGCGAGCTTGGCCGCCTTCTGTTTGCGACTCGCGTATTGGTAGGCCTGAATGCCGTCGAGCCCGGTCATGGCCTTCTGCCAGCACCGAACCAGCTCTGGCCCCGTGGCGTCTCCGACCATGGCCTTCAAGTAAGTCGCCGCGCTCAAAAGCCCACTGTGCGCGGGCTGACGCTTCTTCGAAGCGCGCTCGACGTTCGCCAACACCTTGCGAATTTCGGCCTCGTCGGCGGCCTTGCAGTCGTAGGCGAATTTCGCCCAAAAGACGCCGTCGCGTTGCAGCAACTCAATCAACGTCTTCGCGTCGTAGGTGCCCACCCGTGCCGGGTTACTTCGGGTTTGCCCGGCGGTCGAGTTCGTCGCGGGCCGTGCTGTAGACGGCCTCGAGGTACGCGAGGTGCCTGGTGCGCTCATCGCTGGGCGGCCGGTTCGGCAACACCGAAAGCGCGTGCGTCAGCGCAATGGTCAGTGGGTCTTCGGTGGGCAACATCGCCGAGACCTCCTGCAACGCGACGAAGAGCTGCTGTTCGCGCGCTCGGTCTGAAGCGGGCGGAGCGTCGACTTGCGCGAGAACGCGCCGCGCCAACTCGGTCTGAACCGGCGTGGCCGCGGGGGTCAGGCCCCAAGGTACCCTTCTCGCCTGAATGCCCTCGGCCGCCTTGCTCAAGAGCGACAGGGTGTGTTCTCGGTCTGCCGCGCTCAACACGCCGGTGTCGTTGATGGTCGAAATGGCCACGCGAATGCCTCGCTTTCACGTCGAACGCCCACAATGTGTTGCGAGGTAGGTGGCTCAAGGTCGGCCGCGCCAGGCAGGCCGACGTTCGCCGGGGGCAGCGGCGCCTCCGGTGGTGACGGGCCGCACCCTCACCCGAAGCGAAATGGTTCGCCAACTCATTGATTTGCTTTGTCAATCACCAGCGGAACGGTTCGTGCTCAAGCGGCCGGCCATGCGCAGAACAAGCTTGCTGTGGGTGGTGCTCGTCGTCGCGGCTGGGTGTGAAGAAACGGCGGGTGACTTGCCCGATGGCGGTTCTCCTGGGCTCGATGCAGGCCGGGTGGGGCCGGCCGATGCGGCCGTCGACGCCGGTTTCGAACCCGACTTCGACGGCGGCGTGGTCATGGTCGTCGACGCTGGCCACGACGGCCCGGGCGACGCCGGAGCTGGCGCTTTCGATTCGGGCGTGGTCACGAACGACGCCGGCCGCGCCGACGCGGGCTTGGCTGCTGACGCCGGCTCACGTCTCGACGCCGGGAGCGTGCTGGACGCGGGCACCGACTCGGGCACGACCACCGATGCTGGGCCCGCGCGCGACTCGGGCGTCGGGTACGACGCGGGGCCGTTGCCGTTCGACCCTGACGCTGGCATCACCTACACCTTGCCCGCCGTCGGCCAAGCGCTGGCCATTGGCACGAATACGGCGAGCGACGCTCGGCCCGCGGGGTTCGGGCACGACAACTGGGGGTACGCGGCCTTCAACTGCTACGGCTCGGGGTCGATGGTGCCGTGGTACAGCCCCGCAGGCGCGTACGTGGTGGCCAGCTCGGGTGGTCACAACTGCCCCGAAATCACCGACGCGCTCATCTTCGACTTCACCGACGCCACGTGGAAGCGCCAACCCAACGCGAATGGGGTGCCGTCTTCAAACACCGGCTTTTCGAACGCTCAAATCGACTTCACCTACGGCGAACTGACCATCGGCACCGGGCAGATACCGGCCCCCTCGCACCTGTACCAGTCGACGAGCTCGGTGCCTCCTTCGCTCGGGGGCGGGCCCCGCGGCAGCTACCTCAAATTGACGACGCGCTTCGCCGGCCCGACCCCCGGGGCGGCCATGGGCGCGCACAAAATGAACCTGGCCACCGGCTTGTGGGAGCGGGCCACCGACGACAAATTCAGCACGAGCGGTTACGACTTCTACGCGGCACCGACCGCGGTGTACGTCGACGTGCCGGGAGCCGAGCGCTTCTATTTGCTGTCGGGTGATTTTCACAAATACAACTCGCTGTACTACCTCGACCCGAAAGACTGGGCGATCAAGACCACCACGGGCTACCCGAACATCGGTGACTATTCGTGCTACCCCGGGTGCGGCAACCCGACGTTTTTCTACGACCCGGTTCGCCATCTCATCGTCTCGCAGGGGGGCGCCAACGAGGCCCCGCACGACCCGTGGCCGTTGCGTGCCATTGACTTGAACGACATCGCCTCGGGCTGGCGGGTCTTGCAGACGAGCGGCGCCCAGCCCGGAGCCCTCAAAGACGCCCCGAGGTGGTCGTACTTTCCCCCCACCGGCCATTTCTACACGCACGACTACCACGACGGCCAACAGCTCTGGCGGTTGCGGCCTCCGAGCGGAGACTGGAAGACGGGCACCTGGGTCTTCGACCAAGTGACCGTCGGTGGCGCGACCCTGCCTGACTACACCACGACCAACGGCACCCACGACGGCGGGCACGGCACGTTCATGTACGTGCCGGCCATTCAGAGCCTCGCGTGGGTCTCGGGTGAAGACACGCCGGTCGTGATCATGCGACCTCCCGAGTAATTCGCAGTACCATCGGGAGCGTCTCGCATGCTCCCCCGCACCCTCGGCCCGTACGAACTGCTGAGCCCCTTGGGTCAGGGGGGCATGGGCACGGTGTTTCGGGCGCGCCGCCAGCGTGGCGGCATCACGCAAGAAGTGGCCCTCAAGTTGATGAACGTCGAATTGTCGGGCCAGTCGCGCATGGAGCAGCTTTTTCGGCGCGAGGCCCAGGCGCTCGCGTCTTTGAACCACCGAGGCATTCTCAAGCTGCTCGACTTCGAGCGCGAAGGCGAAACGCTGTACCTCGCCACCGAACTGCTCGCCGGTGTCGATTGGCGCACCCTGGCGCAAGCCGACCCTGGCCGGTTGTCATGGGCCCTGGCGGCGTTCGTGGGGGCCGAGGTGGCGTGGGCCCTGGCCGCGGCCCACGAGCTGCGCAGCCCCGACGCGCCCGACGGCCTGGTACACGGAGACGTGTCTTTGTCGAACGTCATGGTCTGCGAAGACGGCGCGGTGAAGTTGCTCGACTTTGGGCTCGCCCGGCCGAGCGGCTCCGAACGCTCGAGCCCGAACCTCGAGGGCAAACTCGCGTACCTGCCCCCCGAAGTCGTGGCCGGGGCGACGAAAGACGCGCTGACCGACGTCTACGGTCTCGGGGTGTCGTTGTACGCGTGCCTCGCCGGCCAAAACCCCGCGCAAGCGTCGAACGCGGGCGCCACCGTCGCCCGGGTGATTCAGGGCACCTTTCCCCAACTCCGAGAACTTCGGCCCGACGTGCCGGCCGCGTTGAACGACGTGATTCACGCGATGCTCGAACGCGACCGGGGCCGCCGCCCCGCGCGCGCGAGAGACGTCGCCACTCAGCTCGACGCACTCGCGCGGGGCCACTGTGGGGTGTTGGAGGCCGCGGCCGCGGTGCGTGCCTTGCGCCCGGTTTCAGCGGCCGCGCCCAAGACCGCGGCGACACCGGTCAGCCGAGTGACGGCTGCGCAAGAAGCCGAGTCGCACGGCTCGGTGGTGCCGGTCGCCGGCGTCGCGCCGAACCCTCGCCGACCATGGCCTGTCATCGTCGGGCTCTTGGTGCTCGTGAGCGTGGCGCTGGCCTGGCGGGTGATGCCCGCCGCCGCCCCCGCGGTGGCCGACGCGCGCGCCCCCGACCCGTTGCCCGCCCCGCCCGCGCCGCGCATTTGGTCATTCACACCGACGCCGCCCAAGCGACCTTGGTGGTTGACGGGGCCACCGTGGCGACGGCCGTCAACCGTGCCGAGCTTGACGTGGCGCCAGGGGTCGAACACCTCGTGGTCGTCACCGGTCAAGACGGCCGCCGCGCCTCGCGCTCGGTGTCGGGCGCGTCGGGGGCGGTCATCAACGTCGAACTCAACTGGCCCGCGGTGACGCCCGGGCCCACGCCCGTCAGCGCCGCCAAGCCCGCGGCCAAAGCCGGCCCGCCCCGAGCGAAGACGCCGAGCCCCGCGCAGCGCGCCAAGCCCGCGCCGCTCCCGGCCGCCCCGTCAAAGAACGACGCCCTCATCGACCCCCTCGAGGGCGCCCGATGACGGTCGTGCTGTTGCTGGTGTTGGCGGCGGCCACCCCCGGGCCCGAAGCGGCCCCCGGCCCCAGTCAGAGCGAGCGTGCGCGGATGAAGGTCATCGCCGACAGTGGCGCTCGGTTGTTCGAACAGGGCTTGTACGCGCAAGCCGCCCAGGTCTTCGAAGAAGGGTATGCCGCTTCGAAAGCCGCCGGCTTCTTGTTCAACGCCGCGCAGGCATGGAGAAAGGCGAACGACTGCGCCAAAGCCGCGTCGGCCTATGCGCGCTACCGCGACGTCGCGCCCGACGACCGCGCGCGCGCTTTGGCCCAAGCGCGAGTCGAAGAAATGAACGCCTGCGTGCCAGCGCCAACCGTCATCGCACCCCCGACCGAGCCGCCCAGCCCAGCTCCCGTCGCCACGGTGGTGCCGCCCCGCGACCCGGGCCGAATCGCCGCCCGTACTCGACCGTGGTGGCCATTTCTCACGCTGGGCTTGGGCGCGGCGTCAACCGTGGTCGGAGGCATTGTCGTGGGCACGGCGTCGGCGCGCTTTGCCGAATTGCAGTCGTCGTGTGCGCCCAGCTGCGCTCCGTCGACGTGGGCTGGCTGGCCGGGCCGCGAGCAGGCGGGCTTCGGCCTGTTGATTTCGGGGTTGGTGCTGGCGGCGTTTTCAGTGGTGGCCGCCCTCGTCTTCTGAGTCGCTCTCGGCCGCGCTCGGCTTGAGGAGCCCGTGCTTTCGCAACAGCCGCTTGAGCTGGGTGCGCTCGAGCCCCGCTTCGCGCGCCGCCAGGCGAACGTTGCCTTGCGTTTGTTCGAGCAACCGCTCGAAGTAGCTCCGCTCGAAGCGCTCGACGAGGTCGCGCTTGAGTTCTGAAAACCCGGCCGGCCCCGACGCCGTCTCGGTGGCCGAAAGGGTCGGCTGCGCAGACAGTTCGACGCTCAACTTGGTAAAGGGCGTCGACTTGCCTCCTCGGGCGACCGCGCGTTCGATGACGTTTCTCAGTTCGCGCACGTTGCCGGGCCAGGCCGCGTGTTCGAGCACCGCCAGGTTCGGCCCGGTGACCTCGCCGATGGCGGTGCACCCGAGTTGTCGCATGAGGTGTTCGACGAGCAGCGGCAAGTCACCCAGGCGCGAGCGCAACGGTGGCACCACCAAGTGAAACACCTCGAGCCGGTAAAACAGGTCTTGCCGAAACGCGCCGGCCACGACCGCGTGGGCCAGGTCGCGGCACGTGGCCGCCACGAGGCGCGCGTCACAGGCGACGGGGGCCTCGCCACCGACGGGCGTCACCGTCTTCGACTCGCACGCTCTCAAGAGTTTGGCCTGCGCTTCGAGCGGCAATTCACCCAGCTCGTCGAGAAACAGCGTGCCGCGGTGCGCGCGCTCGAAGGCGCCCGACCGGTTCGCGTGCGCGTCGGTGAACGCCCCTTTCACCACGCCGAACAATTCGGCCGACGCCAGCGATGGCACCACGCTCGCGCAGTCGAACGCTTCGAAGCGCCCGGGTCGCCCGCTGAGCCGGTGCAGCTCGGCGGCGGCCACGCCCTTGCCGGTGCCGGTCTCGCCCAAGAGCAGCACCGCGGCGTCGCTCTTCGCCGCGACTTCGAGTTCGGTGTACAGCCGCTGCATCGCCGGGCTCTTGCCGACGAGCCCGCCCAGCGACTCACGCACCGGGCCCAAGGTCGGCACCGAGGGGTCGCTCGCACGCAGCACGAGGGTGGTGTCGCCCAGGCGCAACATCGCACCGCGGGGCACCACCGCGTCGTGCAGCTTCGAGCCTTCGAACCAGGTGCCGTTGCGGCTGTTCAGGTCTTTCACCGCGAACGCCGCGTGGGCCAGGCGCACCTCGCAGTGCTGCCGCGAAACTTTGGCGTCGGTCAACGCCAGGCCCGAGCCCGACGACGCGCCAATGACGAGCGGCGCCTCGGTCACCTTGAGCGTCAGGCCCTGCTGTGGGCCCGTCAGCACGGTCACGGTGCCGTTCTGCAAGGGGCGCGTCTCGAGCCCGCGGCTGGCGGTTTGGGTCGGTCGCTCCATGCCTTCGTTCTTACTGCACCGGCGGCTTGAGCAGCACGACCGGCGTCGTGTGCCCCGAAACCCAGGCGAGGCTGCGCAGCGGGGGCACGTAGAAGAGGTTGCCGTAGTGCCGGTTGTCTCCCAGGGCCGTGAAGTCGGGCAGGGTGGCGCCGCCGACCTTCACCGTGTCGAGCACCCAGGCGGCGGTTTGCCACTGCGAGGCGGGCGGGGTGAGCCGCAGGAGTGTTTGACCGTCTTTGTTGCCGCGCGAATAAAACCGCCCGTCAGGCTCGTAGTACGCCCAACGGTTGGTCACCGACGGCAAGGTGCCCGTCATGTTCAGCGCCAGCCACCCCGAAGCCACGTCGTTGAGCGGCAACGCGCGCACTGGGTGCCCCGGTCGGGCGGCCAGCAGCGCGTTTCTGACCGGGTCGTAGAACACGGTGTTGACGTCTTCGTCCCACGTGGGGAGCAGGGGGTAGTTCACCGTGTCGCGCACCGTCGAACTCGCCACGTCGAGGTACTGCAGCGACTGGTTGCGGTGGGTGACGTCGGTGATGAAGTACACCCGGTTTTGCCCCGGTACGAAGACCGCGCTGCCTTGGTAGTCGGTGTCGAACTTCAGGGTGCCGTCGCCCACCCGAGACCAAGTCGCCGTCGCCAGGTCGAAGCGGTGCACCCCCAGGCCTTGCGCCCCCTCGCGGCACGAGTTCGGCCCTCCCATGCGCACGAAACTGCCCCGCGCCCCGCCGAAGGGGCCCGCGGGCAGCGCGGTCGCCAAGAATGACAAGTGCGCCGGAGCGGGAATGCCCAACACCGTCGCGCCGGCGGCCGCGGTGAGCTCGTAGAACGGGCCGCCCGTCGTGTCGGCTTGGGCGAAGTCGGCTGTGCGAGGCCCGACTCCGTTGGCGTTGGGCAACCGCCGCCACGTCGCGTCGGTGAAGTCGAATAGCACCGCGTCGACGTTCGGCGGCAAGCCCGCGCCACCCGAGCCGGCGATGACGTAGGCCCCGCCGGGCGAAGCGTCGCTCACGTAGACTCCACTGCCACCCCGAAAGAGTGCCTGGCCCCACAGGTCGGCCGAAAAGAGGTCAGGTTTCACGTCGGTCGCGACGTTGGTGCCAAGGGTGACCGCTTGGCCGTCGGTCGGCAGCGCGTAGCTGGGGGCGAAGCCCGCGTCGCCGGGGGTGGCACCGTCACCCGAAGACAGCGCGGCCCAGTCGTGACACCCCACCGCCGACACGGCGAGACCGGCCATGACCAGTGCACGCAGCTTCACGGCCTGAAGCATCTCACAGGTGCCTTCACCAGGCTTCGGGTTATCGCCCGCCGTCGGTCGGCAACAGGTCTCGGGGTGTCCACACTTCGATGAGCGACGTCACTGACTTGAGCACCACCAAGCCCTGCAAGGCGTTGTTCCACCGAACTCGGTTGTTTGGGCCGGCGGGGTCCCACGGGGCGGGTGGCGTTGAGCCGCTGAAGGTTTGACGCGACCACACCCAAGGGTCGTTCGCCGTCGCGCTCGGCTTGAGAAAATACAGTGCATCGGGTTCGTCGATGCTCGCCACCGCGAACGCGTTCATCGGCGGCACGTATTCGAGAAACAGCCAGTTCGCGCTCGCCGGCATCGCCTCGCCGCTCGCACTCGCTTCGACCCAGCCCCGGGCCAAGTCGGCGGCGTTCATGACGAACACCCGGGTCGTGGGCGTGTAGTCATGCGGAGACACCAACACGTAGGCGTCGACTCCGGGGTGGTAACCGACGCCTTTGTAGAGCCCCGCGCTGTTTTGCGCGGGTATCGGCAGAGAGACGGGGGTCCACCCGGCGGTGCCGTCGTGTGCCGGCATGGTGTCGACCGCCGGCGTGTTGCCATCTCCGGGTATGCGCACCAGCCTGTCTCGGCCCCCTTCGTAGAAGCAGAACGCCGTGCCCAAGGGCTGCGCGCCACTCAAGGTGCCGTACCGTTCCCACTGGCCGGTGACGGCCCGCCAGCGGTGGGCCTGTGTCGACCCCCTCGCCGCCCAACCGATCGAATACCCGTGCGCTTGAATGACGTCGTCGTCGACCGCCACCAAGTGGCTGTTGCTGTGCTGATCGGCCGGGCGCTCCCAGCCCGGTGGAGCCGACGCGTATTCGCCAAAGGTGTTGATGGTCGCGCTGGTCGTGCCGTAGGTCGAAAACGTCAGCCGCGTCACCCATTGCGAAGTCTGCAGGTCGAACTCGTACAGGCCGTCGTCGTAAGACCCACTGTGCCCACCGCCGATGCCGAGGCTCAAGTACCGGTCTCCCCGCATGACCGCGCCGCAGTAGTGGAGATACCCGTCGAGTGGCAGCATTCGTACCTCGGCGGCGGCAAGGCCTTCGGCCGACGCCGCGCGAACCGCCCGCAGGTGGTCGGCGAGCGATTGGGTACCCAGAGTGACAATCGAACCGGCCTGGCCCGCGGGCCCCGCATCGAGCGCCGTGCTGCCGGCATCGGGGGCCGGGCCGGCATCGGCGGGGGCGCCAGAATCGACGGCTGGCCCCGCATCACCCGCTTGACCTGCGTCGAGCGCGCTGGCCGAGTCGGGCAGGCCTGCGTCGAAGCTCGAACCCGAATCGACGGCGCCACGGCCGGCGGCGAGTTCGAGGCAGCCGACCAGGCTCAACACCGCCAACACCGTGAAAACGTTCTTCATGTGGGCTCCCACCGGCGGGTACGCGATGAGACGACGCTGGCGCTCGCGAGTCGCAACGCCAGCTTCCACTATTTTCGTGCCTTCGCTCGCGCCTGTTTCTTCAGCGGAGCGGCGACGATGCGCACCTTGGCGCTCGCGCGCCGCAGCGCCGCGGCGACGAATTCGACTTCGACGACCGTGCCCTCGTAGGCGACCGCCGGCAGCTTCTTGAAGACCCCGGCGGTCTCGGTTTCGCTCAGCCCCTGCAGCATCGCCAAGGTCTTGACGACGTGCGGTTTCGACTTCGCCGCGTCGACCCAGGCTTTGGCCGAGCCCCAGGTCTCGAGCAGCGCGCGCCG
>JBGAIY010000566.1:0-4422 GCA_044225205.1 Myxococcaceae bacterium | reverse complement strand
ATGAACGACTTGAAGCCGGTGATGTCGAGACGCTTGATTCGCATGGGTTTTCGGGTGCCCCAAAATCGCGCTGAGGCCGGAAAATCGGCCCAGAATGCGCGTTCGATACCATGCGACGATTCGAATGAGCAAGCATGACACTACGTGGCGTGACCATATGTGACGAGGCGCCGAACCCCTCGCAACTGCGGCTGCGGTATAACGCACCGCATGCGCTCTCGTTCGCTCCGTCTCACCGTTGTCGCCACCTTCGCGGTGTGGGCCCTCGCGGGCTGCGACGGCTGCAGCAAAGACAAGAAGACCAGCGGTGGCACCGAAGTCGCTGATTTTTGGTCATGGTTTCGGGCCAACGAAGTTCGACTCGCCGACACCGCTACCAGCCCTGAAGCCATTGGGGCCATGAAAGAAATCACCACTCACCTGCAACAGGCCGCTCCAGGGCTGATCGCCGAGCTCGGCATTGACCGCAACGGCGGCCGCCAGACGGTCGTGATCAGCGCCAACGGCAATTTTCGCCTCTTTCCCCTCGTCAAGAGCGTCGCCGAGGCCGCCCCCACCGCGTTGACTCGCTGGCAAGTGCTCGCGTTTCGACCCCGCCGCGGAGCCGACCAGCAGATCGAATTCGAAGGCAAGAGCTACCCGACCGCCGACTTCACCTTTCGCGAGACCGGCCGCGCCGACGGCAAGCTCGACATCGACATCTACGTGCGTGGCCTCACCGCCGAAAACAACGAGACGATGATGAAGCTGGCGCTCTTGCTGCTCGACAGCTCGCTCGGCGAGTACGACGCGCAAACCAAGCTGGGCAATGTGAACTTGTCAGAGCTGCCCACCGACGGCGGTGCCCCGAATACCAAGCCGCTCACGACCATTGGCGAAGCCGCTGACTCGCTGTGAAGCGGTGGCTCAGTCGAACTGGTGAACGTCGGCGAGGCTGTCTGCCGCGCTCACGATCACCGGCAAGTTCACGTCAGAAACAGCCGTCAGCTGACCGTCGATGATCTGCACGGTTCGGCGTGGCTGCAGCTTCGTCACCGGCATGACCAACACCAGCCGCGGGCCCGCGGTCTGGGTGTCAGCTGTCTTGGCAGTGGCGTGGTCGATCATGACGAGAACGGGTTTGACTCAAGCAATTCAGCTGCCAGCAGACTTCGGTCGACATTGCGCATGGTTACGTTGGGGCTCGCGCGGCCAAGGAGACACCCGTGTCTCACTCCTTCGCGCCCCGTCGCTCCATGCGACACCGGCCTACATCGGGTGTGGCTGATCAGGGCAGGCTGATCATGGCACCTCAACCGCGACCAACGAGCGGTTGGCCCCGCCACCGGGCACGGCGATTTTCATCAGCAGCACCGCTCCGGGCTTGAGGTCTTTGAGGTTTTGCATGAGCTCGTCTCGGCTGCGCACGGGCTTGCGGTTGACCTCGGTCACCACCATGCCAGGCACGAAGCCCGCGCGCTCGGCGGGGCTGCCAGGCGACACGTCGACGATCTGCGCTCCCGCTTTGGGCAGCCCAGCCCCTTCGCTCGCTCGCGGGTCGACGTCTTGAAACGACAGGCCGATGCGCTGCTTGGTGCCCTCAGAATGCTCGTTGCGGCGGTCGAGGTCGCCCAGGCCTTCGAGGTCGGGCCGCACGCCGATTTTCACCTTCGCGTCGACCGGCTTGCCCGCTCGAAAGAGCGTGAGCGTCACCGTGCTGTCGGGCCGCTTGAGCGCGACCGCGCGGGTCAGCGTGTTGGCCGAGGTGACTTTTTCGCCGTCGATCGACGTGACCACGTCTTCGGGTTTGACGCCGCCCTTTTCGGCCGGCGACCCCTCGTTCACGCTGCTGATCAGCGCCCCTTCGCTCACCGGCACGGCGAGCGCCTTGGCCAGCGACGGGTTCAGGTCTTGAATGCCCACGCCCAGCCAGCCGCGGGTGACCACGCCGTCTTTCTCGAGCTGCGGCAGCAGCGCCTTCACCAGCGACGACGGCACCGCGAAACCAATGCCCGTCGCCGAGCCGATGATGGCCGAATTGATGCCAATGACTTCGCCCTTCAAGTTGAAGAGGGGCCCACCCGAATTGCCCGGGTTGATGGCCGCGTCGGTTTGCAAGAACTGGTCGTAGTTGCGGCTGACGCCGATTTGGCGGTCGAGCGCCGAAATGATGCCGGCCGAAACGCTCGACGACAGGCCAAACGGGTTGCCAATGGCCACGACCCAGTCGCCCACCCTCATTTGCGACGAGTCACCCAACTTGAGCGCGGGCAATTGGTCGATTTTGCCTTTGAGTTTGATGACGGCCACGTCGGTCAACGGGTCGCGGCCTTGTACCTCGGCGTCGAAGCTGCGCCCGTCGTCGAGGCGAACCCGTATGTTCACCGCGCCTTCGACCACGTGGTTGTTGGTGAGCACAATGCCCCGCGGGTCGATGATGAAGCCCGAACCCATGCCCGAATTGAGGGGCTCTTCGGCCCCACGCCCCATTCGGCGGCGGGGCAACAGCCGCTCGATTTGCTGTTGTTCGTCACTGGCGCGTTTTTGAACATCGACGTTGACCACCGCCCCTTTGACCGATTCGACCAGTGGGGCCAGAGAGGGCAGGGTGCCTTCTTTGGCGGCGACGACTTGGGCCCAAGACAACGACGGCACGGCAGCGCCGGCCGCCAAACACAACGCGACGAGAGCATTTTTCATATTGGCGAACCTCACGGAGCTACAAACGAATCAACGGCTCAAAGATTTCATCGGGGCCATCACCGCGCCAAGTTGCGGGGTATAACGCCGAAAGCACGCGGTCGGGCCGAAGGAGCTTCTTTTTTCATGCGCAGCCAATTTCGCCTGTTCACCCCGGCCCCAGCGCTCGCCGTGGGCGTCCTCGCCGTTCTGGCCGTGGGCTGCCCCCGCATCGACACCGGAGAAGACGGCGGCACTGGCCCCGTGCGCGCCGGCCCCCAGGGGGGCCTGTTCATTCGGGCGGGGTACGCCATCGACATACCGCAGGGCGCCCTGAGCGAAGACGTCGAAATCACCGTCAGCATCGTCGACACCAATATTCCTGAAATCGACGGGCGCAAGCGCATCAGCCTCGGGTACCGCTTCAGCCCCACGTCGCTCACCTTTGCGACCCCCGCGAAGATTTACCTGCCGTGGGTGCCTGACCGCGTGCCCATGGCCGTCGACGAAAACACCTTCGACATGCGCCGGCAGGCGGGCACCGAGGCCTTCTTGGCCCTGCCCGGCGCCAAGACCAGCAAGCTCGGCGAAATCAGCTTCGTCGAGGCCCCCACCCAACGCCTCGGCCTTTTTTGGGACACGAGCCCCAAAGAGCCCAACGTCGACCGCATTGAAATTACGCCCGACGGCGCCGACCTCATGGTGACCGCGACCCAGGCCTTCACCGCCCAAGTCGTGGCGCCCACCGGCGAGAAAGTCGACGTCAACGTCGGTTGGTCGGTCGTGCCGCCCCGCGTGGGCAGCATCGACGCGAATGGCGTTTTCACCGCGAACGCGCCGGGCGTCGCCACCGTCACCGCGACCTCGGGCTCGAAGACCGCCACGGTCAGGGTCAACGTGTTCGGCACCGCCGCGGGCCCGGTCACCTACGTGCACGACAACCCGTTTCCCACCGGCAATGACTTGTGGGGCGGCGGCCTCGCGCCGGGTGGCTTGGGGGCGGTGTTCGCGGGCGCCAACGGCACCGTGCTCGCCCGGTCAGCCACCGACCAGTGGAGCCGCTTGCTCTCGAGCCCCGGCGTCGTGTTCAAAGCCGTCGGAGGCACCACCGCCGACAACGCCGTCGCCATTGGCGCCCGCGGCACCGACGGCGTGCTCGTGCAGTTCAAAGGGCTCGGTGCCACCCCCGCGGTCAGCGTGTACCGCACCGTCGAGCCCCGCCAGCTCTGGTTCGACGGCACCCACGGCATGGCGGTCGGCATCGGCAACGACGTGCTCATCTACCGAGACAGCCAGGTCGACGGTGGCGTGGGGCGCTCGTGGCAAACCGAGTACAGCCCCTCGTTCGAAGAACTGCTCGACGTCGTCGGAGACGGGCAGGGGCGCTTCGTCACCGTTGGCGCCCGCGGCTCCCTCTACGCCTGGGACCCCCTGCGCAAGCTGTGGGACTCGCTCTACCAAACCCAGCTCGCGACCCTGCTGACCGCCGCCGTCATCACCGCCCCCGACGGGCACGAAGCGTGGGCCGTCGGTGGCAACAAGCTGTGGCACTTTCAAGGCAGCGGCTGGTCGGCCGAAAACATGCCGGTGATCGCGGGCTTCAGCAGCGCCCCCGCCATGGACATCGTCGATCACCACCTCCTCATCGCCGTGAAGCTCACCCCCAGCGCCGCGGTCGCCGCTTCGGGGGTCATCGTGACGTATTCGCTGCCCACGGGCGCCAGCGACGCCGGCGAACCCCCTGACGCCGGAGACGCCGGGGCC
>JBGAIY010000565.1:0-4411 GCA_044225205.1 Myxococcaceae bacterium | reverse complement strand
GGGAGCGGCTGCAGCAAGGTGAAGCGGTACTTCGTCGCGGCGCGCTTTTGGCCAGGCATGCTCGGCACCGGGTCGTAGCTCGTCACGCCCGACAAGGTGATGCGCTTGGGGCTCACGCCGGCCAATGACACCGACATCGACGACGTTGCTCCGGCCATGCACTGCGCGTCGGTCGACAGTTGCGCGGGCGTGCAGCCCCGCAGTTCGGCAATGGGTATTTCGTCGAGCGGAGACTGCGAGAGCAGCTGCACCAATTTCGCGGCCCCGTAGTCAGAATCGTTCGACGCGATTCGCAAGGTGCCCAACTGCATGCCGCCCGAAGCCGGCTTCTTGTAGACAACCCCGGCCGTCACCGACGCGCCGGGGGCCACCTCGGTGTTCGCGGCGACGCTCGGCGTGCCCAACTTGAAGAACGGCGACGAGTCGATGGTGACGCCTTTGACCGTCAACGTGCCGCAATTCGCCCCGTTTTTGATGGTGAGCGTCTGGGTCGTCTCGTCGGCGGTCGGGTTGTTGAAATTGACCGTGTCGAGCGGCTCGGTGGTGAGGCACGGCTTCGAGCCACCGAACAGCGCGAGCGTCACGTTGCCAACTTCGGTGGTGCCGTCTGAAGCGAGCACGACCTTCACTTCGAGCTGGTCGGTGACGTAGAGCGGTTGCAGGGTGTGCACCACCTCGAGCGTCGCGCTCGAGCCCGGGGCAATGGTGCTGCCGGTCAGCGCGGTGCCAATGGTGAACCGGTTGTTGACGCCGCTGGTCTGGCTGCCGGTCGACTTGAAGGTCGTCGAGGCGATTTTCACGGCGGCGTTGCCGTCGTTCGAAATGCGAAAGTGGGCGTGGTCGGCCGTTTTCGTCGGGTAGCCGCAGGCGTCGGTCGGGCTGCTGAAGTCACACGACGACGGGGTGACGTACGCCGACGGTTTTACCCCTTGGCCGGTCAGCGCAATGCGGTAGTCGGGGTTGGCGGCGTCGTTCGAGGCAATGGCCAAGTACGCGTCGCGGCCGTTGTTGCCACTGCCGTCGTCGGTCGGGCTGAACGCCACGGTGATGGTCACCTCGTCGGTGCCGTCGGCGGTGCTCAACAGCAACGGAGACGACGCCGAGGGCAGGGTGGCCGGCTCGACAATGGTGAAGCCCTGGGTGTCTCCGCGGCCAGAACCAATGGTGAGGCCGGTGATCTTCAGCGCCGGGCAGCCTTTGTTGCGCAGCTTGATCTGGCGGGTCACCGTTTTCGTGAACAACGTGTCGGGGAAAGCGGCTTCGCACAAAAAGAACTGCTCGCAGGTGGTGAAGGTCGTGCCGTCGGCCGCTTGGGGCGCGGTCTCGAGCGTCGCCGTCGCCGGCAAGTTCTTGCCCTCTCCCGACAAGGTCACCGTCACGTCGGGGGTGCCCTCGAACTGGTCGTCAATGGTGAGGGTGGCTTTGAAGTCGCTGCGCTTTTGGGGCGAGAAGGCAATGGCCACGTCGGCCGAGTCGTTGCCCCCCACGGCCGTGGGCGGGTTCACGACCGAAACCAGCGCCGCGTCGGTGCCCGAAATCCACAGCTTGAGGCCGCCTGCGGCCTTGCCGTCGTACGCGACGGTGACCTTTTGGGTGTCGGGGTACACGTCGGGCACGGCCGCGCCGGTGTCGTCTTTGGTGGGGCAGGCCGAAAACGAGAGCGCCGTGGGGGTCGCCCGGTAGTCGGGAGCCGTGGCCGAGGTCGTTTGCTGCCGGCAACTGAAGGAGGCGCAGGCCAACAAGACCGCGCAGGTGCCAAACGTCGAGGAGGTGGTCTTCACGTAAAACTCCGATGGGTCAACCGAGACGCTCGGTGTATACCGCCCGCGCTCATGGCTACCAAGACCCAGCAGAAGCTTCGCAAACATTACGAGAAGAGCCGCCGCGTCAACCCCAAGCCCATTACCGGCAAAGAAACCGCCGTCGAGCTGCTCGAACACGCGTTCGGCGCGTACGTGGGCCGCCAAGAACGCACCGCTTTCGAACTGATGCGCCGTTCACTCGAAGAAAACGCCGGCGTCTTCTTGACGCTGTCGGGGGCCATGACGCCCGCGGGGTTGCACCAGAGCTGCCTCATACCGCTCGTCGAATCGGGAGTGATTTCGGCCATTACCACCACCGGCGCCAACCTGTACCACGACGCCCACCGCGTCATTGGCCACGGCATCAAAGAGATCAACCCGAACGCTGGCGACTTGCAGTACCGCCTCGCCCGCGTCATTCGCATTTACGACCTCGGGTTCTGGGAAGAAGCGTTGCTCGACACCGACCGGCTCTTCTCGGCCATCATTCGCGGGCCCGAATTTCAGAAGAAGATGACGACTCCCGAATTTCACTATTTGCTCGGCAAGCACATCAACGCCATCGAGCAAGAGCTGGGGGTCAAGCAGCCGTCGCTCTTGTCGACGTGCTTTCGCCGCGCGGTGCCCATTTGGGTCGGCGCCGTGCAAGACGGGTCGATTTTTCTCAACGTCGTCAAGCTGCGCCACTTGCTCGGCGACGAGTTCAAGTTCGAGCTCGACATCAACGACGACGTCTATTCGATGGCGGCCATGCAGCACTACTGCCGGCACCACTACGACAAGCGCCTCGCCATTTGGATTCTGGGCGGCGGTGTGCCGAAAAATTACACGCTGCAGGGCGAACCCTTGCTCGACCAAATTCTCAACGTGCCCACCTCGGGCTTCGACATCGACGTGCAGTTCTGCGTCGACCCGGTCGACAACGGCGCGCTGTCGAGCTGCCCCGCGGGCGAAGGCCCCACCTGGGGCAAGGTCTCGGTCGACGCCGTCGAAACCGGCTCGGTCTACTGCCACACCGACGTGACCGCCGTCTTCCCCTGGCTCACCCACGCGTTGATGCAGCTCAAGGTCGCCAAGCGAAAGCCCTTTCGCTTGATGGACAAGATGGGCGAAGCGATTGCGTTTCTCGACGCAGACGTCGCCAAGCGCCGAAAAGAGCTCATGCAGACCATCAGCTGGAACGTGAGCGAAGTGAAGTAGCTCGGGTGCTCGCCCAGGCCGCGAGCACCGCGAGGGCCGCGACCAGTGAAATGGCCGCTCCCCAGCGAACCGAGCGCGGCGAGTAGCGAAAAACGAGGTCATGCTGGCCAGCGGGCACGACCGCGGCCTGCATCGTCAAATTCGCGACGAGGGGGGCGAGTGGCCGCGGCTCTTGCCCTTCGTCACGCACCTCGAAAAACCACCCGTCGGCCGCGCTCTGGCGAATCACCAACAGCGCCGGCTCGGGCGTGTTCGTGCGGCAGCGGAGCTGTTGGTGCGAGGGCGCTTCGCACGCGACGGTGGTCTCGGCGGGGGCCGTTGGGGGCACCCCGGCCGAGAACGGCACCGCGACCGTCGCTTCGTCGGTTACGCGGTCTTCGAGCCCTTGAAGCCAGGCGGCGAGGTCGGGCTTGCCCTTCAACACGCGCACCCGTTGGGGAAACCAGGCCATGGGTGCCATGTCGGTCAGCTTCATGAGTCGTTGCCGATCGGGCAGTTCGCGCACCAGCTCGACGTGGCCGTGGCCTTGGGTCGTCGTTTGCGCGTCGCCTTCGGGCAGGAGCAGCCAACGTACGCCCCACAGGCGCAACAGTGGCACGGTGGCGACCGTGGCCCATTGCTTTCGAAACACCAGGGGCAGGTTCGAACCGTACCCCGCGAAGTATTCGAGCCCGAACACGAGGCCGGTGTTGGGCTCGAGGTGCGCCACCGAGTCGGTCGCCGTTCGCAGTTCATCGGCCTGCGTTTCAAAGGCCTCGGCGTTGCGAGACGGCGGCGCGCTGAACACCCGGTCGGGGGCCTGCACTTCTTTCGGCAGCGCCGCCCTCAGGTCGCTCAAAGACGCTGTCCACGTGAAGGCGTGCGCTTGGGCGACCAGGTCGAGCGCCACCAGCGTGATGAGGGCGGGCAACGCCCACGGGCGACGGCCCGCCTGCGCCACGACCACGCCGACCACCGCGAGCCAGGCGCCCGCCCAGGCCGCGTCGGCCCAGGGGTGGCTCGCCCGAGCGCACCAGCCGGCGAAAATGAAAACCACGACCGACGCGGCGATGAACGGGCGTGTCTGCGCGCGCTCGAAGGCGCGACCCAAGCCGAAGCTGCCGAGTACCGACCACAGGAGCGTGATTTCGGGGAGCAGGCGCTCAGGGTACCGAAACGTTCGCCACCCGGGCACGTGCAGAAACAACCACTCGTAGACGGGCAGCCGCGCCCCGAGGGCAATGCTGAGCAGGCCAACCCCGGCGACGCCGAAAAACCACCGCTGGCCACGTTGCAGGGCCAAGGCCCCCGTCGGCACGCACGCGACGACGGCGGCGGAGGTGTAGACCGACAGCGCATACGGGTAGCGAAAAGGGCCGGTGATGGTGCTTTGGCCCCAGTAGGTCGAAGTCGGCCACCACCGACCGAAG
>JBGAIY010000564.1:0-4433 GCA_044225205.1 Myxococcaceae bacterium | reverse complement strand
CGAAAGACTTGGGCAACCTCGTCGCGAAGCTGAAAGACGGCGACACCGTGCACATCGCGGCTGGCACCTACCTGAGTCGTGACGAGACCGGGTCTGACTCGTTGGGCGTCGCGGTGAAGGTGATCGGTGGCTACTGCGAGGGCTTTGAGAAGCGCGACCCGTGGGGCCAATGCCGAACCATCTTCACCGGCAACAATGACCTCAAGGGCTCGACCGACTACCGGCTGATCATCGAAGCGAAGCGCTGCGAGGGCGAGGTAGTGGTCGACGGCATCATCTTCGATAACGGGCCGCGCAACCGGTACAAAGACGAGAAGAAGACACTCATTTTGCGCAAAGCCGACATGGGCAAGAACGAAAACGCGACGCCCGAGTCAGGCGGCGTGAAGCTCAAGGGCGGCGCCGACTGCAAATTGGTGGTGCGCAACAACGTGGTCATGAACACGGCGCCCACCGGTGGAGCGATTTCGGTGCAGCCTGGGCAAAACGGCTCGGCGCTCATCGAGAACAACCTCGTTATCAACAATACCGGCGAGGGTATTTTTGCGATGAGCATGTTTCACCCGCGCGACGGCAAGGGTCTGCCCACGTCCACGATTCGCAACAACACCGTTCTTTTCAGTTGGAAGCACGACGACATCGCGACCTACGGAGGCAACGGCCTCAAGATGGACAACGACCTGACCCTGACCGCGTCGAACAACGTCTTCGGCTTCGGAGACTACGGCGGCGTCGACAACATCAAGCTCGCCAAGGGCATCACCCTCAAAGACAACTTGCTCACCGGCAACAAGCTGTACGACTACCGCGAGTTCAACACCCAGATCAAAGTGAGCGAATTGGAAGACGAGGCCGATCAGCTCAAAGACTCGACCGGCAACGTGAGTCAAGCCATCACCGTGCCCGTGGCCAAGCGGTGGGCCGAGCTGTGGGCGGGGCGCAAAGAGGTCTCGCGCGCCGAAGTCGACGCCAAGGCCAAGGCCTCGAACAATGGCGCCAACGCGCTGCGCGGCATGCTCGGGCTCCCACTGCAAGCGAACGCGGTTGGAGGCGGGGCCGACGTGTGGCTCCACCGACTTGAAATCGACGAGGCCCTCCCCGCTGGCGCCGCCAAGTACAGCGGCCAGTACGGGTGCTCCAAGCCGTAGGGGAGCGGCGGCGGTCTCCGCGCTCCAGCCTTGGCGATGGCGCAGTCAACGCACCGGCAAAACAATACCGAGAGCGAGGAGACATGGCGGCTCGAAAGAAAAGAACACTGCCCGACCCCGTGCAGTTGGCCACGGAGTTGGGCTCTTCAGGGGCGGCCGAGTCAATCGTGGGGGGTGAGTGGGAGGAGCATGCGTCGCTCGACGAAGAAGAGCGGCTGCATCGTTGCTGCGGCGAGAGGTGGGATTTCGCAGATGAGGCCAAGATCAAAGCGGCCATCAAGAAGCAACGAGGCAACCTCTCTCAACTCGAAGCGTGCTTCGAAGCCCATCAAAAGGCGTTTCTTGACGAAATCTCCGCTTGGGAACGCTCGGGCAAAAAGAGCGAGGACTGGGAGTGGAGCATGGCGTAGTCGCCGGTTCCCTTTTTGTGCGCCGATGACGTGATTTGGCCCCAGCCAAGAGCTTCGAACAGTCTGGAGAGCGCTCAAAACACCGAAGGCCCCGAGGGGTTAGCTCGGAGCCTTCAATACCTGGGGACGAACCAGGATTTGTGACCCTGCCGGGATTCGAACCCGGGTTTGAGCCGTGAGAGGGCTCCGTCCTAGGCCACTAGACGACAGGGCCAAAACGCGCGGCGGCAAATACGGGGGCTGACTGCTGATGTCAACACCCAACACCCACAACGAAGCGGCGGAAGGGATTCGAACCCTCGACCCCAAGCTTGGGAAGCTTGTGCTCTACCAGCTGAGCTACCACCGCACCTGCGCGGCGCAAGGTGCACTGAACGCCGCGCCAGGTCAAGGACGACCGACACCCCAAGCTCTGACAACCCCCAAAAAACGACAACGCCCGCCGGCCTCGACAGGGGCCAGCGGGCGTCTGCGACCTTGACGGTCAGTCGACTTCAGTTCGAGCGAAACTCGGCGTCGACCACGTCGTCTTTCTTGCCACCGCCGGGGGCGGCGCCAGGAGCGCCCGCTTCAGGGCCAGCGCCCGGGGCACCAGGGCCACCGGCTTGGGCCCCCGAAGCCTTGTACATTTCTTCGGCGGCTTTGTAGCTGGTCTGCTCGGCCGCTTTGATCGCGGTCTCGATGGCGGCCTTGTCTTCGCCGTTGCGTGCGGTGTGCAGCGACTTGGCGGCTTCTTCGAGCGCCTTGGTCGTGTCGGCCGAGAGCTTCTCCTTGTTCTCGGAGACCAGCTTCTCGAGCTGGTACGCGAGGTTCTCGGCCTTGTTCTTGAGCTCGATGACTTCGCGCTTCGCCTTGTCGGCCGACTCGTTCGCGGCGGCGTCTTTCACCATGTTCTCGACCTCGTCTTTGCTGAGGCCCGAGCTGTGGGTGATGGTGACGTTGGCTTCTTTGCCGGTCGCCTTGTCTTTCGCGGTGACCTTCAAGATGCCGTTCGCGTCAATGTCGAACGCCACTTCGATTTGCGGCACGCCCCGCGGCGCCGGAGGCAACCCGGTCAGGTGAAACCGACCGAGGCTCTTGTTCGCCGAAGCCAAGTCACGCTCGCCTTGCAGCACGTGAATTTCGACCTGTGACTGCCCATCGGCCGCGGTCGAGAAGACCTCCGACTTCTTGGTGGGTATCGTCGTGTTGCGCTCGATGAGCTTGGTGAACACGCCGCCGTAGGTCTCGACGCCCAGCGACAGCGGGGTCACGTCGAGGAGCAGAATGTCTTTCACTTCGCCCGCGAGCACGGCGCCCTGCACCGCCGCGCCGACCGCCACGACTTCGTCTGGGTTCACGGTGCGGTTCGGCTCTTTGCCGAACAGCTTCTTCACCGCTTCGCCCACCTTGGGTATGCGGGTCGAACCACCGACCAGCACGACCTCGTCGATTTGCTCGACCTTGAGCCCCGAGTCGGCCAGGCACTTGCGGGTCGGCTCGAGCGAGCGCTCGATCAGGTCGTCGACCATTTGCTCGAACTTCGCGCGGGTCAGCTTGACGTCGAGGTGCTTCGGGCCGGTCGCGTCGGCGGTCAAGAACGGGAGGTTGATTTGGGTCTCGTTCGCCGACGAGAGCTCGATCTTCGCCTTCTCGGCCGACTCTTTGAGCCGCTGCAGCACCATCTTGTCTTTCGACACGTCGATGCCGTTGTCTTTCTTGAACTCGGCGATGAGCCACTCCATCAACCGTTGGTCGATGTTGTCGCCGCCCAGGTGCGTGTCGCCGTTGGTGGCCAACACTTCGACCGCGCCGTCACCCATGTCGAGAATCGAAATGTCGAACGTGCCGCCGCCGAAGTCGTAAATCGCGACCTTTTGGCTCTTCTTCTTGTCGAGCCCGTACGCCAGCGCGGCGGCAGTCGGCTCGTTGACAATGCGGCGCACGTTGAGGCCGGCGATTTCGCCCGCGTCTTTCGTGGCCTGGCGTTGAGCGTCGTTGAAGTACGCCGGTACGGTGATGACCGCGTCGGTCACTTTTTCGCCAAGGTAGTTCTCAGCGGCCCGCTTGAGCTTGAGCAGCACCTGCGCCGAAATCTCGGGCGGGCTGTACATTTTGCCGTCGATTTCGACGCGCGCGTCGCCCGACGGGCCCTTCGCGACCTTGTACGGCACCAACCGCGACTCGTCGGTGGTCTCGTCGGCGCGCCGGCCCATGAACCGCTTGATGGAGTAGATGGTTCGCTCGGGGTTGGTGATGGCTTGGCGCTTCGCCACTTGCCCGACCAGCCGCTCTCCGTCTTTCGTGAAGGCGACCACCGACGGCGTGATGCGGCTGCCTTCTTCGTTGACGATCACCTTCGGCTCGCGACCTTCCATGATCGCCACCACCGAGTTCGTCGTGCCCAGGTCGATGCCAATGATTTTACCCATGACGTGTATTCTCCAAAGCTGTTGAATTTACGGCTGTTTTCAACCCAGCCGGCGACCGGCACAACCTAACCAGCGACCTGTGAGCGTCAAGCAACGCCGGGCGCCTTCAAACGCTCGAAAAAACCGCTTCGGTGCGAACCGGCTTACGCGGGCGTACCCGCCAACCGCCACCGTGTGGTTGCAATTCTGCCTACATGCCCACATCTGTTGCCCTGTTGTTTCAATGACTTAACGCACCAAGTCACATGGCAAGGCGCATGCTTTGAGCAAGCCGCCATGTGGGTACAACCGTTTCGATCGGCCGCCGTCGAACAAGTTCCCTCGCGCCACGACGCCGACCACAAGGTCGCCGTTCTGCTGAACCCGAACGCGCGCAAGGTCTCGAGCAAAGTCGTTCGTTCGCTCTCGCACGTGGTGCCCGAAGGCGACTTGTTCTTGTCGCGCTCCGAGCTCGACGCTCGGCG
>JBGAIY010000563.1:0-4435 GCA_044225205.1 Myxococcaceae bacterium | reverse complement strand
GTGAACGCCGGCTGCAGCAAGCGTTCGACGAAGGCGACATACCGCTCGCCAAAGAAGTCGTGGCGACCGGTGCGGTCGCCGCGGGCGTGGCGGCACTCGCGTCGTTGACGTCGTCGCTCCAAAGCCAGCTCGTGCGACTGATGCACGACACCGTCACCCTCGCGCCCACCACGCCGTTCGCGTCGGTGCCTTCGTTGATGCTGCCGGTGGCGCTGCCGTTGTTGGGCGTGCTGGTGGCGATCGCGGCGGCCGCCATCGCCCTCACCTTCGCGCAGACCCGCGCCCACGTGTGGGACGACCGCGCCACGCCTGACTTGTCGCGGGTGTTCAACACTGAACGGCTGACGCACTTCGTGTCGAAACACTTTTGGGTCGAGCTGACGGTGGCCCTCGTCAAGGTCGTGGCAGTGGGCTGGGTCTGTTGGCACACCCTCCGCGGCGAATTTTTGACGCTCCCCCGGCTGATGCACGCCGCCCCCGGCGAGCAACTCGCGGGACTGTTCGGCCCGTTGTCGAAAGCGGTCGTTCGGGTTGTCGCCCTTTTGGTCATCTTCGCTGGTGTCGACTTTGCACTGACCAGGTGGCGTTACCGAAAGCGCCTGATGATGACGAAAGAAGAGCTCAAACGAGAAATGCGAGAAGACGAGGGAGACCCCATGATCAAGGGGGCCCGCAAACGTCGCCACCGCGAGCTCGTCAAGCGCAACTCCATCGCCGAGACCAAGCGAGCCGACGCGCTCATTGTCAACCCGACGCACATCGCCATTGCCATTCGGTACCGCAAAGACGAAGGCGGGGCGCCGCGCGTCGTCGCCAAGGGCAAGGGCGCTCTGGCCGAAGTCATGCGCGAGACCGCCCGAGAAAACGGCATACCCATCGTTCAAGACATTCCGCTCGCGCGGCTGCTCTACAAGAAGGTGAAGGTGGGCGGCAGCGTACCCGCCGACACCTTCAAGGCCGTCGCGACGATTCTGGCCTTCGTCTACCGGTTGACGGGCCGAGCGCCGTCGGGCTCGGCGAACACGAACGCGCAAGGCCCTTCGCGTGAGGTGAAGCCGTGAGTGCCGTCGCCGCGCCGAAGCGCAATTCAGCCGAAGGCCTTTTGGCGGTGGCGGTACTCGGGGTCTTGGCGATATTGATCGTGCCGTTGCCGGCGCCGCTGCTCGACGGGCTGTTGGCGCTCAACGTCGCGATTTCGGTGTTGATGCTGCTGGTGGCGCTGGGGCTGTCGAAGGCCATGGAGTTTTCGGTCTTCCCCTCCTTGTTGTTGATCACGACGCTCTTTCGGCTCTCGCTCAACGTGGCGACGACCCGGCTGATTCTGCTGTCGGGCAACCAAGGCGCCGGGGCGGCCGGCCACGTGGTCGAAACGTTCGGCCGCTTCGCCGTCGGCGGCAGTTTGATCGTCGGCGCGGTGATCTTTCTCATTTTGCTGGTGGTGAACTTTACGGTCATCACCAAAGGCTCGGGTCGGGTCTCTGAAGTCGCGGCGCGCTTCACCCTCGACGCCCTGCCCGGCAAGCAAATGTCGATCGACGCCGACCTGGCGGCCGGAGTCATTGACGAAAAAGACGCCCGCGCCCGCCGCCAGTCGCTCGCCCGTGAAACCGAATTCTTCGGAGCGATGGACGGCGCCTCGAAGTTCGTTCGGGGCGACGCGATCGCCGGGCTGATCATCACCGGCATCAACATCGTCGGTGGCTTGCTGGCCGGTGTGATGCGCGACCACATGTCGTTCGGCCAAGCGATCGAGACCTACACGGTGCTCACCATTGGCGACGGGTTGGTTTCGCAAATGCCGGCGCTGCTGGTGTCGACGGCGGCTGGCGTGCTGGTCACCCGGTCTGAGGGCGACGATTTGGGCACGCAGGTGGGCGGCCAAATTTTCGGCAGCCCCAGGGCGCTCAAGTACGCGTCGTTCGTGTTGGGCGCGCTGACGCTGATACCGGGCCTGCCCGCGTTCGCGTTCGGGCCGTTGGCGATCGGCGCGTTCATTGCCGCGAGGCAAATCGAAAAGGCGAAGGCGCAAGCGAAAGCCGCACCGGCGAAAGCCGAAGACAAGGGCGGCAAAGGCGAACAAAAAATTCAAGACCTGCTCTCGCTCGACACGCTCGAGCTCGAAGTGGGGTACGCGCTGCTGCCGCTCATCGACCTCGACCGGGGCGGCGAGCTGCCGGGCCGGGTCACCGCGCTGCGCAAACAGCTGGCGACCGACATGGGCATCGTGCTGCCGTCGGTTCACCTGCGCGACAACCTGCGGCTCGAGTCGACGCACTACCGGGTCAAGCTGCGCGGGCTCGAAATTGGGCGCGGCGTGGCCCACCACGGCCGGTTGATGGCGCTCGAGCCCAGCGGCGGCACGCCCGTCATCGAAGGGCTGCCGGGCAAAGACCCCGCGTTCGGCTTGCCGTCGGTGTGGGTGACGAGCGAACTGCGGCCGGCGGCCGAAGCGAAAGGCTACACGTTGGTCGACGCGTGCTCGGTCATCACCACCCACCTTTCAGAACTCATTCGTCGCAACGCGCACGAGCTGGTCGGGCGCCAAGAGGTGCAAGAGCTGCTCGGCGCTTGCGCGAAAGAGGCCCCGAAGTTGGTCGAAGACACCGTGCCGGGTTCGATCACCTTGGGCGAACTGGTTCGGGTCGTGCGGGGCCTGCTGCGCGAAGGCATTTCGGTGCGCGACCTGCGCACCATTCTCGAGGCGGTGGCCGACGCGGCGCCGCGAAGCAAAGACGCTCACTTCTTGGTCGAACAGGTGCGCCGGCGCATGGCGCGCAGCATCACCGCGAAAATTTCTGACGCCGGCGTGGTGTACGCGCTCACGCTCGACCGGCCGGCCGAAGACAGCCTGCGCCAAGCGCTGGGCCAGAATGACGGCGAGCCCACTTTGGCGCCCGACATCGAGTTGGCGCGCAAGCTCATCAATTCGCTCGAGACGCGGGCGGCCACCTTGGCCACCGCGGGTCGCCCGGCGGTCATTTTGGCGCCGCCCGACCTGCGGCGGCCGCTCTACGACTTTGCGTCACGCTTTGTTCCTGATCTGTCGGTCGTCTCGGCCCGTGAGCTGGTGCCGGGCACGACCATTGAACCCGCCGGCGTTGTTTCGCTGACCACCTGAGGTATCGCATGAGCACCTTTCGCACGTTTCGAGCCCCCGATGCGCGTTCGGCGCTGGCCATGGTGAAGGCCGCGCTCGGCCCCAACGCCGTGATTCTCGCGACCCGCGAGGTGAGCAACGGCTTGTTTCGGCCCAAAGAAATCGAAGTGACCGCCGCGCTGCCCGAACCCGGCCCCCTGTCGAAGGCGCTGCCGGCCACGGCCTACACGCCGCTCAAGACGCCCACGCCTGCGCCGGCTCCGGCGAACGCGACGCCGGTGCACCAAGCGCTGGCCTCGGCGGCGGCGGCGATGAGCGCCCTCAAAGCCCAGCAGCCGGCCGGCCCGGCACCGCAGGCCTACACGCCGGCGAGCATCGCCGAGCGAACCAACGCCGACGAGCTGCTCAGCCTGCGTTCGGCCATGGAGGACATGCGCCGCGAGATGCGCGAAGTCAGCCAGAACGTTCGCAACGAGCGTGAACTCAAGTTGCCGCCGAACGCGGCCGAGCTGTACGGCCACCTGTGCAACCGCGGCGTCGAAGAGACCTTGGCCGAGGTGGCCGTGCGCCAGGCCATGGAACTCGCGCCGAACGGTTCGTCGACGTCGCTGCTGGCCGCGCTTCGGCACGCGTTGGGAGAGCGGGTCGTCGCCGGCCGGGCTCCCTGGTTGCCCGACGCGAAGCGCCGGGTCGTGGCGTTGGTGGGCCCGACGGGCGTCGGCAAAACGACGACCCTCGCCAAGATCGCCGCGCGCGCCATTATGGAAGAGAAGCTCAAAGTCGCGCTGATCACCGTCGACACCTACCGCATTGGCGCCAGCGAGCAGGTCATGCGCTACGGCGAAATCATGTCGGTGCCGACCCATGTCGCGCGCGACCGGGTTGAACTGACCCGGGCCATTGAGAAGTGCGCGAATGCCGACATGGTGCTGGTCGATACGGCCGGGCGAAGCGTGAGCGAAGCGGTGGCGCGCCAGGCGGAGATGCTCCGCGCGATCGAAGGCATTCAGTTATACTTGGTGATGAGCGCGTGTACGGGCCCCCGTGAAATGGCTGCCGCGGCCGAACGGTACCGAGGGCTGCAGCCCGACCGACTCATCGTCACCAAGACCGACGAAGCGGTGGGGCCGGGCAGCGTGCTGTCGGCGTCGGTCAGAATTGGCCGGCCGATCGTCGCGGTCGCCGACGGTCAACGCGTGCCCGAAGACGTGCATGCCCTGTCGAGCGCTGAATTGGTCGACCTCATCATCGGGCCGTATCAGGCCCAGCGCGCAGACATCGGCGTGAACTTCGGAGGCCGCTGAACATGGACCAAGCCGAAAACCTTCGCGAGCTCAT
>JBGAIY010000017.1:0-38734 GCA_044225205.1 Myxococcaceae bacterium | reverse complement strand
GGTGGGTCTGTATGAAGGCGCCGTTCTGACCCTGGCGCCGAAGGCGAAGCTGGTCGCGTCAACCGCCACGGTCAGGCGCTCGCAGGAACAGGTGCAGAGACTGTACGGCCGCTCTGTCGCGCTCTTCCCTCCTCCTGGCGTCGATGCATCAGACACGTTCTTCGCAAGCCAAGGCACAAAAGGCGCCCGGCAATACCTCGGTGTTGCGGCTCCAGGTCGGCCGCTTAAAGGCATTCTTCTTCGGGTCTACGTAAGTCTGCTCGCCGCCGCTCAAAAGCACGGTGAAGACGCTGACCCGTATTTGACGCTTGTGGGCTACTTCAACAGTCTGCGTGAACTGGGCGGCATGCGCCGCTTAGTCGAAGACGAAGTTCGCCGACTCGTCATCGACCGCGCGCGCCGACGCCCTGAGGACTTCGACCAAGACGCGGAACACCCCTGGTACAAAAACAGAACGATTCGAGCGGAGCCAATCGAGCTGACGAGTCGCGAAAGAACCTCAGACATCAAAGCCGCCAAGAACCGGCTCGAGCTGCCTCACGGCCACGTGCAAAGCGTCGATGTTGTGCTCGCCAGCAACATGATTTCCGTCGGCGTTGACATCGACAGACTCGGCCTCATGGTAGTCGCGGGGCAACCCAAGACAACGAGCGAATACATTCAGGCATCGAGCCGTGTCGGCCGAAATGCCGCCAAGCCGGGTTTGGTGGTGACGTGTCTGAACGTCGCAAAGCCCCGCGACCGCAGTCACTTTGAACGCTTTGGACCGTACCATGAATCGTTCTATCGCTTCGTCGAAGCCACCTCCGTGACACCGTTCTCGGCCCCAGCTCTCGATCGCGGCCTCGCGGGAGTGGTCGTTGCGCTTGGCAGACTGCTCGACACAACCATGACAGCCCCGCTCAATGTGGGGGCATTGGACAATCACCGCCAGAACCTCGAAGGCGCGCTGGCGGTGCTCTCGAAGCGCGCAGGTCTCGGCTTGCCGAAAGACGAAGCAGATCGCGCCAGTTCGATTGTTCTGCAACGGGCACGAAGCCTTCTGGATTCGTGGCACAACATCATTGAACAGGCGAAGCGAGACGCCGCTCAGCGCGCCTACTCGCCCTATGACCCAGAAGGGAAAGGTTACAAGTCGTTGCTGCGAACGGTACTCGACCCGACGGAGAACGTGACCCAAGACGAACTTCGCTTTGACGCTCCACTTTCAATGCGCGATGTCGAGTCGTCGGTTCATTTGTGGATACAGCGACAACCGCTCGGCGGCTACCGCGCTCCGATGGCTGCGGCACCCGCACCGGTGGAGGCGAACGATGGCGACGAATAGACGCCGGCGATGGGCCCGCGGTGGTCAACAGACCAAGCCGCCCGACGGTCGGATCAGGCAAAGCCAGGTCGTGTCGACCTTCGGGCCCGGAAGCATGCTCGACCTTGTCGACGACGCCGTCTTGGTTGGCGGCCTCGACTTCTGGCGGCTTAGAGGTGAAGGCGAAATCGTCAACGAGCCAAGGCTGCTCGAGGCCGTTGAACCCTTGTTTCAACGGAACAAATGGCCGCTGAGCAAAGAGGCACCTTTTCGCAAACCGCCGGCCGGAGACGAACGAGAACCAAGCGAAGCGTGCGGCATTCAGGTCTATGAATTTCCAAGGTGGTTCGTGTGCCAGAACCCGCGATGCCGAGCACTGGTACGCGCGAACAGCCTCGAACGCGTCAACCGCGAATACAGACACCGATGCTCAGGAGTCGACGCGCGACAAGAACGATGTGTGCCAGTTCGCTTTGTGGCGGCATGTGCGCGTGGGCATCTCGCCGACCTCGATTGGTCGTGGTGGATGCACGAAAAAGCTCCCTGCAACGCGCCACAGCTGAAGCTCGAAGAAGGCGTGACTGGCGACTTCAGCGAGATCGAGATTTCATGCGCTTGCGGCAAGCGCCGACGGCTGATGGACATGACGGTCGCCGAACGCCAAGACAATTGCAGCGGAGAGCGGCCATGGCTCGGCCTCGAAGCGAAAGAAAAGTGCGACCAAAAACAGCGACTGTTGATTCGCACAGCGAGCAATGGCTACTTCGCCCAGACCACGAGCGTTATTACCATCCCAGAGCCAGAGTCGCTCAGGCGACGAGTGCGTTCGGCGTGGAAAATTATGCAGGCGGCGACCGAGACGACGCTACCAGCGTTCCGAAACATCCCCGAAGTCGCTTTGGCCCTTGGCAACGCTAGTGACGCCGAAGTGCTCAAGGCCGTTGCAGCAGAACGCGAGAAGGTCGCCGAGGTCGTGCCCGAGATTCGGACCGCCGAGTGGCTTCAATTCTTGTCCCAGCCCAAGGAACAACCGGGCGAAATGCCCAAAGACCGTTCAGAGTATTTCTGGGCTCGGCGCATTGCGAGGCCCAAGAAACTGCCGAGCGAGGTCGAGCATCTCGTTCTCGCTCGAAGACTTCGTGAGGTTCAGGCGCAAGTCGGATTCACTCGACTCGAACCGCTCTCCAAAGACTTGCAGGGTCGATACGACATCGATGTGAGGCTCGCGCCGCTTTCGCTTCAGCGTGATTGGGTGCCTGTCACCGAAGTTCAGGGTGAAGGCTTCTTGGTTGTTCTCGACGAAGCACGGCTGCACGCATGGGAGACCTCGGAGCCAATCGTGAAACGGGCAGAAATACTGCTCGCGGCATGGGAACGTTGGAAAAGCCACTCGAAGTCAACGCTGCCCTTCCCTGGAATTCGCTTTTACTTGCTGCACTCGTTGTCTCACTTGCTCATGACGGAGGTCGCCCTCGAATGCGGCTACCCCGCCAGTTCGATTCACGAACGCATCTATTGTGAGTCACACGATGCCGCCGTGCCGATGGCCGGTATTCTACTAATGACCGGGACGTCCGGCACCGAGGGAACGCTCGGTGGCCTCGTCGAAGAAGGCCGCCGGCTCGGTCGTCACCTCGAGCGGGCCTGGGAAAAGGCCCAACTCTGCTCGAATGACCCCGTTTGCGCGCACCATGAGCCTTCTGGGCTCGACGATCGCAACCTTGAGGGGGCCGCATGCCACAGCTGCCTCTTCGTGCCCGAGTGCTCGTGTGAGCGCTTCAACCAATACCTCGATCGCGCGCTGGTCGTGCCAACGCTTGGTCATGAAGAACTGGCATTTCTGAGGGCCCCGTGGACCTGAGTCAGGTCTCGACACCCGACCTCGAACACCTCGAGGCGGAACTGCTGAGCGGGCGATTGGGGTTCCCACTTTCACGGTTGGCGTTGGCGAGCGCTGGGCTCGACGCGCTCGCTGACCAGGTTGGGACGATGAACACACTTGGCCAGGTCGGCACCGTCGCGGTTATCTCGGCAGTGGCAGCTGAGAGAACCGCAAAGGCGAACCAAGCCTCGTTGGTGTGGACCGGACCCGAATTGCGTTCAAGCGAGGCGCGCGACACTGCTGTCGTGCTGGCCGACCTCTTTCGAAGGGCGGAGTCTCGCGTTCTGATGGCCGGCTTTGCGTTCGACCACGCCAATGACCTCTTGAACCCGCTGCATGGCGCGATGAGGCGAGGCGTTCAAAGCCGAATCTTCGCCGACGCGAGCACAGCTTCCGCGTTCTTGAAGGAGCACTGGCCGTTTGGACCACCCTTCCCTTCCGTGTTCGGTTTCGTCCTCCGCGCGGCGTCTACGCAAGCCTGCACGCGAAATGCGTCGTGGTCGATGAGCGCTGGGTGTTCGTCACTTCGGCAAATTTCACTGACCGGGGCCAGACGCGGAACATCGAAGTTGGGGTGTTGCTTGATGACCGCCCCCTCGCCAATGTTCTTGAAACGCAGTTCGCTGCGGGAGAATGGTTCCAACGAGTCATTTGAATTGTGAGCGATTTGCGACGGCCCTCTCGATCAATTCTACAAGAGTCGGGCGACCCGCGACCACGAGTCGTTGCGGGGGCCCGACCTCAAAACCACATGCCGCTCCCACCAGTTGTTCAAGTGTCAGTTCTCGCGTCGACGGGCGTTCACATGCGCGCCTCTCCGCTGCAGCGAGTCGAGCACGAAGGCCCCTCACGGCGCCCGCCTGTCGATCGCCGCCACCATCATCGTGACGTTCGGCCCACCGTACGGGTCGACGATCTTGATGCAGACCATTGCTGCCGCGTTGTTGAGGCGCTCCGCTTTTTTGAGACGGGCTCGAAGCTCACTCATCGTGCGCCTCGGTCATTGTTGGCGAAACTCATCTCGATCGCAGCCATTCGCGCCTCAAGCTCGACCTGCTCTCGGGTAGCGACCAATTTGTCGAGCAACGTTCGGCACGCTCCGAGACGCACAGATTCCGACCCGCCGTCGCGCAGTTCGATGAGCGTTCGAATGGTCGCTTTCGCCTCTGTAGCCAGAATGCCGAGCATCTGGTCAAGAAGCGTCGACCGAGCAGCCCTGAGTTCGGAAGCGAAGGTCGGCGTCGCATTCAACCTGACGATTGTTCGCTTCGACATCTGAAGTGCCGCCGCGCATTCGTCGTACGTGTGACCGGCCGCAAGCAGAGCGACCAGCCGCACTTTCTTGGTGCCAATTGCGGTCATTTCGGTTCCCTCGAGGGTTTTGAGCGTTTTGAGGTGGTGAGGGCACCTCGTCCAACAAGCGCTTCGAGCGATCGTGCGGGCACGCGAATCGAGCTGCCCACCCACACCCGCTCGAGTTCTCCACGGTCCAGCAGCGCGTAGACAGTTGCGGTCGACACAGACAGCAACTCGGCGACGTCGCGTACCCGAAGCATCGCGGTGACGGCGCGTGCCGAACTCCGCACCACGGGCGCACCACGCACCGTCGAAACGGTAGAAATTCTGCCAAGCTTTGGAGCACTGCTCGCGGCTTCCTCCTGAATCTTTGGAATCGGTTGCGACGCGCTGCCATAGGGTGCCAAGGCCTCTGACAAGCGTGCCGCTGGCTCATAACCGCTAGGTTGCAGGTTCGAATCCTGCAGGGCCCATTGGTGTAACTCGGCGCGGGTGTTGAAGAATTGGCCCGCGTCGAGAGCACGCACCGGCCGGCTCAGAAGCCCATTGGGCCACTGACCCAGTTCTGGTCGCCGATTTGAATGCGACGCAGCGTGTAATCACCCTGGCTCCGCATCATGACCCAGCGCCGAAAGGTGTAGTGCGCGTGCCCGTTGTCGAGTTCTTGCTGAGGGCTCAGGGTCAGCGTTCGCGTCACTCCCGTTTCGGTGGTGATCGCGTTGGGCATGCGCAGGTAGAGAACGTCTTCACCAACGCAGTCTGGGGTCGGAGCTCGATACATTGGCGCGTTCAGCACTGGAGCTGGGTCTTCTCCAGCCGCAAGCGGCCCCTGACGCATTTCGAAAACCACGAGCCGCCGGCGCTTCTCGGGGTTCTGATCTCGGTTGTCGTCAACTTCTGCAACGAACCAAAATCTCCGGTCGCTCGCCCTCGTGCCGTTTACCGTGTAGTCCATCGACAGAGAGCCTCGGTGGCTCTTGTACTTCACCGGGTTGAGCAAAATATCGGTCATGAACGTGGGGTACGTCTCTTTGACGCGAAGGCCGTTGTCGGCCGCCTCCATCGTTTCATAGCGGTCGTAGAACGCCTTGGTCTCTGGGTCTTTGAAATCGATGATTCGGCCGACTTGGGTATTTCGCGGGGTGGCCATGGCGATGTACGCCTGGCCGGCCGCGAGTTGAGCCGGCACGGTCTTCCAGTCCACCCCCGAGGGTGCGTGGCTGCGAAGCACGTCTGAATCTGTTGAGGCGGGGCCGGCGGCGTCGTGCGGGTTGACCATCACCAGCGCTTTGCCGAACTGGCGCCAGTAGATGCCCGAGCTGATTTTCGAGGTGTAGAAAGTGGGTTTGCCACTGGCATCTTTGAGCGGCGTGGGGTTGCCGAGGTTGAGCAACTGATTGTCAAACAGCTCAAGACCATCGGTGCGGCCAGACTCTTTCGAGGGAAACTGAAAGGTCGAAAGAAATTTGAACGCGGTATTCGGGCCAGAGCCGAGCAGATAGACGCCATACAGATACTCTTGCCAGTCGTACTCCGCGTCGTAAGACGTGTAGTACTTGTCACCGCGCCCTGCGACCATGAAGTATTTATCGGGGTTTCGGCGCCACGCCCGCACTTGCTCGAGCAACTCCGAGAATGGCGTTTTTTCGAAGGCGACGGGGGTGGTTTCCTCCTTACACTCCATGTCGACACCTGGGCTCGAGTCCGGCCCGTCGTCTTGCTTCCCGCCGAAAAACTCCAGCAGGCCGCCGTGCGTGTATTGAAGCAGCTCTTCTTGTTTTCGGCGCCAGTTCGTCGTGGTGATTGCCGAGAGCCCCTGGTTCTTACGAGCATTGTTCACCTGGGTCAGATCGCCGGGCTCCAAGAGGTTGAAGACCGTAAAAAAGTTCGCTGAGTTCTGGGCCCACTTCGCGCGATGGCCGGCGCGATATTGGCAGACGAATTTGGGGTTCGCCGCGGTCCAGACTGGCAACGCATCGACCAAGGTATTGGCGTAGCTCGGGTCATAAATGGTCAGGTCGCACGCGAGACCGCTGATGCCGAAATTCTGACTCATCACGCGCTGCGCTTTTTCGGCCAGCTTGTCGGCCGCCGAAGCGCTGGCGTAGTTCACGAAAAACCAATCGTTTTTATAAATGAGATCTCCCTGGGGCGGGTCGAGGAGGAGTCGCAAGGGCGTCTTGCCGCCTCGCACGGGGTCAATGAGATACTCTGACGGCGTCAGGTAGTCGCCTGAACCTTGATCGATTTGAAATTTATTTAACTCACACTCTGTGAGAGATGATTTGTCTTTGACGCCCTCTTTGTTCGGCGTGATGGCCTTGGTGTTGTAGTCGTACGCGAGAACAATGCGCGAGCTGCCGTCAGGGCCACGGGTTTGATCGACCACTTTCGAATAGAGCGTTTTGTATTCGATCGGCACCGAAACGGTGGTGAGCGTCGTTGTCGTCGCGTTGGCGTAATACTGGTACTCAAACGGCGCCTTTTTGGGGTCGCCGTTCGTTCGAATGACAATGACGTCGCTGCTGAGGCGCTTCAGCGTTTCGAGAAACTGCGGTGACATGAACTGCTGCGTGTTCGACGACGCGACCCAGTACGACGGTTTGGTACCGGAGAGATTCTGCACTCGCTGGCGCCCGCGCGACGCGTTGAACCGATCAATGTTCGGCGCCGAGGGGTTACTCGTGTACCACTTGACCAGGTCGGTCGCGTCGTTGAGCTCGAGCCAGCCCCTTGAGGTCGTGCCGTTCCACTTCAAGGTACTCATCGAATCATTCACCGCATCGACGCTGCAGGCGTTGATGATGGCTTGCGTGTCGGCATGGGCGGGCAGCGTGCCCAGCAGCAGAAACACGAGCAGCGCCCAAGAGCTGCGGTGAAGGGTCAGATGCCTTGCCACGGGGAGTGTTCGCGCTTCGTCGAAAGTACGCATGATGTAGGTATTTCCGCGAAGAGAGGCGCACCTTCCCTTCACCTCGTCACCTACAAGCCCACGAAGTTCCTCGCTGTTTTCGGCGGCCGTTCAGGAGTGGCCATCACCTCTGCGGCCACCTTCAGGCGGCTTCAATCACCCGCGCGCATCTTGAAGTCAGAAAACGACAGCACGTCAAACCCCAGCCCCGCGCTGGTCGTCAGAAACGCCAGCACGGTTTCGACCAAGCCTCTCAGCCCTGGGTGCCCCGGCGCGCCGCCGACACGGAGTCGTTCGCGATGGTTGGCGACGACGGTCTCGAGCTGCTCACTGGCCAAATACAGGCACTCGTTGGGCCCCCCGCGCATCGACCCGGTCAGGGTGATCAACTTGCCGCACGCGTCTGGCCCGAAGTTCTTCGCCAACAACTGATACGCGGGCAGTGAGCGTTCGAGCAACAACACCTCGGCGGGCCCGAGCGGAGGTGCAAGGTCGAGCACGAGCGTCGAAAAGAGGCGGTGCTCATTGAAGCTGCCGACCGACACGAGGTTCACTTCGCGCTCACGGCCCGGCCCGGTGAACGGCGCGTTCAACGCCGCGGGAAACCCGTACAACGTCAAGAGGCTCACCCCGGGCACTATGACAGAACGCCACCAGCAACCCACTGAAACTGCACGACTTTCACTGACAGCCGCCGACGCAAAATCGCTCAAAACCCCGGTGTCTTTGAAGCAACCATGCGCTTCATCGTCGCCGCCGCCTTGCTGCTTGCCGTCACCGGCTGTCTCAACCTGTCAGACCCGTATCGTTTCGCGAGCGACTCGGGCGTCGTTGATCAGGCGGGAGGTTGTGGCCGGTCATGCACCGCGCCACCACCGACGCACTGCACGTCGCCCACGATGCTCGAATCGTACCCAGCGCAGGGGCGTTGTATCGAAGGTGGCTGCTCGTACAGCGTGGTGGCGACCCAGTGCGCGGGGGCGTGCACCAACGGCCGGTGCGACAGCGACCCGTGCGCGGGCGTCTTTTGCGACCGGCCTCCCGCGGCTCGGTGCGACGATGCATCACACTTGCGGGTGTTCGCGGCGGGTGCCTGCGTCGCCGGAGGCTGTGCCTACACCGCCTCGGTCGTCGCCTGCGATTGCGTCGACGGCAGCTGCGCCCAAAACCGGTGCGTGGGCAAGACGTGCGTGAGCCCTCCGCCGAACGAGTGCCTCGATTCGACGACGCTCAAACTCTACGCGACTCCGGGAGCATGCGACGCCGCCGACGGCACCTGCAGCTACGGCTCGACGACGGTGCCTTGCGCGAACGGCTGCAGCCACGGCGCCTGCGTGGCCGACCCGTGCGCTGGCGTGAGCTGCCAAGTGGCTCCAGCGGCGACCTGCGTCAGCTCGAGCGTGCTCCGAACGTTCTCGACCCCGGGCGTCTGCGCGGCGGGCCAATGTTCGTATTCGGCGCGCGACACGCTCTGTGACTCGGGCAAGGTCTGCAGCAACGGCGCTTGCCAGACGCCGTCACCGGTCTGCACGACCGCCACCTGCCCCACCGGCTGTTGCGCGCAAGACACCTGCGTCACCCGCGACAACCAAACCGACTCCCAATGTGGTTCGGGAGCGGCGACGTGCGGCGGCTGCGGTCAGGGCTACCGGTGCGCACAAGGCACCTGCGCCGACATCGACGAGTGCGCGTCGAACATGGGCGGTTGCGACCTTCACGCCGCGTGCGTCAACACGCCCGGCAGCCACCAGTGCATCTGCGCAGTGGGCTACACGGGCGACGGCACGACCTGCCGCGCCATCGACGGCGACGGCGGCGTGAATACCAAAGACGGAGGCGCGCCCGTGCCCGACGCGGGCTCGCGAGATGGCGGTGGCTCGACCGACGCCGGAGGCACCTGCAACGCGACGAATTGTGACGGGTGTTGTCTGGGCACGACGTGCCATCACCGAGCCGACTACGAAACCAGCTCCACGTGCGGGCGCATCACCGCGGGGCCCGGGGCGGCGTGCATCACCTGCCCCATTTCAACGTCGTGCTCGATCGACGCCGGCGTGTGCTTGAGCTTGCTGGGCGACTGCAACCCCAACTCCGTCGACGCGAGCGGCTGCCGGGTTGGTGAGTGTTGTGACTACAGCAGCCTCATTTCGAACTGTCGACCGGGCGGCAGCCGTTGTCACTACGCCTTTCCGTTCGGTGATCAGGTCTGCAACGCGGTGTCGCGGCAGTGCGAATCGCCGTAATCTCTGTTCACAGTTGCGCTGCAGCGCTCATTCTCGTCAAATCACCCCATGACCGATGTGGAGTTGGCTCGCGCTTGCCTGGCTGGAGACCGCGGTGCGCTCGAGCGCCTTGACGAGATGATTCGCCAAGTCAGCCAGCTCGACGACGTGCGCCAAGCGGTTCGCCAACGGTTGCTCGTCGACCAGAGCCTCTCGAAGTTCGAGGGTCGCAGCTCGCTGTGGCGTTGGCTCAAGACGGTGGCCGCTCGGCTCGAAGTCGACCTGCGTCGAACGCAGCGCGAAACCCACGTTGAAGATCAGGTGCTCGACGCGCTGTTGCCTCCGGCGCAGCCGGCCGAATCGGGCTTGGTGACGTCAGAGGCACGCGCCGCGCTGGGCCGCGCCATGAACGAAGCGCTCAGCCAGCTCGAGCCGCGCGACCGGCTGTTCATTCAGCACGCCTACCTCGACGGCATGAGCCTGACCGCCATTGGGCGGCTCTACGGGGTGGCGCCGTCGACGGTCATGCGCGCCATCGACCGTTCGCTCGCGGCGCTGCGTGAAGCGGCGAGGCAGTGCCTCACCCAAGATCAACGTCTGACCGGCCAGTCGCTCGAGAGTTTGGTGCGCGCCGGCCTCAACACCCTGCCGTAAGGCGGCTCAATTGAGCCTTCGCAAAAGCCCGCGGTAGGTCATTTCGTTCTGCATGGTCTCGGCGAGTTGGCGGTCACCCACGACCTGCTCCGTGATTCGCGTCGTCGTCGGTTGGAGTTCGAACTGCACGCGCCCGTTGACGATCTGGGGCTCGGCCTTGAAGGAGTTGCCGCTCTTTTGGGCCAACGACGAAGCGATCGCCTTCTTGAAGTCGCCCAGATCAGGGCAATTGTTGATGGCCTCTTCGATGACGGCGCGCTTCACGTCGGGGCTGACCATGGGGTTCTTGAGCACCGCCGCGGCGAAATCGACCACCTTCGCGGCTCGCCGGTACGAATTCTGAACCTGCTCCTCGGGCGTCGCGCCCGGCATGGTGCCCGACCACAGGCCCTGTACGGTCTTCGCCACGTCGGCCCGAAATTGTTCGTGAACCCCGGTGAGCTTCGACCCCGACGACTGAAACGCATTGCCCAACTGACTCACGTTCGGCTGGGGCGTCGCGGGTCGGTTCATCAGACCGACCTCGTTGGCGGTGGGCCGAGGGGTGGGCTTGTCCATCAACCCGACGTCGTTGGCGGTGGGGCGTGGGGTGGGCTTGTCCATCAACCCGACGTCGTTGGCGGTGGGGCGAGGGGTGGGCTTGTCGAGGGCGCGGTCGTACGTCTGTCGGAGCTGGTCGAGCGACACGGTGCTGGGCCCGCTCGAGCTGCGAATGCCTCCGAGAATGGCTTTGCAGTCACCTTCGAGCTCATCGGGCACGTACCGTTGGAGCCGGTTGCGCGCGATCATCTTCACGTCGTCGGGAATGTTGGGGTCTTGGAGAATTCGCTCGGCGAGGCCTTGAACGCCGCTTTGTTTTCAGCCGGGTTGGGGCCGCTGAAGATCTGCTTCGTCTGGTCCAAAATGCCGTTGAGAAAGGTCTGGTCGAGGGCGACCTGGGCTTCGCTTTTGTTCGCTCCCGACGGCCGGCTGCCGAACAGCGCGCCGACGTCGACCTGGGGCTTGTTGCCGAACACGTCGAGCCGAGCGCCTGGGGTCATTGGCCGGGGCGGCAGTCTCTGCCTTGATCGGGTAGGGCTTGCGCGCAACGTCAGGGCCTGGAAACGTCGAGGCGGGCTTGCAACGGGGGCATCGAGACGGCCATGCGGTGGGTATCTCCCTGGGAATGCCTCAGAGAGACGAGCCGGCCGGGTCTCGTTTCAGCGAAATCAAACACCAGTAATATCAAGAACTCTCGATGTCTGGCCGTCCTTCACTTTCATCTTTCTCTGCGCGACGCCCAGTCTCGGGTGGACAAGCACCAGTTTCTGACGCGCGCGGCGTTGGCGAATGAGCCAGCGCTCGACCGGCGGTCGAAGTCGTGCTGTTGAGCAGGCTCAGCAGAACTTCGGTGAGCGCTGCACGTGGGAAAGAGCGAAAGACGCGGTCTTCGACGGCGTGGGGCGCGAGTACCAGGTGTTCTACCAGTCGCACATTCCCTACTCGTTCGAGGCCCGGTGGGAAAAAGGCACGAACGTGCTGACGCTCTACCCGGAGCGCGGCGCGTTCGAGGGAGACCCTCAGCAGCTGGGCGGGCACCCTTCGGCGCGAGAAGTCATCGTCATTTATTCTGACGAACCCGACTGGAAGATGGACGACGAAGTGCCGCGCTTGGTGAGCTCGAATTCGATGGCCGAAGCGAGCTCGGGCACGGCGACCCGCGCGCTCCGCCACTTTTGGACACCGAAGGAAGAAATTCTGGGGGTGCGTCTCGACACGGGCCAAGAGACCGACAAGCGCATGCAGCTGTTTTACGAGCTCGCGCTGATCGCCTTCGACAGTGGGCACGACTACTGGGGCTACCGCTTCTTGGGCAACGCGGTGCACTACCTCGAAGACATGTCGCAGCCCTTTCACACCCGGCTGGTGATCAGCAGCGACATGCTCGACATGCCCGTGGCCATTCACCGGGCCATTTGCGAAGTCGACCGCGACTTGTCGAAGCGGTACCCCGACGCGGGCACCGAGCGCTGCGAGGCGCGCGAAACGCTCTCGCGCAGCATCATCGAATCGGGGTGGTACGTCGGCACCTACCACGGCCTGTTCGAAGACTTTGGCCTGGCGTTGCTCGAAAAGAACGCGTTCTCGACGAAGCAATTCGTCGCTCGCGACAGCATCGAATTCGCGCCCATTCGTTGGCGGGCGCCGAACTCACCGTGGCTCGACGCGCGGGGAGCGATTCACCAAGCCCAAGCGCTCACCCTGCCCTACGCCGACGAAACGGCCGCCGAGGTGCTCGCGACCTTCGGCAGCCGCTACGTGCGCAGCCGCCCGCTGTGCGAACTGGCGTTGACGCAAATGGGCCAAGGCGTGTCGCGCGAATACCAGGTGGCGTCGAGCTACTACCTGCTCGACCGGTCGCTCATGAACGACACCGAGTTCAAGCACCGGGCGCGGTTGCTGTCGTTGACCCAGTCGCTCCAGCGGGCGGGGGCGACGTGGGCGCGCCAGTTCATTCGCCAGGCGACGGCGGCGCGCAGCGACGAATTGACCGCCGAGATCAAAAAGGCCCGGCAGCGAATCGCCGACCGGTGTGGAGCGGCCCCGGCCCCAGCGGCGCCGCCGAAGCGGGCCGAGCGCTCACCGGTTCGTCGCTGACTGCGCTTTGTGTTCTTGAATGAGCCGGGGCACGACGTCGGGGTCGGCGAGGGTGCTCAGGTCACCCATGCCCTCGTATTCGCCGGCGGCGATTTTGCGGAGCAACCGCCGCATGATCTTGCCGCTGCGGGTCTTGGGCAGTGACGCCACGACGTGAATCACGTCGGGCGTGGCGAAGGGGCCGATGATCTGTCGCACCTTTTCTTTCAAGCTGCCGCGCAGCTGTTCGGCACTCTGGGCTTCGGCCGAGCTGGCGACGAGCACGTAGGCGTAAATGCCCTGGCCTTTGATGGGGTGCGGGTACCCGACGACGGCGGCCTCGGCGACGGCTTCGTGGGCGACGAGGGCACTTTCGACTTCGGCGGTGCCGAGGCGGTGACCCGACACGTTGATCACGTCGTCGATGCGGCCGGTGATCCAATAGTACCCGTCTTCGTCGCGGCGGCAGCCGTCACCGGTGAAGTACCGCTTGGGGTACTGGGTGAAATACGTCTCTTTGAAGCGTTGGTGGTCGCCCCAGACGGTGCGCGCTTGGCCGGGCCACGGAGAGGTGATGCACAGCGCGCCTTCGACGCCGTTGCCGGTCAACTCTTCGCCGGTGGCGGGGTTGACGACCATGGGGCGAACGCCAAAGTACGGCAGCGTGGCCGAACCGGGCTTGGTGGGGGTGACTCCGGGCAAGGGGGTGATGAGCACGCCGCCGGTCTCGGTTTGCCACCAGGTATCGACGACGGCGCAGCGGCCGTCACCGACGACGTCGTGGTACCAGCGCCAAGTCTCGGGGTTGATGGGCTCTCCGACCGACCCCAAAATGCGCAGACTCTTTCGTGAGTGTTTCTTCACCGGCGCGTCACCCATTTGGGCAATGGCCCGCAACGCGGTGGGCGCGGTGTAGAAAATGGTGATGCCCAGGTCGTCGACCATGCGCCAATAGCGGCTGGCGTCGGGGTACGTGGGCACCGACTCGAACATCACGGTCGTGGCGCCGTTCGCCAAGGGCCCGTAGACGATGTACGAGTGGCCGGTGACCCAGCCGACGTCGGCGGCGCAGCAGTAGACGTCGTCGCTGCGGTAGTCGAACACGTCTTTGAAAGTGCTCGCGGCGTAGACCAGGTAGCCGCCGGTGGTGTGCAGCAGGCCCTTGGGTTTGCCGGTGCTGCCGGAGGTGTACAAAATGAAGAGCGGGTCTTCGGCGCCCATCCACGCGACGGTGCAGGTCGAGCGCTGTTTTTTGCACTCGTCGTCGAGCCAGAAGTCGCGGCCGACCTTCATGGGCACTTCGGCGTCGGTGCGGCGCGCGACCAACACGGTTTCGACCAACCCGACGCCGTCGATGGCGCGGTCGACGACGGTCTTGAGCGGTACGCGGCGGCCGCCGCGCATGCCTTCGTTCGCGGTGACGACGACTCGGCACCCGGCGTCGATGACGCGGTCGCGCAAGGCCTCGGCGCTGAAGCCGCCGAAGACGACCGAATGCACCGCGCCGATGCGGGCGCACGCGAGCATGGCGTACGCGGCCTCGGGTATCATGGGCATGTAAATGGCGACGCGGTCGCCCTTCTTGACGCCCTTGCCGAGCAGCACATTGGCGAGGCGGGCGACGTGGTGCTTGAGCTCGCGGTAGGTGATGCGCTGGTACACGCCCGGCTCGTCAGAGGCCCAAATGATGGCGGTCTTGTCACCTTGCGATGCGACGTGGCGGTCGACGCAGTTGAAGCAAGCGTTGAGCCGCCCGCCCGAAAACCACGAGAAGTCGACGGCGTCGTAGTCGGCGTCGAAGACCTGGTGCCACGGGTGAAACCATTCGAGGGCTTTCGCGCGTTCGCCCCAAAACCAAGACGGGTTGTCGAGCGAGAGGCGGTAGAGGCGGTCGTACTCTTCGCGGCTCTTGAGCCCGGCGCGGTCACGAATCCACTCTTTGACGGGGTAGACGCTTTCAGACACAAAGGCTCCTTGGCAACGAGCTGCACGAGGGGCAACCTCGCCACCGATTCGGCAGTTCGTCAACAGAAGCGAAAGCGCGCTACGCACCGAGTCGTGAAAAAAGAAAATGCCTGATCTCGTCTCGACTCACCTGACCCAGCCGCCGCCCGTGCTCTACGGCACCGCGTGGAAAGAAGACGACACCGCCCGCCTGGTGTCGTTGGCGCTGCGGTGCGGCTTTCGCGGCATCGACACGGCGAACCAACGCAAGCACTACCACGAGGCGGCGGTGGGAGACGCCATCGCGGCGAGCGGCCTTTCGCGAAGCGCGCTGTTCGTGCAGACGAAATTCACGTTCGCCCGAGGGCAAGACCACCGGTTGCCGTACGACCCGACGAGCGACGTGACGACGCAGGTGCGCCAGTCGTTCGACCGCTCGTTGGCCCACTTGAAGACGACGTTCATTGACAGCTTTGTGTTGCATGGGCCCACGGCGCGCGAGGGGCTGCAGCCGGCCGACCTCGAAGCCTGGGCGGCGATGGAGGCGCTCGTCGAAGCGGGGGCGGTGTCGAGCCTGGGCGTCAGCAACGTCAGCGCCTCGCAACTCGAAGCGCTGGTGTCACGCGCGAGGCGGCCGCCGGCGTTCGTGCAGAACCGCTGCTACGCCTCGCACGGGTGGGACGCCTCGGTCAGGGCCGTGTGCCGTCGCCATTCGATTCGGTACCAGGCGTTTTCGCTGCTCACCGCGAACCCCGACGTGGTGCACGGGCGGGTGGTCGACGCCGTGGCGAAGCGGGCCGGGCGCACGCCGCAGCAGGTGGTTTTTCGCTTCGCCCAGCAACTCGGCCTGCTGCCGCTCACCGGCACGACCAACGAGCGGCACATGCGAGAAGCCTTGGCCGTCGACCAGTTCGACCTCACCGAAGCCGAGCTCGACGCGGTTGAGCACGCCGCCTGAAGGTTAGGCCGCGACGGGCAGTCGAATGGCCCGCAGCCGCGCGGCGACTTCGGCGGCGGTCTGGGGGCGGTGTCTGGGGTTCTTCGCGAGCAACGAGCCGAGCAAGGCGTCGAGTTCGGTGGGGACGTCGGCGGTCAGCAGCTCGTGCAAGTGCGGCACGGGCGTCATCATCGTCAACTGGGCCAATTCGAACTCGTCGCGAGCGACGAAGGGGCGCCGCCCCGTGAGCAACTCGAACAAAATCACGCCCACGGCGTACAGGTCGGTGGCGCTCGACACGTCCATGCCCAGGAGTTGCTCGGGGGCCATGTAACCCGGTGTGCCGACGACGGTACCGACGCGGGTGCCTCCGCGGGGGCCGCCCATGCCTTCGATGATTTTGGCGATGCCGAAGTCAACGAGCTTGACCAGGTTCGAGCCGTCTTTGAGCCTCGCGAGCAGCACGTTCGACGGCTTGAGGTCTCGGTGAATGATGCCGTTGCCATGGGCTTCGGCGAGGCCGCCGAGGAGCTGAGAGATGATGTTGACGGTTTCGACCAACGGCACGCGCTCGACGCGCTTGAGCAAGTCGCGCAAGTCGCCACCGTCGACATATTCCATCACCATGAACAGCTGGCCGTCGTCGCTGCGGCCGACGTCGAGCACGCTGACGATGTTCGGGTGCCGCAGCGTGGCCAAGGCGATGCCTTCGTCTTGAAAGCGGTCGGCGAGCGACTGCTCGCGGGCGAATTCTTCGCGCATGATCTTCACGCACACCTGGCGGCGCAGGCTCTTTTGGGTGGCGCGGTAGACACGGCTCATGCCGCCCTCGCCCACCATGGCGCCGATTTCAAAGCCGGGTATCACGATGGGTGGGCTCTCTTTGGCGGGTGAAGCGGGCGGCGCCGCGACGGGCGCGGGCGGCACCTCGGGGGCGGTGGCGCTGGCCAACAGCGACGGAGGGGCGACGCGGGTGGCGGGGCCCTCCATCAAGTCGGCGACGGGTACGGTCTGAACGCGAGTGGCATTCTCGGCGCTTGGCGGCGCGGCGGCGGCGGGCAACGGGCCAGTTTGCACCCGGGTTCGGTCGGCGTCGGCCGCCGACGGTGCGGGTTGGGCGACCGAGACCGGAGCGGGCGCCGGGGTCGGCAGCGCGATCACCGGCTCGGCCAGCGCTGCGGGCGGCGCTTTCTGTACTGCCGAGGGCGACGCCGGCACCCGAATGGCTTCGCGCACGACCTTCACTTCGATGGTGGTCGACTCGGAAAATTCGAGCACCCATTCGCGCAGACCGTCGAGCTGAGCTTGGTCGTCGGGAGCGAGCGAGAGGTCGACGGTCGCGGTCGACGCACCGCTCGAGACCAGTTTTTTGAGCCCGTCTTCGACCGCGCGTCGCACTGTCCACCAGTAGAGGTGGGCGAGTTCGGGCGGGCCGTCATACGGCAGGGCGCGCACCTTTCGGCCGGCGGCCAGCGCCGCGCCCGAGCGAATGGCGCGAAAGAGCTTCTTGAACCCGGCTTCGTCGTCGCGCGCGACCGCGCCGTGAAACACGGTCACGTCTTCGAGCGTGCTCGCCTTGTTGGGCAACAACCGAATGAGCACCGCGTTCGGGTCGCGCTGGGCGGCAATGTCACCGACCGCTTCGGCCTCTTCGGCCTCGCTGGCTTCGTCGTTCGCGTCGAGGTTGCCGACCAGAATCACCTGGTGAGACCGCACCAAGCAGTCGGGCACCGCGTTCATCGATTCGGCGTGGTCGATGTTGTCATTGGCGCCGATGGCGGCGCGCACCGTTTGGGCCAAGCCTTCGTCGCGGTCGAGCAGCGCGACGTCGGAGCGGGTGCGGTAAATGGTCGAGTAGTCGAGACCCGTGGCCTGCTGCATCGCCCGGCGAACCTGCGGTTCTCGAAACGGCTTGAGCAGGTAGTCTTGCGCTCCCAACTTGAACGCGTTGACGATTTCGGCGCTCGAGTCGGTCGAGGTGATCAAGACGATCGGCAGCCGTTTCTTGTCTTTCTCGAGCGCGGTCAGCAAGGCGGTGCCGTCGACGTTCGGCATGTGCAGGTCGAGAAACATGACGTCGAACGCGCGGGCGGAGAGCAGGTGGAGCCCTTCTTCGCCGTCGGCGGCCTCGTAGACGAGGCAACCGTCGCGCTCGAGAAGACCTCGCAGGTGGCGACGAACGATGGGGCTGTCGTCGACGATGAGCACATTCTTCATGGGTGACGACTCCTCGGGAGATCACGTAACGAGCGCTCCAAAACCGTGCCGCGTCATGATTTTGACTGGGCGCCAACCGACGCGCGCGCGCTGGGCGCTCGGGCCGCCAGTGCTGGCATTTTTCAGAAAAACAACAATGGTTCTGAAGAGTTTCGGCGCCACTTTGTGGAGTGAGGTGCGGCGAATTGGTAGAACGCCGTGGCCCCACTGCGGGGGGGCGCGAGGTGCAACGCATGTCAGGCAGTGAGCCCAACATTCAGGTGGCACCGTCGGTCGGAGCCGACCCGGCGCCAACACCGTTGGCCATGCCCGAATTGGGCGCGGTGCTCAGCGGCCACCGCATCGTCGAGAAGCTGACCGCTGGGGGTTTTGGCACGGTCTATGTGGCCGACAACTTGGGTCTGCCGGGGCAGCGCACGGTGGTGAAGGTCATGCCGCTCGGCCAATTGAGCGAGCGCGAAGCCGACGTGTTGGTGCACATCGACCACCCGACGGTGGTGAAGGTGTTGGCCGTCGGCCGCACCGACACGTTTCAGTACATCGTCATGGAGTTTCTCCAAGGGGAGACCCTCGACGCGCTGCTCACCCGCTACCACCAGCTCGGCCCCATTCAGGCGGTGCGCATCGCCGTACGAATCGCCGATGCACTCGAAGCCGTGCACGAGAAGGGCCTCGTTCACCGCGACCTGAAGCCGGCCAACATCATGCTCAAGTTGGCGAAAGACCACGGCAAGTTCGTCGACTGGTTGAAGCTCATCGACTTTGGGCTCGCGCGTGACCGCGGCTTGCAGTTGACCATTGCCGAGGGCACGCCCGAATACGTGGCGCCCGAGACGTTGCAGCAACAACCGGTCACGCCCTCGAGCGACCTGTACGCGCTCGGCGTGATTCTGCACGAAATGCTGACGGGCCAGCGGCCGTACCAAGCCTCGAGCGTCAACGTCATGGTGAACCAGCACGTGAGCGCCGCGGTGCCGCGCGTTCGTGACACGACGCCCGACGTGAGCGTCGAACTCGACCAATTGGTCTACGAGTTGATGAGCAAGACGCCCGAGCACCGCCCCGCCAGCGCGGGTGACGTGGCGAAGCGCCTCGCGAAAATCGAGCGGGTGATGAGCGAAGGCGCCACGGGGGTCGCGGTTTTTCCTGGGGTGCCCGCCGAGCTGGCCGCGCCGCTGTTGGCGAACTCGGGGGCGCCCAGCCGTGCGACCGCCGAGCCGACGCCGCTGCTGTTGCCGCTGAAGCTGCGGCCGAGGCGGTGGCCGTACGCGGTCGGCGCGCTTGTCGTCGTGCTGTTGCTGCTGCTCGGGTTTGGGCTCGCGGGCGGCTTTTCACCCCGCGCCCGGCCGGTCGCCCCGGTGCCTCCGGTGGTACCCGCCGCTGTGACGCCGGTGGTGCCGGTGGTCGCTCCGACGCCGCCACCTGCTCCCGTTGCCGAGGTCGAGACCAGCGGCCCAGAAGCCGTCGAAGACGAAATCGCGCCGCTGGCCCCGGGCAGTCGCAAGCCCAAGGCCGCCAAACCGGTCGTCGTGTCGAAGGCGCGAATCGAAGTGAAGGTCGAGCCGTGTGAGCCGACCGAGCAATGGAAGAGGAACATGAACACGGCGTTGAGCGACCTTGGGCGGTACGCCGGCGGGCATGGGAAAGACGACCTCTACATGCAATACGAACCCGACCTCGGCCGAGCCATCAAGAACGCGACGAGCACTTCAGAATGCGCGTCGGCAAGAGCGCAATTTCAAAAGTTGAGATTTCAGATTACGGGAACCAACGAATGAGCGTGCGATTGGGAGTGTGGGTGGTCGTGTTGGTGGCAAGCGCGGCGGCGTGGGGGCAAGAGAGCGCCCCGGTGACGCCCTTTCCGCTCGATGTGCAGCGGGTGCCGACGAATGTGACGGCGAAAGAGGTCGACGCGCTCAAGCCAGAGCTGGCCCGCGCGTTGCGGCAAGCGCAAGTGATGGTGCCACCGACCGCCACCATCGAGACCGCGCTGTCGGCGCTGAAACGCCAAGACTGCGACCGCGACGACTCGTGCCTGCAGCAGCTCGCGCAAAAGGCCGAGACGCTCTACGCGATGTACGCGGCGGTTGATTTCAACATCGAGAAGAACGTGGTCGTCACCGGGTGGGTGGTCAACGACGAAGGGGCCTTGGTGCGCAGGCCGGTCGTGATCAAGTTGCCCAGGGGCACGAAGCCGTACGCCCAGGTGGTGAGAGAGGCGCTCGGCAAATTGGTGACTGAATTGGAGCTGAACAAATTGCCGGTCGCCCGGCCTCGCATCGCTCCGGTCGCGGCAACGGCCCCGGTCGACGCGGGCACTCCGGCGGTCGCGGTCGCAGCCAACCCTGCCCCAGCGGCCGACGCGGGCGCTCCGCCACCCATGCCTCCGCTGGTCGAGGCGAGGAGCGGCGTGACGGGTACGCAAATGGCGTCGTACGCGCTGATTGGCGGCGGCGGCGCGGTGACGGTCGCCGGGGTGTTGATTTCGACGTTGGCGAATACCCGGCTCAACGGTGACGGGGTGATCGTTCGAGGCAACGAATCGGCGACCGACGCGGTGGCGGCGTACAAGAGTGCGAAGGGGCAGCAAACCGCTGGGTTCGTGGTCGTCGGCATTGGCGCCGCGGCCGTCGTGGCGGGCACGGTGTTGCTGTTCTTGCCGACGTCGAAGTCGACGACGGTTTCGTTCGCACCCGTGGCCGGTGGTGGCGTCGTTTCTTGGGGAGGCGCGTTTCCGTGAAGTGGCGAATCGTGGCGGTGATGAGCTGTGGGTTGATGGCGTGCCCTTCGGCCAAGACGTGCAACGTGAACGCAGACTGCGCACCGTTCGGCGCCGAGTGTGTTGAACATTTGTGCGTTTCGCTCGCGGGTGATTCGGGCGCGAGCAGCGATGGTGGCGGTGATGGCGGTCGCGTCGATGGCGGGGGTGTCGACGGCGGAGATGCCGGCGGTTCGGGCGACGGTGGGACAGGCTTGGCTGACGCCGGTGATGCGGGCGGTGACGACGGCGGTGGTGACTCAGGCATCGCCGACGCGGGGTTCTGCGCCAGTGCAACGTGCGCAGAGGCTTGCCTCGATACCGAGGGCTGTGTTCCTTACTTCACCGCGATTACCGTCGACCCGCTGCCGAGCTTGGTGAAGGCCGGCAGCCCAGTCACGTTGACCGCGCATCTCGTGCCTCACGCTGGGGTGAGCGCTCCATACCCAACGACGATTGCGTTGAGTGGCTCGGTGGTGTTGCCGATGAATGGCGACGTGTTGGGGTATTTCGGCAACGTGACGCAGTCGTCGTGCGCACAGAACTCCGTGTTCTCGTTTGTGGTTTCGCTCAATGACGGCGGGCTTCGCACCGACGGCGGGGCATTCGCCTGCGACGGGGTCGCACCGACGCTGACGCTCTGGGCGGATGCTGGCATGCACCAACGTGACGAGGTTCTCTCCGTCGCGCTCACCAGCGATGAGCCGTTGGCTGACGCCGGCGTCTCCCTCGATGGAATTCCGCTATCGAAGGTCGCAAGCGCCAACTGCGCCCGCTACCCCACCACCGGAACGCTCGTCGGCTGCTACTCGGCTGACTTTTCGAAGCCCGGGCTGCCCGCCATTACTGGCACTTTCAGCCTCGCGGCCTCAGGCGTCGACATTGCCGGGAACGTCGGCACGCCTGTCGACGGCGGCCTCAACGTCACTCGCCTCCGCTGGGACGTTAAACCCACCGACGCGGGTACTGGGAAAGTGCAGGCCCTCGTCGTCGGTTCGAATGGAGAAGTCTACGCGGGCATTAACAACAACGACACGACCGGTGCGCTCTATCGTTTGAGCGCAGACGACGGCTCGGTCTTGAAGTCGGCGACGTTTGGGTCGGTCCAAAGTCTTTCAGCTACGAATGACGTGCTCTTCTACAGCGCGAACGATGCTACGAGGGGAAGCATAGGCGGTGTCGGAACGACGAACCTAGCTCTCGGCCTCCTGAACCCCGCTTGCAGTGGCGTAGCGACGAGTGCGACGTACTCGGGCATCGCCCTCATCAACTCAGGAAGCACTTTGGCCATTGGCAGCATCAATCCAACAGCCGCTGTCCAGGACGCAATACTCTGTCGATACACGGCTACCGGCATCGGGACACCAGTGGCACTGCCTGGCATTGAGGCCGCTGCTTCAATTCCCGTCACCAACGTAATACTCAAAGGAACGACTGCGTCATTCCTTCGAACAACGTCGCTCACCACAACTGGCACGTTTTGGCAGGCCATCGACAATCTCGATTCATTGCCAAGCGCCCGGCCCCCCCAGCAGCTTGGTACCGAAAACAATGCCCTCGCATCCGGCCAAGCGCTGACATCAGGTGGGTTCCTCATTGGTGGCCGAACCACAACGACGGCACAGAAGCTCTTCCTCGGCCAGCCTGACGGTGGGCTCATCAGTGGCGACCTGACGGTACCCGCAGACAACGGCACACCCGTCATCGCCTCTTCGACCGAGGCTTACGTCGGACGAGGGAGCGACTTGGTTCGCTTCAACCCGACGACTTTGGACGCCGGAGCGACGCCCCTGGTGACGCTCACACTTGGCTCGATTCGCACTTCACCCGTTCTTGGCAAGCCGCAGCCGGGAGCAAGTGCAGGCATTGGTTACGCCGTCTCCAGTCTCGGTGAGCTGGTCGCTTTCAGCCAAGGAACCAATACCGACACTTGGAAGGCGAGCATTTCAGCGAGCGCGGTGCTGGCCCACCCGACGCTCGACTGCAATCGTGCCTCGCCGAGTTCACATACGGGCATTCTGTATGTCGGCAACGACAGCGGCCAAGTAAAGGCCATCATCGTCGACTCGCCGGGGTTGCTCGACACGGCTGGGGCGTGGCCAAAATACCAACGCAGCGCTGGCAATGCCGGAAACGACGACACCACAAACTTCCCGACCAACTGGCCCCAGTGCCAATAGTATTAATCGGTCGTGCTTCGCTCCGGCGTGTTGGTAGGCGTTTTGCTTTGTGCCTGTGCCCCCTCCATCGGTTCTCGATGTGGTAGCGACTTGCCCCCCTGCCCGACGGGCACTCTTTGCGACTCGCAGCTGAATCTTTGCGCGAGAAGTGATGGCGGTCGCGTCGACGGCGGGGGTGTCGACGGCGGAAATGCCGGCGGTACGGGCGACGGTGGGTTCGGCGACTCTGGTGTCGAAGCGAATTGTGAGGTCACGTGCCAACCCTGGGAAGCGTGTCTGCCTTCGGCCGACGGCGGGGTTTGCACGGAGTTGACGCTGTCTTTCGTGTCGCCGGCGAGTGGGGCCATTTTTGACGCGGGCAGCTCGATGTCTGTCGTCGTGCACGCGACTTTCGCCGACGGCGGCGCGTTTGCGTTGCAGCAAGTACCCCTGACTTCGACGTTTGGCACCAACACCACCGTGTTGGCCGATTCGGCACTCGCCGTCACCCTGCCCTCGACCGCCAACATGTACAGCTTGACCGCCGGCTGGGACGGCGGCCACTCGGCTTCGGTCACGATCTTCACTCAGTCGTGCATCGCCACCTGCCAACCGTGGGAAACCTGCGTCGCCACCACCGGCGGCGGCGTCTGTGTTGACCCGAAGTACATCTTTCATTGGCTCACGCCTGCACCGAATTCGGTTTTCGCGGGCGGCGTCACCGCGACGGGCACGCTCCAAGTCACTCAGGCCGACGGAGGCACCCCTTCGATTACCTCCATCCCTCTCCGCTTTGGCAGCACACTGTCGTCACTCAGCTGCAGCGGCGCCAATTGCTCTGGCATCGTCGGCCCGCTCTCCTCGCCTGATGGCCCCAAACTCGTTTCCGCCGGCTGGGACGCAGGCCCTCACGACGACTTGACGCTCACGCTGGATACCACCGGGCCCATTTTGAGCATCGTGCTGCCCACCGACGGCGGCCCTCAACAACGCGATGCCCTGTTGCCCATCATCTTGACCGCCAATGAGCCCCTCGGTGATGCCGGCGTCTTTCTCCAGGGCGCCCCCGTCTCTCGCGCCGACAACTCGTCGTGCCCAAACTTCGGCTCGGTTTCGAATGCGCGCGGCTGCTACCTCGTTGACTTGAGCCAACCCGCGCTCAACGCCTTCACCGGCACCTTCACCCTCTCCACCTCGGGCGTTGACCCCGTCAGCAACTCCGCCTTGGGCCCTAACGCCCCCATTCCCGTCACCCGCCTCCGCTGGGAAACCTACCTCGACGCCGGCACCATCATCGGCAAGGTACAAGCCCTGGCCGTGGGACCGAACGGCGACATCTACGCTGGCAACTACATCACTGACACCGCAGGGGCATTGTTCAGAGTCGACGCTCAAACCGGTGCGACTCTCGCTGCTTCACCCATCGGTTCTGTTCAGAGTCTCGCAGCGACCGACAGCGTTCTCTATTACGCCGCGAACGACGGAACGAAGGGCGGAGCAATTGGCGGCCTATCACTCGACACTTTGACCCAAGGCCCACTTGGGAATCCGTGCGTCGGGCCGACCAACGCCTCCCGGACCTATTCGGGCCTCGCCTTAGTCGATGGCGGCACGATGCTCGCGGCCGTTGGAAGCATCAATGGAGGCTCCACTAAACTCTGCCTCTATGACGCGACGAACGGGGCTTCGACTACGGATGGCGCAGGTACAGAGGCGGCAGTTGTGCCCACTAAGGTACCAACAGCTACAAACGTCCTGGTGAGCGGGTCAACGGCGTCATTCCTTCGCGCTCCATCGCTTACCTCGGGCTCATTTTGGCAACCAATCACCGCCATCACTGGGGCGCGAACAAAGGAAGCCGGTCAGCAACTGGTCCTTACCTCCGAAGTCGCCGGTTTGGGCCAGGCGTTGGTACCTGTCGCGTCAGACGGGCCATTCTTGATGTGCACGAATCAATCAGCCATCGATAAGCAGCTGTTTCTTTCGATAGGCGTCGACAACGTGAGGTCTGGCACCCTTAACGTAAACGCATCAACTGGCGTTCCAAGCCTCGTCTCGCGTTCCGAGGTCTACGTTGGGCGAGGAAATGACTTGGTGATTTTCTCAGCCGATGCCCTTGCCGCCGATGCAACCAGAGTCATCGCGTTCGCAACGGGCGACTTCCTCCGAACGGCGCCGATTCTCGGCAAGCCAAGAACATCGGGAGGCGAGGCCTGGGGCTACGCAGTCTCATCCGACGGGGTTCTCGTGGCCTTCAAACAAGGTGGCACACCAACTCCGTGGAGCACCTCGCTCGGCTCGACTGGCGTGGTCGCCCTCCCGACGCTCGACTGCAACCGCTCGGCGCCGATGACGAAGACCGGCGTTCTCTACGTGGGCGACTCCAGCTCGCACGTCAAAGCGATCATCGTCGACTCGCCAGGCCTGCTCGACACGCCGGGCGCCTGGCCGAAGTACCAACGCACCGCGGGCAACGCTGGCAACGACGACACCACGACGTTCCCCACGAACTGGCCTGCCTGCCAGTAGTCAACACCGCCCAAAACCCACGTTTTCCACAGCCGACGACTGGGTTTTGCACAACTCTCAATTCTCGAGAAAAACCAAACAATTCTTGAATGTTACATTGACGCGACATTCACCTTCGTCCGAAATCGAGACACCTTTTCCACAGCGTAAAACCACCTTCGCCCACCCTGTGTAGTCTAACCTTACAAAACCCAAACGAATGGCAAGTTCCTTTGCGATTTTGGGGTGGCGGCATTGTTGAATAGACGGGCCGCACATGAACCCTGTGAGCGACCTGTCTTCGTGGCGACTTTCCGTTGTCACCCTGCTGGCCAGCACTCTGACGTTTGTCGGTTGTGGGTTGCCTGAAGGGGCGAACCCCGACGACTTCACGACGGGAGACGAGAGTTCACTGACCCGGCCGCTCGAGTCGGGGGTGCCGCGCCGCACCTACGGCAACGCGAAGCAAGAGCGGGTCTACTTCTTCACGGTCGACAGCTGCGCGACGGGGCTGAACGTCGACCTGAGCGGCTCTGGGCGGGTCAACTTCAAAGTCGAAGCGACGACGAGCTACTTGTCGTGCTTTCGCTACCCCTCGCAAATGGAGGCGCACTGCGCCTTCAACCAGCCGACGGTTGGCAAGTGGGCGATTACCGTCACGGGCGTGACCGACTTCAGTGGTTCGTTGGTGGCGACGGCGGTTGGTTGCGACACGACGACGACCGAAGATGCGGGCACGTCGACCGACCACGGCCCGCGCACCGACGGCCAGTCGATTTCGAAGCACACGACCATGGGTTTCCCCGCCGAGGCGAAGGTGGGCGATGCGACGAGTTGGTTGTTGGTGAAGCCGCAGTACGTGGTGTCGTTCAACACGAAGACCAAGACGCCGAACTGGGTGTCGTGGCAGCTGACGAACTCATGGCTGGGCCCCGCGGCGCGCACGCCGAACTTCACGACCGACTCGACGGTGCCGACGGCGAACCAAGCGACCAACCCCGACTTCGACAACACCGGGTACGCGCGCGGCCACATGTGCCCGAGCAGCGACCGCACCGACACCGACGCCGACAACAAGTCGACCTTCGTGCTGACGAACGTGGTGCCGCAGGTGCCGACGCTGAACAACGGCCCGTGGAAGGGGCTCGAGAATGAAGGCCGACAACTGGCGACGTTGGGCAAGACCTTGTTCATCACCTCCGGGCCGATTCTGGGCACTACGACCATTGGCGCTGGGGTGAACGTGCCGGTCGCGACGTGGAAGGTCGTGGTGGTGCTCGATTCGGCCAACGCGACGGCGGCGAACGTGACGGCGAACACGCGGGTCATCGCGGTGATCATGCCGAACAACAACACCGCCACCGGAGACTGGACGACGTACCGCACGACCGTGCGCGAAATTGAAAAGCGCACCGGGCTCGACCTGCTGTCTGACGTGGCGACCGCGGTGCAGAACGTGGTGGAGACGCGGGTCGACGACGGCGCGTCGCTCTGACGGCTCACAGATAGCGGCCGCACCTGCCCTCGAAATTGCCAAGCAATTTCGAGGGTTTTCATTTGTACCGCCGCCCGCGCGCAGGCCTGCCCCAGTTGCGCCTGGCGCTGACAGATCGTCAGAGCAGTCGGTGCGTTCTCATGGTCTGTTGCGACCCGGGGAGAACGACATGGCACGAATGAATTTCGCGGCGCTGGTGACACTGGCGCTGCTGGGCGTGAGCTCAACGACGTGGGCCGCGGCCGATTTCGACACGGCGAACCGGCACTTGGCCGAGCAGAGCCATTCGAAGGCGTGCGACGAATTCACGGCGTTCATCGCGGCGAACAAGGGCAGCGAGTTGACGCGTGAAGCGCAGGCGAAGCGGGCCGCGGCGTGCGGGCGGGCCGGCAAGATCAACTGGAGCGAGTTGACGGCGCTGGCGTCGACGGGGCCGAACGACTTCGCGCGGGCGTGGGCGATGGGGTTCTCGGCGGAGCAGGGCATGACGGGGGTCGACCCGGCGTTGGCTGAATTGAAGAAGTACGCGAAGGGCGAAGACCGCACGGCGCAAGAGGCAACGCGGGCGATTGTCAAACTGGCGATGCTCGAAATTGAACGCAACTCGTACAACCCGGCGCGGGTCGAAGTGATGACCCAGACGGTCATTGGTTTTTCGAACAACCCGAACGAAGTGGCGCACGCCCGGTACGCGCGGGCGCTTTCGAACTTCAACGACTCGAAGAAGGTGGCGAGTGCCGAAAAAGAACTGAGCGAATTGGCGGGCGGCACGTCTGACTGGGCCGACGACGCGATGTTTCAGCTGGGCAACCGGCGTGAAAACGAAGCGAAGTACCCGGCGGCGCTCGAATGGTACGACGGGTTGCAAAAATTTTCGGCGCAGAGCAGCAACGTGCGCAGCGACGGGCTCTCACGAGCGGCGAACATTCGGCGCAAGTCGGTGAGCGTCTCGATTTACCAATTCACCGTGCCGGGCGAAGCCCCGAAGGTGGCGGCGAACTGGCGCAACGTGAAGAGCGCGAACTGGGTGTTGAAGCGGGTCGAGCCGAGTGCGTTCGCGACGAATTCGTCGGCGAGCAACTTGGCCGAATTGTTTTCGAGCGGCACGGTGGTGAAGAGCTGGTCGACGCCGCTCGAGTCGGCCGGGCCGTACGCTCCGGGGCACCGCGAGTTCGACCTGCCGACGACCGAGCCCGGCGCGTACGTGCTCGAAATGCAGGCCGACTCGGAGCGAAGCACGTCGAGTGTGCTCATCACCCAATACGTGGTGCTGACGAAGACCGACCACAACCGCACGCTGGCGTGGGTGAGTGACGTGGAGACGGGTGCGGCCCAGCCGAACGCGACGGCGTACCTGTGGTCGTACGACAACAACGGCCACTGGGGCCGGGTCGAAGCAAAGACCGACGCGCAGGGGCTGGCGACCTTCACCGTCGAGCACCCCGACCACGAGAATTGGGTCTGGGTGAAAGTCGGCCAGCAGTGGACGACGTCACGCGGTGGTTATTGGTACGCGTCGTCGTACGGTCGCGAAGAGCTGGCGTACGTGATGTTCGACCGGCCGCTCTACAAGCCGAACGAGACCGTGGGGTTCAAGGTGTTCTTGCGCACGCGCGAGGGGGGCCCGACGCAGCCGCTGGCGAACCGCGCCATCGACCTCGTGATTACCGACCCGACGGGCAAGACGGTGGCCGAACCGAAGCTGACGACGAACGAGTTCGGCACCGCGAGCGCGACCTTGGCGTTGCCGAAGAACGCGACGCTGGGCGCGTGGCGCGCGTACGTGAGGGCTTCGAATGTGTCGTACCAGCAGCTCCCGTACAACTTTCGGGTCGAGGAGTTCAAACCGCCCGAATACACGGTCTCGGTCGAAGCGGTCGGCAACCCGAAGCCGGGCGAGCCGGTGAAATTCAAGGTGAAGGCCTCGTATTATTCGGGTGGGCCGGTCGCGAACGCGAGCGGGCGCATGTTGGTGAACGTGATGCAGTGGTCACACCAGTGGAAGCGCTGGCCCGACGAGAAGGGCGACCAAGAAGACGGCTCGTCGTCAGAAGAAGAATGGCGGTACCGAAGGTATGGCTACGGGTACCGGCGTACGCTCGGCAACCAAACGCTCACGTTCAAGACCGGCGCCGACGGCACGGCCGAAGTCGAAGCGATGCGCACGCCCGAGGGCGAGTCGAACGCGGAGTACACCGTGCAGGTCATGGTGACCGACGCGTCGCGCCGAGAAATCACCGGCTCGGGCAGCGCGCGGGTCAGCGCCACGCCGTATTTCGTCGACGTTCGCACCGGGCATTCGCTCTACAAGCCGGGCGAGCGCGTCGCGGTCGACCTGCGGGCCGAAGACCCGAACGGCCGGCCGGCGGCGCCCGAAGTCGTGGTGCGGCTCATGAAAATCGGTGAAGGGGGCCAGCTCACGAAGATCGCCGAGGCGCGCACGGCCCTGAAGCAGGGCAAGGGTTTGGCTTCGCTCGACGCCGACGCGTTGGGGCCGGTGCGGGTCGAGGTGACCGACGCGAGCGACGCGAAGGTGGTGCTGGCGCAAACCGACGTGTGGCTCACGAACGAGGCGAAGCCGATGATGCCGCAGGGGCCTGGGTTTCAGCTCTACGTCGACAAGGCGCCGTTGCGGGTGGGCCAAAAGCTGCGGGCCTTGGTGACGACCGACCGGGCGGGCGGCCACTTCTTCGCGACGGTCGACAACGAGCAAGTGCAGTTCGCGGCGGCGTTCGAATTGACGGGCCGGGCGCGGTTCTTCGAAGTGCCGATGACGGCCGACATGGGCCCGAACGCCTGGCTGCAGCTGGCGCGGTTCGAAGACATGCAATGGCGGCAACACAACCACCCCCTGCGGGTGGTGGGCACCGACGTCGACCTGGGGGTGAAGGTCGACCTGGGCCGACCGGTGGTCGAGCCTGGTTCGAGCATCACCGCGTCGGTGACGGCGAAGAACGCGCCGCCCAAGTCTTCGCTCGAGGTGGCGTTGACGGTGGTCGACGAAGCGCTGTTCGCCATTGAGAAAGAGCGCACCGATTTCATGACCTTCTTCGGTCGCCACGCGCGCCAATTGTCGGTTCGCACGACGTCGACGCTGAACGACCATTCGTTCGCGCCGCGCACGGTGAAGGCGCAGCCCCGGCAAGAGCCGGCCAAGACGGCGACGGGGGTTGGGGCCGAGAACCAGGGAGAAATGAGGGGTCGGGCGCTGGCCGAGAAGGAGGCTCCCATGCCGGTGGCGGCTCCAGGGGCGCCGCCGTCTGAAGAGATGGTGGCCGACAAGGCCGAGGCGTCGTCGGTGGGGCGGCGCGAAGCCAAGAAGAGCAAAGACAGCCGCCGTGACGAAGACGACAGCTCGGGGCCCGCGGCGAACGGGGCCGACGCGAAAGACCCGGCGGTGAAGGTGCGCACCAACTTCGGCAGCTCGTCGGGGTGGTACCCGGCGTTGTCGACGACGGCTGGCCGCGCGGTCAACCAGTCGATTCAGCTGACCGACTCGCTCACGTCGTGGAAGAGCGTGGCCACGGTCGTGTCTGACTCGGCTTTCTTGGGGCAAGGCAGCGCGTCGATTCGCACGGCGAAGCCGCTCATGGTTCGGCTGCAGGGGCCGCGGTTCTTCATCGAAAACGACGAGGTGGTGTTGTCGGCGGTGGTCGAGAGCCACCTGCCCGCGACGACCGACGTCGACGTGTCGATTGTCGCGCCGGGGCTCAAGCCGCTCGACGCGGCGGCGAAGAAGCTGCGCATCGAGCCCGAGCAGATCGTTCGGTTCGACGTGCGATTCAAGGTCACCGACTTGGGAGAGCGCACGGTGCAGGCCATTGTCAAAGGCGGCAAGACGTCAGACGCGATGGAGTGGAAGCTGCCGGCGCTCGTGCACGGTTCGGCGCAGCGGCAGTTCTTCGCGGGCCGGCTGAGCGACCACTTCAAAGTCGAGTTCGACTTGCCCGAAAAACGCAAAGCGGCACTCACGAATTTCGAGCTGGTGCTCTCGCCGTCGGTGTTGTCGGTGATGTTCGACAGCCTGCCGTACTTGGCGGCGTACCCGTACGGGTGTGTCGAGCAGACGCTCTCGCGGTTCGTGCCGGCGGTGATCGCGCGGCGAACCGCGAAACAATTCAACGTTTCTGAAGAACGGGTGCCGCAAGACCTCGACCTCATGGTGCAGCAAGGGCTCGACCGGTTGGTCGGCTTTCAGCACAGCGACGGCGGCTGGGGTTGGTGGCAGACCGACTCCACCAACCGGTGGATGACGGCGTACGTCGTCTACGCGCTCTCGCTCACGAAAGAAGCCGGAGTGCCGGTCGACGCGGGGGTGTTGGCGCGGGGGCGCAACTACCTCTCGAGCCACTTGGGCGAGGGGCTCAACGACCCCGAGACGCACGCCTTCATGACGTTCGCGCTGTCAGCGACGGGAGGAGCCCCGAAGGTGGGGCTCGACGCCGACTTCGCCAAGCGCACGTCGTTGTCTCCACGGGGCCGGGCGTTGGTGGCGCTGTCGTTGCTTAACGCGAAAGACCCACGCGCGCGCATCGCCGTCGAGAACCTCGACGACATTGTCACGGCCGCGAAGAGCCGCCCCGACGCGGCGGTGGGCGAAGCGAACGACGTGTGGTCGACGTCGGCGGCGATTGAAGCGACGGCCCTGACGTTGATGGCGATGACCCGGTACGACTTGAATTCGCCGCTGATTCAGCCGCTGACCGACTTCTTGGTGTTGCGCCGCAACGGCGGCAAGTGGCGTACGACCCGTGACACGGCATTCGCGGTGTATGCGCTGTCGGAGTTGGCGAAGCGAGAAGGGGCGGCGTTGCGCACGGGCAGCTTCGTGGTGTTCGTCAACGGGCGCGAAGTGAAGCGGGTGTCGTTTGCCAAGGGCGGGCTCGACTTGAAGGCCATCACCCTGCCCGACCAGGCGCTCAAAGCGGGTCACAACGTGGTCGAAGTGAAGCGCGACTCGGGCGGCACCGGCTACTTCGCGGCGACCTTCGACGTGTTCAACCAGAACGACTTCATCAAAGGCGTGGGCGGAGACGTGAAGATCAAACGCACGTACACGCTCTTAGGCAAGCCCAGCACCACCCCGGGCAGCGCTCCGACCGAATACGGCATGCCGGTCGAATCGGGCACGCGGGTGCGGGTCGACGTCGACATCACCGCGAACAAGGCCGTGGAGTTCGTGATGATCGAAGACTTGAAGGCGGCGGGCTTCGAGGCGGTGATGCAGCGCTCGGGCCCAGAAGTGTGCCAATACCAATGTGCGCACGCCGAGCTGCGGTCAGACCGGGTGGCGATGTTCTTGCCGCAAATACCGGTGGGTACGACCCGCGTCAGCTACGAGCTGCGCGCCGAGGTACCGGGGCGTTTCGCAGCGCTGCCGGCCCGGGCCGAAGCCATGTACGCGCCTGAAATTCAGGCCACGGCCGACGAAATGCGTTTCGAGGTTCGCGACGAACCGTCGGCGGGCGTGGTGCAAAAGTAGCGGTCTTTGCTTCGCGAACTTCGCGTCGAGGCGTGCCCGGGAGTACAACCCGGGCATGGCCGAGCCGCTGGTCTTCAGCCAAAGCTTCGAGGCGTTGCTCAGGGCGTTGGGCGCCCGCGGTGGCGTCACGACCGAGAACAAGGCCCGGTTTCGCGAAATCGGCGTCGACTACGACGGGCGCCTGTTGCCGGCCTACCCGCTCGCTGTCTGGGTGAAGCCCATGGAGCTCGGCTCGGAGCTGGTGTCGCCCGGAGCACCGCAAGAGCGCCGACACTTCGAATTGGGCCGACTCATGGTCGACAGTTATGGCGAGACGTTGGTGGGCCGCGCCCTGCTGGCGGTGATGCGGGTGATCGGCCCGCGTCGCACCATCGAACGCATGACGCGCAACCTGCGCACGACGAACAACTACACCGAGTCGAGCCTCGAACCGATGCCTGACGGCCGCACCAAGGTGTGGTGCAGCCGAGTGGTGTCTCCGGCCTTCTACCGCGGCATGTTCACCCGCACAGTCGAGGCCGCGGGCGGCAAAGACGTGAAGGTCGAAGTGCTGTCGGCCGACGCGACCGGGGCGGCCTTCGCGGTCGAGTGGCAATGAGCCCAACGTTCACGTGAAGAGCAGTCGCCCGCAGGTTGCGACTTGCGGTCACGGGTCTCAGCGCGCGCGTCCGTTTTTCGGCGATGAGGGCTGCGATGCCTCGCGAGGCGGGCCGTGATGCCGGGCGGCGGCGCTTCGGTCGCCGCAGAGAGCGGCTCTTCAGCCATGACCCAGCGTCGCCCGTCGGAGTCACGCTGATGGGAACCGTGCAACGACAGGCGTGTTGATTGCGGTGACAACGTTCCTGCGCGCTGCGATGTTTCTGACGTGGAGTCAGGCGACCCGGCTGACGAGATGCGACTTGCAGAGGTGCTTGCGCAGCTCGATGCGCTCCACGGTCGAATGGTCTGGGTTCGCGGCGTACTGAGCTTGGAGTTCGAGGGCCGTGAGTTGCGGGACGGCAGCTGCCGAATCTGGGTGGACCTCAGCCTGCCGGAGGACATGAAGGCGACCCTCGGGTCGCTCGTTGGGCGTCAGGTCATTGTGCGAGGCACGGTCGACCGAGACGACAAAGGCCACATGGGCCTTTGGCCCGCCGGCCTCGTGGTCGACCGCATCGTCAAGGCGAAGAAGTTCGCCGACACCGCGTGGTGACGCCGGTGGCCCTTCGGCACGTGGAGGCGGTTCGCACGGTCGCCAATCTGAATCGCGGTGACGACCGGGCGAGCCAAGGTGCTGTGCGCGAGCTTCGCCGCCGCTGTTGCGGCCCCATCAATGGGCGGCAAAGGTACGGGGCCGGTGCTGTGCCATGGCGTGAAGCGCCGTTTGGCGCCACGGGGTGATGAGCGCCACCAAGCTGGTCTCCAGCGGCCGTCTTCATGACACGCGCCTCTCGGCCCGGCGCCGAGGCCCGCACCGCAGCCTCAGCGCCACCGTTCACTTGTTTCGCGCGGTCGCTCCCAGAGTCTGCGGCGCAGAACACAATGCCGTCAAAGCGCATGGCGGTTCGACACACCGAGCGCGGAGAACCCGGCACGGCCGCGCGGTGGAGACCCGACGACGCCACGGAGTGGCCGCAGCTCGCGGCGAGCCCGGTTCAAGAACCAGCGTCAGGCGTCTGAAACGCGAAAGTAAATTCACGCACTCCCGGTTCTCGAGGCCGAGCCCCCAGCCACTGTTCGATGTGTCGGTCGGTGAAGTCGTCATGGCCCCTGCGGGCCCAGGTTGGCCCCGAGAGAAACTCACAGTCCTGAAGGTGCTTGTCCTCCAGCACGGTGCAGCGCACGCGAACGCGCCCGTCGGGGTCGGCCATTGAAGTCGAATGTGACGCGGCGGCCGAATGCGGCCCGGCCATGCCAGAAGACACACAGCCAGTGAGGCAGCAAAGCGCGGCGACGATGGGGGCCTTGGCCATCGTCAGCAAGTACCCCGGCGACCCAAGGCGCACAACCGTGGCGCTCGCTTCAGTTCGGCACGCACACGCCGTTGGCGTCGCAGCTGGTACCAGGCCCGCAGCCTCCCGAGCACGAGCCCAGCGACAGCACGTCGGCCGAGGCGCCGTGAACACCCGGAGCCCCAGTCGACGACACGGGGCCGGGCGAGCTGCCGCCAGCACCGGCCGCGCCCCCGGTGTTGACGGAGCTGTCGGTGAGCATGACGTTCGCAGCGGGCAGTGACCCGACGTCGAGGTTGAAGCCCAAGATGGCGAATGACGGGCCGCCGGCCGCGCCACCGCCACCGCCGCCGGGGCCTCCGTTGCCACCGTCGCCGCCCTTGCCACCGACCGAGCTGCTCCAACGGTTCGCGGCGCCGCCAAAGCCGCCGGCCCCACCGAGGCCTCCCGCGCCGCCGAAGCCACCATTGCCGCCGTCGCCGCCGAGGCCACGTTGTAGGCGGTTGCCGGTCACGGTGGGCAAGCTGGCGGTGGCCGCGCTCGAGGTGATGAGCAGGGCAATCGAGGCGCCGCCGGGGCCGCCGGGCTGACCGCCGGTGCCGCCGCAGGCGCCGGCGCCACCACCGCCGCCGCTGGCCCCAATTTCCCACCCGACGCAGCCGCCGGCGGTGAACTTGTTGACGCCGCCACCGGCACCGCCGCCGCCACCGCCGAGGGCGACGGCTCCCGGCAAGCCAGCCGAGGCCACGACGGGAGCGGCGACCCAGACTCCGCCGACGATGGAACCGAAGCGAGCGGCCGCGGTCGCGCCAGCGCCACCGGTGCCACCCGCGCCGTCGGGCCCGGGTGCCCCGTCGGCGCCGTCGTGCGACTGAATGGCCGACGGGTACCCCGACTCGCGCACCTGCGCGCAGCCGACGCCCGAAATCGGAGAAAAGCTCCAGTCCCACCCGCCGCGGCCGTTGCGGGTGGCGGGCGCGGGAGCGACGTATTCTTGTTCGTCGCCCTGGCTGTTGGGGAAGTCGTAGTTCGGGCAAATGACGTTGCCGCCGCGGTTCGCGTCGCCCGAGGGGCATTGCGCGTTGGTGCCGCCGAGGCCACCCGCGCGGTTGTTGGCGACCGAGCAGGTGCCCGACGAGAAGAACCGGCTGTTGACACCGACCGCGCCGTTGAGCGCCGACGACGCCTGGCGGCCGAAGCCCTGGCTGCCGGTTGCGCCTCGACCGCCCGCGCCACCGCGACCGGCGAGAATGTCGTTGGTGACGATGACGACCTTCGGGCCGACGTCGTGCAGGTACACCGCGACCGACGCTTGGCCGGCGGCGCCGTCGAGCGTGCCGCCCGGTACGTCCCACCCGGTGATGGTGAAGCCGGAGACGACCGTCTCGGCCGCGCCGGTGCCGGCGGTGTCGACATGAATGGCGGCGACCGCGCCTGAACTGGGGGCCTGCCCCTGAATGGTGGCGGTGTGAATCTTGGGGTCGCGCTTCAAGAAGTCGCTCGAGTAGCCGCCGAACACCTGGGCACCGTCAAAAAGTCGAACGTTTTCGCGGTACAAGCCCTGCGCGACCAACACGTATTTCTTGGCGGGGGTGACCTTCAGCAAGGCGACGCCTTCGCCGATGGTGCGCAAGGGAGCCGACCGAGCGCCCGAGCCTCCGGCGGCGGCGGTGGCCGACACGAAAATCGCGTCGGCTTCGACGCCGTCGATGCCGTCGCAGTTCTCGTCGACCCAGCTGGGCGAAGCGCCGGTCGCCGGTGCACGGTCGGGCAAGTCGGTGCCGGTGTTGCCCTGTACCCGGCGGCATTCGCACCCGTCGGCCGGTTGCCCGTTCACGTTGACCCATTCATAGGTGGTACCGGCCACGACTTCGGTCAAGCAGGGGCCCATGCCGCAGGTCGGCACGGCGGGAGCGGTGTCACAGACGCCCGTCGTGTGCTGCAGCGTGGGCGAAAAGTACTTGGTGCAGTCGTTGTTGCAGAAGCCGCAATTCTGCGGGGTCTCGTACTTGCCGGTGGCGGCGTTGAGCCAGCCTTCGTCGGTCTGGCCGTCGCAGTTGTTGTCTTTGCCGTCGCAGATTTCGGGGTTGAACGAGCTGACGTCGCAGGCGGCCCACTGGGGCCCGGCGGCTTGTGAAGTACAGGTTTCGAACCCGCGGCACGTCATCAACGCCGGGGAGACGACGGTGCAGCTGCGGGTGGTGCCGAGCGTCGAGGCGCGGCAGGTGCACGTGTTCGTCACCGGGGTGCATTGTTGGGAAATGCCGGCGTCGGTGGCGCCCTGGGCGGTGCAGGTGTAGCCGCTGGGGCAGGCGCCGTAGGGGCTCTGGGCCGAGCAGTCGCGACCGCACACCTTCGAGCCGTCGATGGTGAGGCAACGGCTGCCGGGGCCGACGCATTCGTTGTCGCTCAGGCAGGCTCGGCACAGCGTGTCGGGCAGCTGGAGGCACCACGTGCCGTCAGCCGAGGGGAAATAGCCCGCCGCGCACTTGGTGACTTGGCAGCGGTACGAGCGGTCGTCGGGAGAGGCGCAGACGGTGTCGGTGGCGTTGGGTATTTTCGAGCAGTCGTTGCCACACCCGCCGCAGTTGGCCGACAGCGAATACCGGCCGCGCGCATCGACGAAACCGTTGTCGACCACGTCATCGCAGTCGTCGTCTTTGTAGTTGCAGGCCTCGGTCGACGGGTCTTGCGCCGTGCATTGCAAGCCGGCCGAAGCGCGACAGACCTGCGGGCCGCGGCAGGTCTTCATGCCAACGACCTTGGTGCACTCGGGCCAATTCGCGTTGTCGATGAGACCGTCGCAGTTGTCGTCGGTGCCGTTGCAGGCCTCTTCTTTCGCCACGGGAGCGTTGCAGGCGGTGAAGCCGCCGTCGGTTTGGCAAATTTGGTTGCCGGCGCATGAGCCGAACGCATTGGCGGCGCCCCGGCACGACTTTTCGAGGCCGAGCGTGGCGGGCACGCAGTCGCAGGTGCGGCCTTCGGGCACGCACTGGTGAAAGTCGGCCAACGTACCGGCGTCGGCGACCTTCACGGCCTGGCAGCGGTACTTGTCGGGGCAACCGGTGTAGGTGCAGTCGCGGCCGCAGAACGAGCCGCCGTCGAGGGCGAGGCACAGGTCGGTGCCGGCCGCGCTGCAGTCGGCGGTGGTCTGGCAGGCCTGGCACAAAAACGGCTGAGGGATGACGCAGATGCCCAAGAACGAAGGCTGACCGTTGATGTTGAAAGGGCCCCGGGCGTACTTGCACTCGAACGATTCGGGGCAGGCCTCGGGCGGAGTGATGACGACCCCTCCGTCGGGCCCGGTGACGACGCCTCCGTCGCCAAACGGCGTCGGGCCGCAACTCCGCGAGCAAATCTTGCCTTGGGGCGAACCGACGCAAATGAACGACTGGCATTCGGCACCGGCGTCGCAGCTTTCACCAAACCGCTTGCCGCCGCGGCCGGCGTCGACGTCGGTGAGCACCCGGCACTCTTGGTTGACGCAGCGCAGGCCGTCGGCGCAGTCGTTGTCGAAGACGCAGGCGTGCACGTGAGGGTAAGCGACGGTGCGGCCGCACCCAGTGGCGGCGGCGAGAGTCACGAGCCCCAAAATCGCGAATGAGCGCATCATCAGAATGACTGAATGAGCGCGACGACGCCGGTAGCGCCATCGCCTCCCTTGCCTGCGAGACCGGCCGGAGACGCGCCGCCCACCCCGCCGACGCCCGACGCGCTGACGGGAGGCGCGGCGAAGGTGTTGGTGAGGTCGTACCCCGAATTCACGATGGAGGTGCCGCCGATGCCGAAGACCGACCCGCCGCAGCCACCGCCGCCGCCAGTGCCCGCGCCGCCGTTGCCTCCGCGACCGCCGGCGCCGCCGGGGCCCGCGCACCACGCGACGGAGTTGGCCTCGCCGCCACGGCCGCCCTGCCCGCCGAGGCCGCCGTAGCCGCCTTCACCGCCCTTGCCTCCGATGCCGCCGAAGCCGAGGTCGATCAAATTGCCGACGATGGTGGGGGTACCGCCGTTCAAGAAGACGGCGAACGAGGCGCCGCCGCCGCCGGCTCCGAGGCCTCGCCCGCCGCCGCAGCCCCCAGCGCCGCCACCGCCGCCGGTCGCGCCGAGGTCGCCGACTCGGCGGCCGACGGTGCACGACGCGGGGTTGGCGTTGAACACGCAGCCCCCGGCGCCGCCGCCACCGCCGCCGCGGCCGACGGTGCCGTCGCTGCCGGGAGTGCCCGTGGTGGTGACCCAGTCACCATTGATGATTTGGCCGGTGGCCGAGAAACAGCCTTGGCCCGCGAGGCCGGCGAACCCGTCGCCGCCGTTTTGCGCGGCGCCCCCATTGAGGCCTTCGGCGGGCACCGTGCAGTCGTACTTGCAGAACGCGGCTTGGCTGACGTCTGACTGGTTGTAGCGACCGTTGCCGCCGCC
>JBGAIY010000016.1:0-39597 GCA_044225205.1 Myxococcaceae bacterium | reverse complement strand
GTAAAACTTGCTCGACCGCCGCAGGCTTGCCGCGACCGCCTTCTCTTTCTCTTGAGACGTGGTCTTCCATCGCATGGGCGGCGTAGATCACCGCCACGCAAAACAGTCGATCACTTCCTCTATGCGGATCGGCTATCTAGGTGAATGCAGCGGCGCACCGACGGGCGTCATGGTGAGGCCATGAACCTCCCTGCTCCCAAGTGGCTCCCGCTCGTCGGTCGCCTGCTGTACGCACTCATTTTTCTCGCCGCCGCCCCCCGGCATTTCTCGGCCGAAGGCATTCAACACGCGGCCGACTTCGGGTGGCCCGGCACGTGGCTGGTGGTGCCGGCGTCGGGCGTCATGGCCGTGCTCGGCGGCCTGTCGCTCGCCCTCGGGTACAAGGCCCGATGGGGCGCCTGGCTGTTGGTCGGGTTTCTCGTGCCCATCACGCTCACGATCCACGCGTTCTGGGCCGTGAGCGACCCCGTCATGCGCCACGTGCAACTGGCCATGTTCGCGAAGAACGTGGCAATGCTCGGAGCCGCGCTGATGTTCGCGGCTTTCGGCGCGGGCCCGCTCAGCCTCGACGAGCGACTCGCGAAGTGAGCCGGCCCCTTCAACCGCCGTCGCGGTGTACGCACTGCGCGACCGCCTCGGCCAAGGCCTCGAGGCCGACGAGGTCGACGTGGCCTCGGCTCGAAGCGGCGAGCGCTCGGTGCACGCGGTTGTAACAACTCTGCAGCCGAAAACGCTCGGTCCACCCTTCGGTGTCTTCGGTCGCGTCGAGCGTCGCGCCCGTCAACCGGGTGTCGCGAAATTCGAGCGTGCCGACACAGCTGGTGGCGCTCGCTTCGAGGTCGGTCGCCGCCTGGAGTCGGAGGGCCTTGCCGCGGGCCGTGGCACCGACCAGGTCGGCCGGGGTGGCCCTGACCGAATACTGCACCGACGCGCCGGTCACCGCCGCCGACACCAGCCCGCCATTGCAGCGGTCTCCCGTTGCCCAGGTGCGCGCGAGCAAAAGGCGCCCCTTTTCGACGCGCACCAACGACAGCCCGGTGAACACGCCCGACCCGCCTCCGCTCCACGACCACGACACCACCCACCCCGCGCCCAACTGCCCGACCGGCTCATACGACACCTCATACGAGTCGCGCTCGTCGGGGCTCGAACGCCAGGTGACCCGCTTGCCGACCTGCTCGACTCGGCCCTCGGTCGAACACGTCTTCATGGCAATGACGGTTTGCTGCTCGGGAGCCCCCGGCCCAATGAGGTCGAGCAGACAACTCGGTGGCACAGGGGCCCCGTTGAACGTCAACGCCGGCGCCGCCGCCAACAGCACAAGTAGCCCAGTCACCATGACCGACACGGTAGCCCGCGCACGACGCTCAGTGGTGGTTGCGAGAGCGTGTTTTCAGCGACCACCGGAGATGGCGAAACGAACTACAAACTCGCGAGGGCCACTCGGTACAACGCGCGGTAGCCCATGCGCGGCGCGGCTTCGAACCGCTCGGCGTTGAAACATTCTTTGAGCACCTTGGCGCCCGCCTCGGTCTGCCCCATCGACACCAGGGCCTTTTCGAGGTCGGCCACCAACGCGCCGGCGAGGTTCATCGACACCGCGACGCCGTCATTCGGAGCGTCTTCGGTGAAAGCGAGCGGCCGAAACGCGGCGGCGTTCTCGGGCCAAATTTCACCAAGGCCGGTGGTGTCACCCAGGCCCGCTTTCGCGGTGGGCGCGAAAATACTCGTCAGATCAACGCGTTTCGCGGCGACCGCTTCGAGCGCCGCGCGGTACGAGCCCAAGAATTCTTGCCGCGCGAACAACCGGGCGGGGTCGAGCGACCGTTCACGCAAGAACGCGAGCGGCAACAGGTACCCGCCCACCGAATCACGGTCGCTCCACGCGGCCGACGACCCTTTGAGCGTGTCGACCGTGAGGTCAGAATCGGCCCGGCAAATCATGGCCGCCCGGTAGGTCGATGCGCCGTTGCGCTGCCCACGAACCAACACCCTCACCCCCATGGCTTCAATGCGCGCGCAGACGAACGGCGGCGCCCAGGCCGCGTCGACCTTGCCCGCCAGCAACTCGCGGGCGAGCGACTCGTACGTGGTCGCCACCACCACCTCGGTCTCGCGGCCCAGTGCCTCGCGGAGCCACTTTTCGAGCTGCTCGGCCCGCTGCTGCGCGTTCGGCCCCAACGACGAGGGCAACGCAAATCGCACCGCGGTGCGAACGGGGCGAGGAGCGACCGCCATGTTACGACTCCACCGCAATTCGGGCGACTTCGTCGTCGGCAATGCCGAACGTCGCCTGCAGCAGGTCGAGCGTGCGCAGTTCGTGCACCGACGGTGCCCCGTCGGCGTGCGCCACCCGCATCGCCAAACGAAACGCCTTCGAGCGCTGGGCCGGCGTCGTCAACCCCTGCGCCAACACCGCCAGCCGCTGGGGCATGCCTTCGGTGGCCAAGTTCGACACGGCTTCGCTCAACAAACGCTCGGCGGCTTCGCGCGAAACACCTTGAAAGACGGGGTCTCCCGCCATGTTTTCGAGCATCGCCGCCAATTCGGCCTCCTTGACCAACCCGTCGCTCGCCGCCACCAACACCATGGTCTCGGCGAAAAGGCGCTCCGACGGTTCACCCAGCGCCTCAGACAACGACCGCCCCTGCTCGATCATTTCGAAAATTCGGCCGACTTCTTCTTCTGAAATGCCGAGCGCCTTTTGAAACGTCTTGAGCAGGCCGAGCTCAACCCGGGTGGCCTTGCGGTCAGACAGGGCGATGGCGGTGGCCAAGCCGAACGCCAACAGCCGGTTCGGGTGGTCGGGCAGGCGCTTGCGCAGCGACTCCAGCACGTCTTCGAGCTTGCGGGCGCCCGCGAGCTTCTTGGCCGACGCCTCGATGAGCGCGTTGAGTTCGGCGGGGCGGGTGCCCTCGAATTCTGGCCGCTCGATGACCCGGGTCAACAGGGCGCGCAATTCGGTCGTCTGCACTTCGCCGTCGGCGCTGGCCGCCAGCAACATCACTTCGACCAGCGCCGCGTTGCGGTTGGTCTTCGCCTGCTCGATGAGTTCACGCGCCATGGGCGCCTCCGTGGGCCACCTTGAGTGGCACCAGCTCAACATGTTTGGGCTCCGCTCGGGGCGGCGCCTCTTCGACCGCTGCCCGCCAATATCGCTGGTCGAGCAAGTGCGAGGTGTGCAAATTGCTCATGGCCGACAAAATTGACGAGCGCACGTTGGGCACCTCTTTGCCGAGCGTGTCAACCAACGCTTTGACTTTCTTGCGCTGCAGGTTTTCTTGCGACCCGCACAAATCACACGGAATGATGGGGAACTCCATGAGCTCGGCGAACCTGGCGATTTCGGCTTCGGGAGCATACGCGAGCGGCCGAATGACCGTGTTGCGCCCGTCGTCGCTGTGCAACTTCGCCGGCATGGTCGCCATCGAACCTGCGAAAAACAGATTCAGCAACAGCGTGTGAATCAAATCGTCACGGTGGTGGCCCAAGGCGATTTTCGTGCACTTCAAGTCAACCGCGGCGTTGTAGAGAATGCCCCGGCGAAGCCGGCTGCACAGCGAGCACTGGGTCTGCCCAGGCTTGAGCTTGTCGAGCACGATTGAATACGTGTCTTCTTTGAGCAGCCGAAAGTCGTACTCGTTCTGGGTGAGCCATTCTTCGAGCACATGACCGGGGAAACCGGGGTGGCCCTGGTCGAGGTTCACCGCGATGAGCTCGAACGGCACCGGCGCCCGCCGCTGCAGCTGCCGCAACAGGTGCAGCATGGTGTACGAGTCTTTGCCGCCCGAAATGGCCACCAAAATTCGGTCATTCGGCTCGATGAGCGACCACTCATGCACCGCCTTGCCGACGTGCGAGAGGAGACTCTTTTCAAGCTTGACGAGCTCGCTCATGGTTCGAAGCCTGCCCTTCACTCCGGCGAAAAATGCACGGGTGCCGCGCCTTTTGCCCACAGTCTGGGCCTTTTTGCTAGAGGGAGCGCAGTGTCTATTCCCGATGAGGTGAACGACGTCACTACGGCGTCACAGGTGACGGCAGCCGCGACCGCCGTTTCAAGCGCGGCCGACGTCGCGGTCGACGTCGAAGCCGACGCCATGCACCATTTTCGGTCGCGCCTGTGCTGGGTGCAGGTGGGTACCGGTCAGCGCATTTTCTTGATCGACACCCTCGCCCCCGAGGTGTCGCTCGCGCCGCTCGCGGCCGACTTCGCCAACCCGGCGAAAACCAAGTTCTTTCACGCCGCCATGGGCGACCTGCAGTACCTCGCCGAGGCCGGCATTCGGGTGAAGGGCTTGTTCGACACCCACCGCGCCGTCACGCTGCTCGGCTGGCCGAAGGTCGGGCTGGCCGACTTGGTGCTCGAAAAGCTGGGCAAGCAGCTGGCCAAAGAACACCAGCAGTCTGACTTTTCGATTCGCCCCCTGCCCGCCGAACTGAGGGCCTACATCGCCGACGACGTTCGCTACCTCGTCGAAGTCGGTCGCTGGGTTCGAGAGGCGTGTGCGACGGCCGACATTCTCGAAGAAGTGACGCTCGACTGCCAGCGAATCGCCGACGAAGCGGCCGAGCGCCCCGACCAAAGCGGCCCCTACAAGTTCAAGCTCCCCACCCAGGGGGTCTCGACCGAACAGCAGCGCCTTTCGCATTTCGTCGCGCAATGGTTGCACACCCTGCGGCTTCAATTGGCCGAGCAAGAAGACGTGCCCATGGGGCGCATGTTGTCGAACACCGCCGTCGTGTCGATCGCCACCAAGCTGCCCAAGACGGTGCGCGACTTGGGCCGGCTCGAGGGCGTGCGGGGGGCGTTTACCCGCCAGCACGGTGAAACCGTCTTGCAGCAGCTCGAGCAGCTGACACAGCAGAACGCGCGAGGCGAGTTGGTGCTGCCCGACGACCGCAAGGGCCGAGACCCGCGAAAGCGCCGTCGTGCCGAAGCGCTGCTCGACTGGCGAAAGCAGGTCGCCCCGAAGCGCAAGGTCACGCCATCGGTCGTGCTGCCGAATTCGCTGGTCGACGACCTGGCCGATACCAACCCCCAGAACCTCGAAGCGCTCGGCCGGGTGCCGTACTTCGGGCCCAAGCGGCTGGCTCTCTACGGGGCCGACGTGCTGGCGGTGATGGCCCCACATCAGTGACCGAAGGGCGACCCGCGAAGCACCGAAACGTCTCATGACCAACGTGGTGTTGCTCATCGGCTGTTTCTTTCTCGGCGTCGTCGCCCGGCGGTTCAGCGGGCTGCCCGCCGAGTCACACCGAGTCATCAATGCCTGGGTGCTCTGGGTGTCGATGCCCGCGCTGGTGATTCGCCTGATTCACGCGGTGCCGCTGCGCGCCGAGCTCGTGGCCGCGGTCATTGCGGTCTGGGGTGTCTTCTGGGTGCCGGCGGCCGTGGCCCTGTGGTGGGTGAAGGGTGCCCCGCAAGACCGCCGCCCGGTCGCCGGGGCCCTGGCGCTGTGCGCCGGCCTCGGCAATACGGCGTTCGTCGGGCTGCCGCTGGTCAGCACGCTCGGCGGCCCGCCCGCCTTGGCGCTCGCCGCGGTCGTCGACCAACTCGGTACGTTCGTGACGCTGTCACTGGGGGCCATACCGCTCGCCACGCACCTCGGGGGTCAGCACGTTTCACCCTCGGCGCTCGTGCGTCGGCTGCTCACGTTTCCACCCGTGGTGGCGTTGGTCGTGGCGTTGGCGACCCGCTCGCTCGAGTTTCCCGACGCGGTCGACGGGGTGCTCGAACGCCTCGCCGCGATGCTCACGCCGCTCGCGTTGGCCAGCGTGGGGTGGCAGTTCGACCCTTCAGCGCTTACCGGCAATGGGCCGCGGGTCGCCCTCGGGCTCGGGTGGAAGCTGCTCTTCGCACCGGCCTGCGTGCTCGCGTTCTTGAAGCTCGTGCACTCGGGGCCGGTGAGCGAGGTCGAACGCGTCGCAGTCGCGCAAGCCGCCATGGCCCCCATGGTGACCGCCGGTGTCATTGCCACCGAGTTCAAGCTCGACGCCCGCCTGGCCGCGGCGCTCATCGCGGTGGGTACGCCACTGAGTTTGGTCACCGTACCGGCCTGGTGGTGGCTGCTCGGGCACGGGTGACCCCGGCGCGCGGGGCGTTCTTCGCGTCGAACAGTTCGACGAGAACGACCGGCGCCGGGGCTCGTGCTCGCCCGTCTCATCGAGGCGCTGCGAGTTCGAATGGAGCCACGTGAGCAGCACGGGCCGAACTCGCGTTCACCGCTTCGGTCGCGTTGAGCTGCGCCGTGCTTGAAAGCCCAAGTCAACTGCACCGGTTACGGCCGCACGCCCATCTGCACGCGAACGAAGCTCGATCTAATACGAAGCCTTGAGCGTGACTCCGGTGAAGGCCGAGTACCCGTAGACGTTGATGAAATAGTCGCCACTCGGAGCGGTGAAAGTACACGTTTCGTTGCTGCCAGACTTGTACGGGCGGCAATCGAACGTGGTGAGCGTCGGCGCGCTCCCTTTGCGAACGTAGAGGTCGGCGTCGCCGGTGGCGTTCACTCCCGTCATCGTGATGGTGACGGTGCCCGAACCCGAGGGCACGGAGATCTTGAAGCCCAGGGTCGAACCGCTGGCGCCTGACAGCCCAGTGACCGGAGTGCCATTCTGCAACACGACCGTGTTCTGTTGAGCGCCACCGTATGAGCCCGTCAACGTCACCGACGCGTACGCCGCGTAACCTCGGAGCATGACGTACCACGGGCCACTCGCTGGGTTGGTGAACGAACACGACTCCGCGTTGCCCGATTTGTACGGCCGACACTGATACGACGTTGTCGTCGGCCTGGAGCCGTTGCTGACGTACAGGTCGGCGTCGCCCGTGCCTCCCGACATGTTGAACGTCAGGTTCCCCTGACCCGCAGGCACGTTGAGAACGAAGTATGACGACGAACCGCTCGCACCCGAGAGGCCGCTCACGGGCGTCGCATTTTCGAGCACCGTGTCCGACCCGGATCCGCCACCCGCACCGCCGCCCGAGCCACCACCCGAGCCACCACCCGAGCCGCCACCGGCACCGCCACCTGAGCCGCCACCGGCACCGCCACCTGCACCGCCGCCTGAGCCACCACCGGCACCGCCGCCTGAGCCGCCACCGGCACCGCCGCCAGAGCCGCCACCGGCACCGCCGCCTGAGCCGCCACCAGCACCGCCGCCTGAGCCGCCACCGGCACCGCCGCCTGAGCCGCCCGAGCAAACGCCAGAGACACAGCTCTGATTCGACGAGCAGACCACGCACATCGCCGCTCCAGCGCCGCAAGCATTGCTCGAATTGCCGGCCTGGCACGCGCCCGAACCGTCGATGCAACCCGCGCACGTCGACCCGGTGATCGTGACCGCGACGGCCGCCGACGGCACGCCATTGGCAATGACGCGAAGCTCATATGAGCCTGCGCCAATGTTCGCAGGAATGGCGACGTTCGTGCTGACGATGGCGTCGCCGGTCGCGACGCCCATGCTCGAATGCCCGAAGGTGCGAGCATAGGTGACGACGCCAGTAGTGACGTTGGTAAGGCGCACGAGCGGGTAGTTCGTCGCGCTCGAAGCGTCGTCGCCATACATCACGGTTTGCGAGAGGCCGTTGAGGCCTTTGCCTTTCAGCAACACGCTGGCGCCTGGAGCGAGCGACGTGGGCACGTCGGTCACGACCGGAGCGCTCAGTGACGCCGTGACCGCGGCATGAAAGGCCACCTGCGCCGTACCCTGCGTGTACATCAACTCACCGCTCGGGAGCAGCATGAGTCGCCCCTCGTAGGGAGGCTGCGCGTTGTTGCCAGGCGGCGTCACCGGCGTGATCACCATCGGGTTGGTGGTCGGGTTGATGTCGTAGAAGAACGTCGGCCCGCCCCAGCCGCTCGAGCCCGCGGGCGCGGCGGTCACCAAGAGGTGGCCGTCGGGCAACAGCACGCCCGGAGAGTCTTTCGCGATCGACTGCCCTTGCGCTTCGACCGGCAAGTTGGGGCCGACGCTCCACGAGCCAGAAGTGCCGGTGCCGGGCGTCCACACCACGGTCTTCCCCGTCGCGCCGATGAAGATGGAACGGCCGTCGGGCAGCAAGAACGCGGGGCCAATTTCTTGTGATGACGCTTCGACCACGTCGACGGGCACAGCGCCGGCCTCAAGCCACCCCTTGCCGGGCACCCACAGCTCCGATTCTCGGGTGCGGCTGCAGTCGATGGTCAGCACCGAACCGTTGGGCAAGAGCACCCACGTTTCTTCGTCACTGGCGGTCAACTTGGTGCCCGGGTTCGACCACACGTTGGTGGTCGGGTCCCACAGGGCGGTGCGGGTGTCGGCCAGCGAGCCCAGCAACAACCGGCCGTCGGCCAAGACCGTGCTCGCCGCGTCTCCAATTTCGGCCCACCCCGGCGTCGACATGGCCGACCAGGTGTTCGTCACGGGGTTGTACATCTCCGCGGTGTTGTCTTCGGTCTGACTCGAGCCACCCGTGTACTCGCCGCCCAACACCACGACGCGGCCGTCGGCCATTACCGCCGACGCGTAATAGAGTCGGCCCTTCGACATCGACGCGGCGGCCGACCAGGTTCCGTTGAGGTACGAGCCGGTGCTGTCGGGGGTCAGCAGGTGCCACTTGGGCAAATTCTCTTCTTGCACCAACACGCGCCCGTCGGTCAGCAACAGCATCGTGCTCGCCACGAACGGTATGGTCTTCGTCGTCCACGAGCCTGCAACGCCTTCGGGCCCGAGCGGTTTCGACGCCAACGAAGGAGGGGGCGTTCGGTGGCCTCTGAGCGAGCTCGGTGCCTGGCCGGTTGAATCGACACCGCCGCCCGCAGAAACGCCGCACGACACCGCCACCATTGCACTCACGAACAACACGATCAGACGACGCATCACGAACCCCCAAAGTTGGCTCAACGCGAACGCGCCTGTACCTCGAACTGACCCGAAGCGGAGCACTCTCGGCGTCAGTCGTAGACGCCAAGGACGACACCACCGGCGCCGCACCGGCTCCGGGGCAAAACGGGACATGGGCGGCCTCGTTCGACTCGCCTCTCACCACTCGCGAAGTTCGGCGAGCGGCGCCTCTCTCCGAGTTCAGGGCCGCCACTCGCGCCTCGTGCGTTGGGCAGCACGGCGCGCTTTCACACACCCATCATCTGGTCGACGCGGAGTTTCCGGACCTCACGCCCCCACGCTGGCGAACACCGCGCGCCGGTCACGCGAACATCGTTCGAGCGCGACGGCGAATTCACGCCTCTCCGCGTTGCCTGCCTCAGCGCGCCTCTCGAGCCACGCCCGAGCGCTTCAGGGCCCGGTGTCTTTGGGTGAAGCCCGGCGCGCGAGCACACGACGATACTTGAGCCGCCCACGGTCGGCGTCGGCGAGAGCCAACAGCTCTCCGTCGGGGCCGAGCACCCGAACGAGGCCTTCTTGAACCGACGTCTCGACTTGAACGCCGTGGAGCACTTGCACTGCGGCGGCGGCCGAAACGGTCACCGACGGCAATGACGTCAACGCCGCCTCGGCAGAAATCAGTTTCGCGACGATGGCCGGCCCCTGCGCGACGATTTCGGCGAGCGGCACGGCCTGCGCCACCGTAAAGGGCCCGCTGGCGACCCGGCGCAGCGCGATCAAATGGGCTCCGCTGCCCAAGGCTCGGCCGAGGTCTTGGGCCAGGCACCGCACGAAAAAGCCCTTCGACGCTTTGACGAACAGCCGCACGTCGGTCGCCGAAAAGTCGCGCAGCTCGAGCGAAAACACGGTGATTTCTCGCGCTTTGCGTTCGACTTCTTCGCCGGCGCGGGCCAACTCGTACAGCCGTTTGCCCCCGACCTTGATGGCCGAATACATGGGCGGCGTCTGCAGAATGCGGCCCCGAAAGCGTTCGAGCGCGGCCTCGAGCACTTCGCGGGTCAACGCGGGCACCGGGTACTGCGCGACGACTTGGCCTTCGGCGTCGAGCGTGTCGGTCTCGGCGCCCAAGCGAATGACGGCTTCGTACGCCTTGTCGCCGTCGGTCAGGTACTGGGCAATGCGGGTGGCGTCGCCCAAACAAATGGGCAGCACGCCGGTCGCCATGGGGTCGAGCGTGCCGGTGTGGCCGGCTTTGCGCACCTTGAGCGCGTGGCGCACGTCGCGTACCACGTCGAACGACGTGGGGCCCTGCGGCTTGTCGACCACCAGCACCCCGTCGACGCTCATGGCCGGCTACCAACCTTCCTTGTCGCGCACTTGTTTGAGCAAGCGCTCGATCTTGTCACCCTCTTCGAGCGAGCCGTCGAAGGTGAAGAACACTTCGGGCGAAATGCGCAGCTTCACCCGCTTGGTGACTTCGCGGCGCACGAACCCCTTGGCGGCGGTCAGGCCCGCGTGCGTCTCGGCCTTCTGCGCGTCGGTGCCGATCATCGAATAAAAGACCTGGGCCACCGACAAGTCGGGCGACACCTTCACGCCGGTGACGGTGATGAACCCCACTCGGGGGTCGTTGATCATGCCGCGGGTGAGAATGTCGGCCACGGCGGCCTGTATCTCTTGCGCGACGCGTTCTGGGCGAATCGAGCTCATGCGTCGTCTTCTTCGTGTTCAGGTTCGACTGCCACTTCACCTTTGCGCGACCCGGTCGGGGCCTTGCCGCCGCGCTGTTCCCACTCGCGGCGGTTGCGCAATGAACGTGCGACGGCTTTGGCGTCTTCCAGCGACAACTTGGGCCGGGGGGCGCTCGCCTTGGGCCGGGGGGCCGAAATCGACGGAGGCGGCACGCGCTCGTGGCGGCGGTCCCAGTCGCCGAGGCCCTCGGCTTCGGCCAACGAACGCTCGCCCTTGGGTATCGTCAGCGCCATCAGGTCGGGCGCGCCCGTCGAGCCCGAAAACAACTGGTCACCAAACGACAAAATTTCGAGTTCTCGCGAAGCAATGGGGGCGACGTACATGTCGTCGACGAACTGAAGAATCTTGTCCATCTGCTCGTTGACGTGGCGTTTGTCGTTGCCCACCACCGCCAGGGCGACGACGGCCCGGTTCCACACGTCGTTGTCTTCGACTTCAGCGACCGACACGTTGAACTTGGCCTTCACCCGGTCGGTGACCCGGCGCAGCACCTGGCGCTTGGCCTTCAGCGAACCCGCCGCGGGTATGTCGAGGGTAATGCGCGCTACGCAGACGAACATGGGCACTCCAACGCAACTGACGCACACCCGCCCCAAAGCTGAAACACCAGCACGTTTGCCACACAGAGCACAAATCGGCCGACCGACACGGCGCCGCGCGCACCCACCGCGCTGGCGCCGGTCAAGCAACGGCCGCTAGTTGAGCGAGGGCCGAATCTCCTCGATTTCGTAGGCTTCGATGACGTCGCCGGCCTGAATTTCGGCGAACCCTTCGATGCCAATACCGCATTCGAAACCCTGAGCCACTTCACGCACGTCGTCTTTGAAGCGCTTGAGGCTGGCGAGCTTGCCTTGAAAGATCTGCTTGTTCGACCGCCACACCCGCACGTGCGCCGAGCGCTTGAGCGTGCCTTCGGTGACCGACGAACCCGCGACCACGCCGAGCTTCGGCACGTTGAAGAGGTTGCGCACTTCGGCCTTGCCCAACTTCTTCTCGACGCGAATGGGCTCGAGCAAGTCTTCCATCATGTGGGTGATGCCGTCGAGCAGCTCGTAAATGATGCCGTAGGTGGCCCACTTCACTTCGAGTGCTTTCGCGGCCGACTCGGCGCCCGACTCGGGCCGAGAATTGAAGCCGATGACGGCTGCCCCGAACGCGGCGGCGTTGTTCATGTCGGTCTCGGTCATCATGCCGACGCTCTTCTGCACGATGGTGACCTTGACCTTCTTGGTCGACAGCTTGGTGACCGCGTCGGCCACGGCCTCGAGCGAACCCGACACGTCGGCCTTGAGCACGACCTTGAGTTCTTTCTGGTCGGCGACCTTTTGCTTGGCCAGCAAGTCGTCGAGCGTCTCGCGCGAGGTCTTGCCCGCCTCGGCTTGGCGCGCTTTCAAAATGCGGTGGTCGGCGATCTGCTTGGCGGCCTTTTCGTCGGCGACCGAGTGAATGACGTCGCCCGCGGTGGGTACGCCCGAAAGCCCAATGACCTCGGCCGAGTAGCCGGGCTTGAGCTCGTCGATGGTCTGGCCCTTGTCGTTGACCAGCATGCGCACGCGCCCGTAGTGGGTGCCGGTGACCACGGCGTCGCCCTTGCGCAACGTGCCTTCTTGCACGAGCACGGTGGCGACCGGGCCGCGGCCCTTTTCGAGAAACGCTTCGAGAATCGTGCCTTGGGCGGGCCGCGACGGGTTGGCTTTGAGTTCGAGCACTTCGGCTTGCAGCGAAATGTTCTCGAGCAGCAAGTCGAGCCCGGTCTTCTGCTTCGCCGAGACCGGCGAGCAAGCCATTGTCGGCCAAGTCTTTCTTCACGCGGTCAGCGTTGGCGCCCGGAGTGTCCATCTTGTTGATGGCGACGACGATGGGCACTTCGGCTTTCTGCGCGTGCTGAATGGCTTCTTTGGTCTGCGGCATGACGCCGTCGTCGGCGGCGACGACCAGCACCACCACGTCGGTGATGTTGGCACCGCGCGAACGCATGGCGCTGAACGCCTCGTGGCCCGGAGTGTCGAGAAAGGTGATGTCGCCGTGCGACGACTTCACCGTGTACGCGCCGATGTGCTGGGTGATGCCACCGGTTTCGCCGGCCGCCACGTTCGCTTGGCGAATCGCGTCGAGCAACGACGTCTTGCCGTGGTCGACGTGACCCATGACCGTGACCACCGGAGGCCGCGAAATCACGTCTTCGGGCGCGTCAACCACCTTCGGCAAGAAGTCTTCGACCTCGAAGCCGACCTTCTTCACCGCCCACCCGTAGCCCAGGGCAATGACGCCGGCCGTCTCGGCGTCGATGGTCATGGTCGCGGTGACCATTTTGCCCGACGCCATCAACTTCTTGATGAGCTCGGTGGTCTTGACGCCCATGCGCTGCGAGAGGTCGCTGACGGTGATGCCGTCTTGCACCTTGATGACCTTTTTTTCTTCGGCCATTTCGGTGATTTGGGTCTTCTGGCCCTTCTTGGTGGGCTTCTTCTTCTTGCCGCGAATCGGTATCGACACTCGGCCGAAAATCAGCTCGCGGTAGTCGGTCGACGCGGTGCCTTCGCCCGCCTTGTCTTTGGCGGTGCGGCCCGTGCCCCGGCGCTCTTTTCTTTCGCTTTCGAAACGTCGACGAAGTCTTTCGCGCCACCGCCGAACTGGTTCAGCACCACCTTGAATTCACGAACTTCGCCAATGGCCTTCTTGCCCGGGGCCGTGGGGTAGCGGTTCGCTTGGTGCGTGGGCGTCACGCGCTTGATCGCAATGAGCGGCCGGCTGACCACAACGGCTTGCGTCGCGGTCGGCATGAGCGGCTTGGGAGGCCCGCTGGGCGTGGCCAAGCCCGTGGCGGTCGCTCCCGCCGCGGGGCCGCCGATTTGCGGCGAACCGTGACGCCGGGGCGAGAGCCGAGGCCCGCGCACCGATGCCTTGGCGAACCATGGGAGGCACCGCCGCCGGGGAGGCGCCAACGCCGCTGGCGCCGCGGGGCGCCGACGTGCGCGCCGCCGACGGCCGAGCGCGCGGAGCCGAAGCGACCGCCGCGGGCACCCGAACGGCCGCGGCCGGCACCGCCGCGGCGGCCGGGGCCACCGGCACCCGGGGCCGTCACCGGCGCCGCGGCCACTGCCGCCACCGCCACCGGCGCGGGGGGTTCAACCGGAGGAGCCACGACCGCCGAAGCGGCATTCACGTTCACGTTCACATTCATGTTGGCCGTTGCGGTGGCCGGGGCGGCCTCGACCGGAGGAGCGGTCTCGACCGCGGCGGTCGCGGCGACGTTCTCGGTCTCTGCCACCGGAGGCGGCATGCCCACCGGCTTCGAAATCAACGGGCCGCCCGTCGGAGGGGCGACGGCCGTCTGCACGGTCGACTCACCCACCTTGCGGCGAACGACGAAGCCTTTGGGCGCGACCGGCGGCGGCGCGGCCTTCGGCTTGCGCTTGTCGACAATGCGTTGAACGGCGGCGACGGCTTGGTCGTCTTCAAGCGACGACGAATGGCTCTTGACGTCGTACCCGAGCGACTGCAGCTCGGTCACAACGGCTTTGTTGTCGAGTTCGATGCCGTGGTTGTCTTTCAACTCTTTGGCAATCTCGTGAACGCGCTTCTTTGACATAGGCAGCTCTCCGCGTACTTCAGAACGGCTCCAGAAACACTGGAAACCGACGAAAGGGTTTCAGCTCGAATCGGGTGACGGGCGACGACTTGTTCTTTCGACGTTACGGCTCTGACACGGTGACTTCGGGCGACGCTTCGGTTCGGCTTTGAGCGCGGCACGGGCACGGCCAGCAACGAGTGTTCAACTTCGCGTCATTCAATTCAGGCTGACTGCAGGGCTGCCTCCAGGTTGGTCACGTCCAGCTCCACGTTGGTTTTCAATGCCCGCTGGAAGGCCTTTTTCTTCATTGCCGCTCTCACACAGCCGGCACCACAAAGATACGCCCCCCTGCCCGGGGCGGACTGCGTTTTGTCGACCACCACCTTCACGCCACCCCCCGTTTCGCCGGGGGCCGCCAGGGCCACCCGGTACAGCTGGTGTTTGGGCTGCTTCTGTCCACAGCCCAAACAGGTACGAATCGGCGCGCTCACCCCAGTGCGGTTACGGGGTGGCCGCGGCCGGTGCCGCCGGTGCCGCAATCGACGCCGACGGCTTGCCGCGCAAAGCGTCGAGCTCGGTGCGCCGCTTGTTCTCTTCTTGCAAATAGTGCTCGGCGGCCGCCTTGATCTGACGGGCTTTTTTGATGCCGATGCCCGAGACGTTGCCCAAGCGCGGCAAGTCGGCCTCTTTCACGATGTCTTCGACCGTGTGGTACCCGCTGGCCTTGAACGACTCGAAGTTCGTCGTGCCGATGCCGCGCACCCGAGCCAGCCGTTCGTCTTGGCTCAGTTCGTCGGGGTGCTTGCGGTCTTCTTCGAGCTTCTTGCGCTCGCGCTCTTGTTCGAGGGCGCGCAACGCGTCGTCGTCGCTGCCGATTTGGCCACGCGCGGCCTCTTGCATCGCCGCGACTTTGGCGGGGTCGAGGCCGGGTATCTGCGAGAGCACTTCGGGGTTCGCGTCGGCAATGTCTTTGGCCATGCGAAAGCCGTGCGCGTAGAGCGTTTCGACGAGCATTTCGTTCACGCCGGGCAGCGCGCCCAACGACCGTTCGGCGAATTCGCGCATTTCTTTGACGCGGCTCTCGGAGTTGATGTCGAGCTTCCACCCGGTGAGCTGGGCGGCGAGCCGCACGTTCTGGCCCGAGCGGCCGATGGCCAGCGACAGCTGGTCGTCAGGCACAATGATTTCCATCGCGTGGTTGGCTTCGTCGATGATCACGCGCGAGACTTCGGCCGGAGCCAGGGCCGCGCACACGAAGCGCGCCGGGTCTTCGTCGAACTCGACGATGTCGATTTTTTCTCCGCGCAGCTCTTGCACGACCGCTTGCACGCGGCTGCCCTTGATGCCGACGCACGCGCCGACCGGGTCGACGTCTCCGTCGCGGCTCGACACGGCGATCTTCGAACGGCGGCCCGGCTCACGAGCGGCCGCTTCGATGACGACGATGCCTTCGGCAATTTCAGGCACCTCCATTTCGAAGAGCTTGGTGAGCAGCGCGACCGACGCGCGCGACAGCACGATCTGCGGCCCCTTCGACTCGCGGAGCACGTCGAGCACGAAGGCCTGCACGCGGTCGCCCGGGCGGTACACTTCGCGCGGCACCTGTTCGCGCACCGGCAAGACCGATTCGGCGCGGCCGAGGTCGACGATCAGGTTGCCGCGCTCGAGCCGGCGGGCAATGCCCGTGACGATTTCGCCTTTGCGGTCTTTGTACTCGTTGAACACGTTTTCGCGTTCGACGTCGCGGGTGCGCTGCAAGAGCACCTGCTTCGCCGTCTGCGCGGCGATGCGGCCGAACCCGCGCCGAAACGTCTTGAGGCCCAAGATGTCGCCGTACTGCTCGTCTTGCGCTTTCGCTTCGGCCGCGTCTTCGTCGCGGTAGAAAATTTGAAACACGAGCTCGTCGCCGGGCTGCACTTCCATGCCGCGGGTCGCCGCTTGCTCGACGGTAATTTGGTTCACCGCCATGATCGGGTCGGTCACCACGTCGACCACTTGAATGGCCTGAAAGATTTCGACGACGCCCTTTTCGGCTTCGAACTTCGCTTCGAGGTTGCGGTCTTGACCGAAGTGCTTCTTCGCGGCGGTCTTCATCGCGTCTTCGAGAGTGGCGATGAGAATGGCCTTGTCGATGCCCTTGTCTTTGGCAACTTGGGTCAAAACATCATCGAGGCGAAGCGTGGCTGCGTTGGGCGTCATGTGGTGCTCCTCGGCGAGAAACTCGCCTGTATGTCGCTCCCCAGACTTCGGGAGCTATGTGAAAACGACGTGCTGCTGACTGCGGAAACGGCTTTCAAACTTCAGAACTCGAACTCGAGGTTCGCCTTCGCGATGTCTTTGAGCGGTATCGAAAAAGCGCCCGCCCCGTCGACTTCGACCTGCACCGTGTCGTCACCAATGGCCTTGAGCGTGCCCACGAAGTTCTTGCGGGGAGGCTCGCCAATGGGGCCGAACGTTTTGACTCGAACTTTTTGACCCACCACGCGCTCGTAGTGCGCCTTCTTTTTGAGCGGCCGGTTGACGCCCGGGCTCGACACTTCGAGGCTGTATTCGTGGGGTATGAAGTCTTCGACGTCGAGCGCCGGGTTGAGCACGTTGCTCGCCACCGTGCACTCGTCGACCCCGACCTTGCCGCCCGGCTTGTCAATGAACAGCCGCAACACCCAACCCGCCCCGGCTTCTTTCGTAAATTCCACGTCGAGCAGTTCGAGACCCTCACCGGCCAACAACGGGTCGGCGAGCGCTCGCGCTCGGTCTTCAATCAGCTGACGTGGGTTCGACTCGGCCATGACAATGCAGTTCGGCTTTTTGGTGTAGGCCTCATGCCCACACCGAGACGACCAGCCTCGCGGGTGCCTCTACGTCATTCGGGCGCCTGCTGTAAACAACGACACCCCGGCCTTTCGCCCGGCGCGGGGCTTGGCTGCAAGTGCCCGTACTGACACAAGGCAGACCTGGCCGGTAGCGGGGGCGGGGCGTAGAAAGCGCTTCACCAGAGGGCACCACCCATGACGACCTTGATCGCGGCTGTGCAAATGACGAGCGGCGCCGACAAAGCCCGCAACGTCGAGACGGCGACGAACCTCGTTCGCCGCGCGGCGAAGCTCGGCGCCCGCTTCGTCGGGTTGCCCGAGAACTTCTCGTGGCTCGGCCCCGAAACCGAACGGGCTTCGGCCGCCGAATCGCTGGGTGGCCCGACCCTGACCCACTTGTCGTTGTTGGCCAAAGAACTCGACATTTCGCTGCTCGCCGGTTCGGTGCTCGAGACCGGAGCGCCCGGCGACCGGCTGTTCAACACGAGCGTGCTGTTCGGGCCCGACGGGGCACGGCTCGCGGTGTACCGAAAAATTCACCTCTTCGACGTCGAAGTGGGTGACGGCCAGACCTACCGCGAGTCGGCCGCGGTTGCCCCCGGGGCCGACGTCGTCACCGTCGACGCGCCGCACGTGGGCCAAGTCGGCTTGTCGGTCTGCTACGACCTGCGTTTTCCTGAACTGTACCGGCGCCATGCCGACGCGGGGGCGACGCTGCTCACGGTGCCGTCGGCCTTCACGCTCGCGACCGGCAAAGACCACTGGGAGGTGCTGTTGCGCGCCCGCGCCATCGAGAACCAGGCCTACGTGCTCGCTCCGGCGCAGCAGGGGCGGCACCCGAAAGACCGCCTGACCTGGGGTCACGCCATGCTCGTCGACCCGTGGGGCCTCGTCACCGCGCGCGCTTCAGAAGGCGAAGGCCTGGCCCTCGGTGAGTTCAACACCGAGCTGTTGCAGCGCGTGCGGCGCACCCTGCCGGCGCTGCAGCACCGCCGCCTGCGCTGACGGCATCGGTCGGTTGACCGACGGTCGTTCGGCCGACCTCGATCTTCGCCCGATGTCACCGGGCGGGCTCGCATGAAACCGTCGCGGCATGACCAACCACGCCATCACCAAAACCCACCTGCTGCTCGGGGCCGCCGGCCTGCTCCTGCTCGGAGCGGTGGGCGCGACGTCGACCAAGCCCCGCTCCACTCCGCTTCAGCCGAAGCCCGTCAGCACCGAGTCGGTCGACGGTACGGTCAAACTCGAGGCGCGCACGAGCCACGGTTCGGTGCAAGCCCCTGGCAGCGAAGTGTTCGCCGAGCTGACGGTCACGCTGCTCGGCGCGGCCAAACCTGCCGAACGCGTCTCGCTCGCCCTCGCGCTCGACCACTCCGGTTCGATGGCCGGCGAGAAGTTGGCCTCGGCCAAGAACGCGGCGCACCGCTTGGTCGACTTGCTGGGCGATTCAGACGAATTGGCGCTCGTCTCGTTCGGCAGCGACGTCACCGCCACCCCGCTCACCCGCACCGACGCCGAAGGCCGCGCGGCCTTGCACCGGGCGGTCGACCGAATGGAGGCCTCCGGGGGCACCTTCATTTCGGGAGCCCTTCAACGGGCGGGGGCGGCGCTCGACCAAGCCGCAGGCGCGCGACGAATCGTGCTCGTCAGTGACGGGCAACCAACGCTGGGCCTGCAGGGCGAGGCCCTCGCGCGGCACGCCGAAGCGCTCCACCGGCAAGGCAACACGGTGACCGCGCTGGGGGTGGGGGCCGACTACGACGGTGTGCTCATGCAACACCTCGCCGAGGTGGGCGGAGGCATGTACGGCTACCTGCAAGACGCGGCGACGCTCGAAGAGGTGTTGGCGCTCGAAGTCAGCGCGGCTCGGCTCACCGTGGCGCGAAACGTCGAACTGCAGCTCGACGCTGGCGACTTCGAGGTGCTCGACTCGCCGGGCCGCCACGTCGAGCGCCGAGCGAACGACACCGGCGACCGGGCGGTCTTGTCACTCACCGACTTGCGACCCGGCGTACCGACCCAGGTGCTGCTGCGGCTCCGGTCGCGACCCCGCCGCGAAGGCGAAGCGGCGCAATTCGCCGCCACCGTCACCTGGCGACCGCTCGAGGGGTCTGACCAGCGCACGCGCGTCTCGGTCGCGCTGCCAGTGGTCGACAGCGACCAAGCCTTCGCGGCCACCCGCGACGAGGCGATTTTCGCGCGAGGGGTTTCGGCCGAGGGCCAGCAGCAGCTCGTGGCGGCCGCGCAGGCGTACGAGCGGGGCGACGTGTCGACCGCGGGCAGTCTGTTCGACGGCGCGAAGCGCCTCTTCGGCATGAGCGCCGATGCCTTGGCCGGGCAAGACCAAGTCGAGCGGGTTCGGCGCGATTATTTTCAGGCGAGCCCGGTCGAACGCAAAGGGCTCACGCGCAGCCTCGAGAAAAAATCGCTTTCGACGTTCGGCAAAGGCAACGAGGGGTACTGACCGTGTTGCCTCATGGCTCGGGCTCGTCAGGTTCGAGGTCTTCGGCGAACAGTTCGGGCCGCAGGCCGCCCTGCAAGTTCGTGAGTGAGGCCGAGCGAGCCGAGCCGGGTTTTCTCAACGCGTTGAGCGCGGCGATCATCGATTCGGCGGTTTCGATGCCGAACGGGTGACCGTAGAAACGACCGTCACCCAAAGCGATGATGTTTTCGCCCTGCCACCCTCCGAACAACCCTTGGCGGCTCACTTCCCAGTTCTTGAGGTACCCGCGATCGCCGGGCTTGAGCGCGTGTTCGGGGCGGGCGGGGTCGGCGATGCCGCCCTGCTCGGCGTAAAAAGGAGTGAGGGGCTCATGAGAGTGCGGGGCGAGCGTGAGCTTCGCGCACACCCGGTCGAAGTCTCTGGGGCCCAGCAAATCGAGCAAGGCTCGGTAGTAGACGAGCGTCATCGCCGTGCCGCATTCGAACTTGCACGCCGCCGGGTTCGCAAAGACCGCGTTGACGGCGTCTGAAGGCCTGACGCCTGGCCTCACGGTGAAGGCGTATGGCCCACCCTCGAAGAACGCCGGGGGAAATTCCTGTTTCCACTCCCCGCGAGGCGAAATGTCGACGAAGGCAAAGTGAGCGGCCGCCATTGCCTGCACGCGCCGATGACGGCGGCGGAAATCTTGATCTGGTTGCACAGCGCTTCACCCAAACGGCGAACACTCACCGCGCACCGTCGGCGCTGGGCAAAAAAGCGAGGTCGTTCGGGTCGAGCTTGCCGTCAAAGTTGGCGTCGAGCAGCTCGGCGCCTTGAAGGTGCGCGGTCAGCACACGTTGGTACCTCGCGACGTGACCCTTCATTTGGCCCGCGTTGCTTTGAAGCCAGGTCACCGCGTCGAGCGTCAGCACGTCGGGGGCGACCCGCAACGATTCCCTCAGCGCCCGAGCCACGACGGCGCCGTTCGGTTGACTGCCCAGCGCCCGTCTCAACACCGCGGCCGAAATTCGGCGGCCCGGCTCGAACTGGTCGGGGTTGGGCGCGGGTCGCTCGGGTGGGGCGTGGTCAACCGCCGCCTCGGGGGCGCGGCCCGGGCCCGCCCGGGCCGGCTCACGTCGTCGCTCGAGCTCGGTCAGGCGCGCCACGGTCGCGTCTCATACCCTCAATTGATGGGGCTGGTACAAAAGCCGTTGAAGCATTCGTTCGACTGGCATTCGGAGTTGGCCTTGCACGCCGAACCGACGGGCTTGCCGGTGTTGGGCGTTTCGCAGAAGCCGGCGGTGCACTGGCCCGAGGCACAGTCACCGTTGGTCGCGCACACGCTGCCGTCGGGCAGCGCCGGAGCGACGCATACCCCGCCCGAGCACCGGCCCGACCCGCACTGGTCTGCGACCGAACAGACCGACCCGGGGCCACCCGGCACCAAGGTGCCGTCGGGGCAGCCGTACACGATGGTGACTTTCGCATTCGGGTTCTGGGTCAACACCCCGCAGGTGCCACCCGAGAGCAGCACCCGGTTGCCCTCGCTCAAATAGTCCCACCCGTTGCGGCGCGAGGTGTCGCGGGCCTGCAAAATGCCATTCACGTACACGTAAATCTTGGTCGCGTCGGGAGGCGCCACCGACAGCTTCAAGTCACAGTTCATCGCCCCGTTCGCAATGGCGTTGAACGCGGTCGTCAGGCCGGCCGGGTCGTCGGCTTGGTAGTACTTCGTCGCCGCCGAGCGCGCGGTGCCGCCTTGGGTCGCCATCGACGAGAGGCCCGTCGCGTCGACTTCACCACCGAACCCGACGACGTAGGTCTTGATGCCGGCCGCGAACAACTTCTTCACTTCGTTCACCGGCTGCCCGTTGCAGTTCTCCTTGCCGTCGGTGACGAGCAAGACGTTGTTCGAGCGAGCGGCATCGAGAATGCCCATGTTGCTCGCCGCCAGGTGGAGCGCACCACCAATGGGGGTGTTCTTGCCGTCGGCTTTCGCCGGCAACGCTTGGCTGATGGCGGTGGCCGTCTTGTCACCCACCGGCACGTCGACCTTGCCGACGAAGCAAGCCGGGTTCGCCGCTGAGAACATTTGCAACCCGAAGCGCATTTGCGACTCCTGCGCGGTGATGGTGCGAATCGCTTGAACCGCGGTGTCCCACTTTGGGGCGCCGCGCCGACCGGGTCGGCCATGCTGCCCGAATGGTCGAGAACGATGAGAAAGTTCGCTTGCACGGGCGTCGTCGCGTAGAGCTCCTGCCGCACGCACGTCACGGGCCCGCCTTCGATGAAGACTTCACCGTTGGTGCCCCCGTCACCGGTATTGCCCGTGCCTCCTCCGGTACCGGCGCCACCGCCCGTGCCGCCGCCACTCGTACCGCCGTCGACCGCGGGCAAGCAACGGCCGCTGCTCGTGCACCGCTCGCCGGGCAGACAGCTCGTCGCCGTACAGGGCGCCTCGCAGGTGCCAGCGTTGCAGACCGTGCCGGCCTTGCAGTCGAGGCTCCCGCCGCACCCGCTCGCCGCGACGCAGCCGCCCGCAGCCGCGCACTTGCCACCGCCGGCACACTGCGCGTCTGACGTGCAGCTCGGCGCGCACAGCAGCGTCGGCAAACACGTTTGGCCGGTGGCGCAGGGCTTGGTCGCCGAACACTGGCCGACCGCGTTTCGCCCCACTGGGCTGCAGGCGGCGGCGACCAGCAAACCCGCCAGCAACGACAGGGTGACGAAACGACGGGTGCGGAGCGTGGTGGGCATGAACCCCCACACTGCAAAGTGCAGCCCCGAATGGAATTCGGCGTTGTTTCTTGGCTTTGGCTTTCGCGGTCGAAGGGCGATCGGAGCAGTCATAGACCACTGCCTGACCACGCCAGATCACACCCTGTCAGGCGTGGTCGCACCTTCGAACACACTGAGGGGCCAGCGCCACAACTGGGGCCGACGGTCAACACCACACCCACCTGCACAGGGTGCGAAGCTCCACCAGCCTGGAGGTGGACGCGTGTTTGCACTGAGGCCGCGGGTGCTCCGTCTGACGATGGTTTTCTTGGTGACGTTGAGCGGCGCGGCGTTCGCTCAAGACCTCTGCCCGGTGCCCGACGCGGGTGCCCCGCCGACCGACCTGCTCAGCCCCACTCGCGAGTTGAGGCGAATTACCCTCACCCTGACCGGCACCACGCCGACCGACGCCCAGTACGACGCGGTCGTCAACGCCAGCGACGACGCCGCCCGAAAGAAGGTGCTCGAGCAAACCATCGACGACGGGTTGGGCAGCCCCAAGTTCTACGCCAAGTTGCTCGAGTTCGGCCACGACCTGATACCGGTGTCTGAATACACGACCGGCGCGATCGGCGACGCGTACCAAGGTGACATGTCGGGGCACCTGTTTCGGTGCGGCGCCAACGACAAACACCCGAACGCGTACTTCAGCGAGTACGAGTACGGCGAAAACGTCGACACCAGCAAAATGTGCAACGACATCGACCCCCGCACCGACGGCGCGCTGACGGTCGAAGTCAATGCGGTCGAACCCTGGTGGGCGCCGGGCACCATGGTCTCGGTGCTGGGCAAGGCGGGTACGGCCACGAAGACGGTCGTCGACAAGAACGGCAAGACCGTTGATTGCGGCATTGCCTTCGGCGGCTACTACGACCCGGGCATTCCCTCCGGGTGCGGGTGCGGCCCGAACCTGGTGTGGTGCGCGCCGTTGGTCGGCCTCAATTCGGGCAATTCGAACGACCTCGACACCCAGCGTCGCCACCCGTGGGAGGAGCCGGCCCGGCTCTTTGCCCACCTCGTTTGGTACGACCGGCCGCTCACCGACCTCGTCACCGGCAACTACACGGTCGCGAACAACTGGCTGCGCGCGTTGTACGTTCGGCTCGGCCGCCAAACCGGCAACCAAACGACCGACGGCACCACCTGGTGGAACGCTGGCGCCGACCCGTCACCGCGCGACCCGCAGCACCCCACTCCGAACGACCCGCAGGCCTGGCGCGAAGTCGAGTTTCAGAAATTGAACCCGTGGCTGTTGTCGGCGCGCGACACCCAGTGGGACCCCCGCACCACCACCGCGGCCGCCCCAGGCATACCCGCCGCTGGCGTGCTGACCATGGTCGGCGCGAATTCGGCGTTCGCCCGCGAGCGGGTGCGGGCCGCGCGGTGGCTCGAGACGTTCGCGTGCTACGACTTTCAGCCGCCCCCCGCCGACATTCAATTCAGCCCCTACTCGGGAGACCCGGCCACCAGCGGCACCTGCCAGCACTGCCACCGGTCGATTGACCCCGCCGCCATTTTCTTCAAACGGTGGGACTTCGGCCTCGCCTACTACGTGCCGTGGCCGTTCTTGCCGGGCATTGGGCCCAACCTCATCACCAAAGACCAATTGTCGGGGCAGTACCCCTACAGCGGCCCGCCCTACGCCCGGTGGAAAGACTCGTGGAAGCCGAACACCGTGCTCACGCCGATCACCGCCGCCCAAATCGCGGCGAACCCCGAGGCCGTGATCTACGACACGTTGCCCACCGAAAAGACGCTGCTCGGGGTGCACGGCGACGGCACCATGGGGCCCTTGGGCTTTGCGAAAATTCTCGTCGCTTCGGGTGAATTCGACCGGTGCACCGCGCGCCGCCTCTTCGAGCGCTACGTCGGCCGGCCCATTGACCCCGCGAAAGAAGCCGGCTTTCTCAACAAGCTGACCCGCGACTTCGTGGCCGGCGACCGCAAGGCCAAGCCGTTCATCAAGTCGTTGTTGATGTCAGACACCTTTCGGAGGGGCCTGTGATGCGCGCGCTCGTTCGAACGTGGGCGCTCGCGGGGGTCGCCTTGTTGCTTGGGGCGGCGGCCTGCACGGGCAGCATTCGGGGCGGTACCAACGGCACCACCGGCGAGAACGGCGCGCTCGTCGGCCCCGACGGCGGCGTCGTGTGCTTCTCGTCGAAGAACGACGAAGTGCGGCAGCGCTTGGCCGGCGCGTGCGTCAGCTGCCACGGCAAAGGGTCGACCAAGCCCTTCTTCGCCGAGCTGTCGGGCTTTCAAGACCTGTTGGTCTACAACCCCACCTACGTCGTCGCGGGGCACCCCGACGACTCGCTCTTCATCAAGCTGCTCGAAGGGCACGGCACCGGCACGTTCACCCAAATGCCGCTCTCGCAGACCTACCAAGCCGCGCTCGACGAGAAGAAGACGCTCATTTCATTGGCCGAGCTGCGCGACTGGGTGACGAATTTGCCGCCAAAGCCCGGAGATCTCGAAAACCCCGACCCCGACGCGATCACCGTGCGCCGAGTCACCGCCGAAGAAATTCGCCAATCGATGATGGACCAGCTGGGCCTCGTGCCCACCGACTTCGGCCGCGAAGCGCCGGAGGGCTGGTACATGGACGGCCACCAGCTCGGCCTGTTGCCGCCGAACGAGGCGCCCGGGTTCGCGTACTTCTACGCCAACGACTACGGCGCCGGCGCCCGCTTCGAGGCGCTCGGAGGCCCCAACATCATGCAATACCGGCTGCGCTCGAAAATCTGGAGCCCGTCGGCGCTGCAGACCTTGGTGCAGACGAGCCAGGCCTGGTGCTCGATTGCCGTGAAGAAGACGGGCAACAAGGCCATTTTGAACACCGTCACCCTGCAAGACAAAAGCGCCACCGCGAGCGACAAAATCAAGGCGAACATTCGAACCCTGTACCGACGCATGTTGGGTGAAGTGCCGACCGACGCCGACGTGCAAGCCGTCTTCGACGAGGTGTACGCCAAGTACGAACCCCAAGGCACCGACATCGCGTGGACGGCGGTGTGCGCGGGCTTCGTGCGCGACCCGCTGTGGGTCATGTTTTGAGACGTGAATTGAAAGCGGCGCGACCAAGGCGCACGAGGCGTTGACGACCATGAAGCCTTCACGACGACAATTGTTGCAACTGACCCTCGGCGCCACCCAGCTCGCGCTGCTCGAGCGCTTCGGCATTGCCGACGCGCGCGCCGACCTGGCGGCCGACGCCCCCACGAAATTGGTGACGCTCTACATACCGGGCGGCGTTCGCTTCTGGAACCAGTGGTGGCCGATGGACGACGCGTCGGTCGCCACCGGCGTGCTGCCCAAGGGCGGGTACGACGGAGAGCCCACCTTCTTCAACGCGAGCGACCTCATCACCCTGGGGCCGGCCAACGGCGCGTACGCCCCCTTGCGCATGGCCAAGAGTTGGGACGCCACCGACCCCGCCATTCGCGATTGGAACAAGGGCATTTCGCCGCTCGGCTACGGCTGGCTCAATTGGAAATTGCACGAGAACACCGCGGTGCTGCACGGCATCGACCAAGGCACGAACGCGCACCAAAGCGGCTACATCGCAGCGATGTGCGGGGTCGCCGGAGCCGACTACCGGGCGCCGGCCTTGCAATCGGTCGTCGCCAACTACCTCCACCGCCGCTTCGCCGATTCGCGGCCCCTGCCGTCGGTCGCCATCGACGCGCGGGGCATGCCGGTCGCGCGCGGGTTGCCCCCGACCGCCGCGCCGGTGCACGTGCCGAACACCCAGAGCATTCGCGCCGCGCTCTCAGACGACCCGGCCGCCAACTGGTGGTGGAAGGGGCTCAACACCCGTGGCGCCAACGGCCAAACCGACCTCGAAGCCCGCGCGATTCGCCGGGCGCGCGCCTACCAAGGCCGCTCGACCAAAGCGACCGATGACTTTCTCGAACAGCTCGCGGGCGGCCTCGAGTCGGTCAGCCGGGTGTTGTCGCGCAACGTCGCGGGCCTGCTCGAGAAGACACCCGGCTCGGTGAGCTTGGTCGACGTGCCGTACCTCAAGAACTTCAACGGTGACGGCAACTTCGGGTACCACTTCGGCCTCGCGAACTTCTACATGAAAGACCTCGAAGTGCCGCTCGACATGACCCTGCGTCTGCTCAAGAGCGATTTGTGCAGCACCGTGCACACCTACCTCGCGCCGTATTTCGACACCCACAACGGCAGCTACGGCCACGACTTCGGTTACGCCCACGTGCGCGCGTCGATGGACTGCATCGCCCGCTTCGTGGGTCAGCTCAAAGACCTGCCGGCGCCCGGCAAACCGGGCAAGACCATGCTCGACGACACCCTCGTCGTGGTGTTCAGCGAATTCGCGCGCAGCTGGGCCACCGGAGGCACCCAGTCGATGCCCGCCGGCATGTGGAACCGCCCCGACGACCACCACCCGTTCACCTCGGTCACCTACATTGGCGGCGGCGTCGCGGGGAACCGGCAAATCGGCAACTACGTGTTGCCCGAAGGCCGCGGCGTCGACGTCGACCTCATTGAAGAAGACGGCACCTCGGCCCGCCGCAACCCGCGCGCGGCCGACGCCACCACCACCGCGTGCCGCATCATGGGCATGGGCTTCACCGACTTCTTCTTGCCCGGCGGGTACGGTGAAGTCGTCGGCATTCGGCAGACCTGACTTCCTCCCAGGTTCAGTTGGGGTAGACGCTCGAGCATGGCCCCGCCAGCCCTCTGGTACCCGTACGCGCCGCTCGGCGCCATGCACGCCCCGCTCGAAGTCGTCAAAGCCCAAGGCGCGCGCTTGCACCTCGCCGACGGCAGAACGTTGGTCGACGCCGTCGCTTCGTGGTGGTGCGTGTTGCACGGCTACAACCACCCGCGACTCAACGCGGCGCTCGAGCGCCAACTGCCCCGCTTCGCGCACGTCATGCTCGGCGGCCTCGTGCACCAAGGCGCACGCGACCTGGCCGAGCGGCTGGTCGCGCTCTACCCCACCATGCGCGGGTGCTTCTTCGGAGACTCGGGTTCGGTCGGCGTCGAAGTCGCTCTGAAAATGGCGGTGCAGTTTTGGGTCAACCGCGGGGTGCACGGCAAAGTGCGCTTCGTCTCGCTCGAGGGCGGGTACCACGGTGACACGTTGGGAGCGATGTCGGTGGGCGAACCCGACGACGCCATGACCGCGGCGTTCTCGGGCTTCGTACCGACGCAATTTCGGGCCCCTCGCCCGAGCGGCTGGCCGGCCAAGCCCGAAGAGCTCGGGCGTTGCCTGGCCGAACTCGAACGCACGTTCGCGGCCCACGGCGCAGACATCGCCGCGTTCGTGTGCGAGCCCGTCATGCAGGGCTACGGCGGTTTTCAGACCTACGACCCGGCGTACTTGCGCGGAGTGCGCGAGCTGTGTGACCGGTACGACGTGCTGCTCGTCTTCGACGAGGTCGCGACCGGGTTCGGCCGCACCGGCCAGCTGTTTGCCTGTGAACACGCGGGCATCGCCCCCGACATCGCCGTCTTGGGCAAGGGCTTGTCGGCCGGGTACCTGGGTCTGTCGGCCACGCTCGCGAACGAGCGCGTGTATTCGGCGTTTTGGTCGAGCCGGCCCGAACACGCCTTCATGCATGGGCCGACGTTCATGGGCAATGCGCTCGCGTGCGCGGTGGCGCTCGAGAGCCTCGACGTGTTCTTCGAAGAGCAGCGCCTGCGCGACGTGGCACGAATCGGCTCGGTGTTGAGCGCCGAGCTGGGCGGCTTCACGAGCCCCCTGGTTCGCGAGGTGCGCCTGTTCGGCGCCATGGCGGTGCTCGAAACGGTTGATTCGGCCGCCTGGCATGGCCTGCGCGAATTCGCCGCGGCGCGCGGGGTGTGGCTGCGGCCATTCGGCCGCTTCGTCTACACCATGCCACCGCTCGTCGTGACCGACGACGAGCTGCGAGTGGTGTGCTCGGTCATGAAAGCGTGGTTCACTGGTCAGCGGTCATGACCCGCCGCTTCGCGTTCGTGCTGCTGTGCTTCGCCGCATGCTACGTGCCGGTTCAGGAGACGCTTCGACCGTGCCCGTGTGCCGAGGGCTGGCGTTGCTGTGCCGACGAGAACGTCTGCGTGCCGACGAACGAAGCGTGCCGGCTGCCGTTTGCTCCGAACCCGACGTTGACGGCACTCAAGCCCGGTGACGCCATCGACCTGGGGGTGTTTCGGTGCGAGACCCCCGCCGACGAGAGCCCCGGCCGCTGCCACTTCGTCGTCGACGGAGCGACGCTCCGCTACGACCGACGGCACCACCGGTTTTTCATGCTCGGGGGTGGCAACACCCAAGTCGACAGCTTGTTCGTCTTCGACCCCGACACCCTGCAGTGGAAAGCGGTGTACGAGCCCACGTTGTGCGGCAACCGCACGCAAGCCAACTACGACGAGGTCAACGCGGCCTGGCGCACCGGCCCGGGCGGGGGGTACCCCCGGCCCATTCTCAACGACCCGCAAGACACGTTTCTCGCGATGCCCGGCGTCGGCGAGCTGGGGCTCTTTCGCCGCAACGGCATACTCAACTTGACCTGCACCACCCGCGTCGCCGACTTCAGCGGCACCGTCGCCCACTTCTCGGTCGACGGCGGCACCTGGTCGTTTTCGGCCGCGAAGGGTGACGACGCGACCGGGCTCCACTCATTCGAATGGGACCCGCTGTCGCAGCAGGTGGTCAGCCTGGGCCAGTTCGGCTTGTCGCTCTACGACCCGCGGCAACGCACGTGGCGGCAAGTGCTGTCGGGCACCGACCTGGCGGGGCCGCTCGCGTACAACCAAGAGCTCGTGTACGAGCCCCAGAGCGACCGGTTTCTCTATTTTCAAGCCGCCACCTCCAAGGTCTACGCCTTGGCGCTCAACCGCGCTGACCCGGTTCAGAGCACGTTGACCGAGCGCTCCACGAGCGGCCCATTTCCAACCGGGGCACTGGGCTTCGTCAGCACCGAGTCGGGCGGCACCGTGGTGGGTGCGGTCATCAACGGCACCGCGTTGGTCTTCAACGCCGAGACCGGGGTCTTCACACCCACGGTGGTGGGCGACGGCGGTGCGGGGGCCAGCGGCGCGCACGCGGTGGCCTTTGACCCGGTCAATGGCGTGGTCGTCTTCTTGACCGACTATGTGAGCGGGTACCACACCTGGGTCTGGCGGCTGCCAGCGAAGTAGGTCGTAACACCTCAAAACGGCTTCGGTTTTTCTATTCTCCGTCCAAAAAGGAGGGGGCGGTCGATCGGCCGGCATGCGCCAGATTCGTACGATCACCCCGCTCCTGGTCGTGACCGCTTGCCTCGCCCTGAGCTGTGAAGAACTCGCGGTGTTGCCCGACGGAGGCACGCGGCGCACCACCGACGGCGCGGTCGTGTTTGACGCGGGCTTTACCTCGGCCGACGCGGGTCAACTCCCGGCCGACTCAGGCGCGACGGCGTTCGACGCGGGCTCTCCCTCGGCCGACGCGGGTCAACTCCCGGCCGACTCCGGCGTGACCGCGACCGACGCTGGCCCGACCGACGCGGGCTCGGCCACCGACGCGGGCTCTGGCAGCGATGCCGGCACGCCCACGACCGACGCCGGCCCAAGCGCCGACGGAGGCGTCGTCGACGCGGGCACTCCGAACACGGGCCCGGTGCGCCTGCTCTTCACCGACTTGCTCAGCGGCCCGAACCAAGGCGGAGAAAATGGCGACGGTGTCTTCGTGACCCTCTTTGGCCGAGGGTTCGGCGCCTCGCGGGGCACGTCGACCGTCACCGTGGGCGGCGCCGAGGTGCGTCGCTACTTGAGCTGGGCCGACACGCAAATCGCCATTCAGCTGGGCTCGGCCAACCCGTCGGGGCCGATCGTCGTTCGCACGGCGGCGGGTGACAGCGTCGGGCTGCCCTTCACCGTGCGCTCGGGTGCCATTCGTTGTGCCTCGCCGACCGGCAGCGACTCGGCCAGCGGTGCGTTCGGTGCGTGTTGGCGCACCTGGCGGCACGCCGTCACGTCGATTCAGGCGGGAGACACCCTGTATTTCTTAGACGGGTTTTCACAGACGACCGATGACGGCACAGGGTGGAACGCCGCCGCCGCGCTCAACGTCGGGTGGAACTCGGTGTCGGGCACTCCGACGCACCCGGTGGCCCTGGTGGCCTACCCCGGAGCGGTCGTCACCATCGGCTCGGTGTCTGGCCCCGACCACGGCATTCGCCTGGTGGAGCAAGACGGCGTGCTCAATTCGTACGTCTTTTCAGGGCTCCGGGTGCGCGCGGCGGTCGGCGCCATGAGCGTGTACGGCGGAGACGACTACCGAATCGTCAACAACGACATTTCGTCTCCGAACACCCACAGCCAGTCAGGGTGCTTTTCGGCGGCGATCGCGACCCACGTCGTGTTTCTGGGCAACAACGTGCACGATTGCGGCACCGCCGCGTCTGACAAACAAGACCACACCGTCTACTTCACCACCGACACCAACCACGTCGAAGCGGCCTTCAACCGAATTCACGACTCGCGCGCGTGCTACGGCATTCAGTTTCACAGCTCGCCCCTCGGCGCCGGCACCGGCATGAACCAGTACGACCTGTGGGTGCACGACAACGCGTTCTCGGGCTTGCGCTGTTCGGCGGTGAACTTCGCGACCGTCGACCCGTCGAAAGGCGCGGTTCGGTTTACCCACAACACCGTGCACGACGTGGCCGGGCAAGTCGCAGACGACGGAGGGAGCGACCGCTGCCTCTACGTGCCGAACTACACCAACGCCGGCGCGGCCGGGGGCGGCGTCATCGACGTGTCGGGCAACATTTTTTCGCACTGTGGCGGCGGGGCGCTCAACCTGCTCTCGGGGCCAGTCACCGTCACCGACCAGGGCAACGACTACTTCGACACCACGCCGGCCCCTTCGACGAATGGCGACTTCTCGGCCGACCCGCAATTCGCCGACCCAGCGAATCGCGACTTCGACGTGCTGTCGACCGACGGCCGACTCCAGGGGCTGGGCGCGCTGCTCTTCTTGGGCCCGTAACCCGACCGTGCCAAGGTCGTGGGCCGCATGGGGTACTTCACCTACGGCGGCCAGTTCACGATTTCGCCTCCGCTGAGCGGGCCCCAGCTTCTCGCACTGACGACGTTCGTGCGCACGGGCCGTGAGGCGGCGGCCGGCACGGCTGGCCCGGTCACCACCCCACTGCGCGCGATGCTCGCCGACAACGGCGGCGTGTGGGTCGACAAGACCAAGCGACACTTGAGCGAAACCGAGGTGAACGCGCTGCCAGGCCTCGGGCCTCGACGGGCCGACGTGCCGAATGGCACCTGTTGTTGGCGGGTGACCGCGAGCGGGGCCGCCCTGGAGTGGGACGAGTGCCCCGACTTTTCGGTGGCCGACGCCGAGGCGTGGCTCGTCGAGCTCATACGCTCGCACCTGCAGCCCTGGGGTTCCCGGCTCGACGGTCGAGTCGGCTGGGTCGAACCCGGCGTCGGCGCGGGCTCCCTGCGGGTCGACGCGAACGTCGTCACGCGCGAAGCCCCCGACCCCGACGAATGGTTCGACCTCCGCATGCGCGACGCGCTCGCCCAACTCGGTGAAGACGAAGTGACCGACGACGACGCCCTGGCCGCCCTCGAGGCCCTCGGTGAAGCGGGCAACGCCAGCGACGAGGTCAGAGCCGAGGTCATTTCGGGCCTCCGCCGGCTCACGCCGTCTCCCGGGTGGGCCCACGCCCACGCGCACACCCTCGCCCAGCTCCTTCGCGAAAGTGACACGCCATGACCCACCCCCGCTGTTCGGTCTTCATCGCCGCCAGCCTCGACGGCTACATCGCCCGGCAAGACGGCTCGGTCGACTGGCTGTCGCTGGTGAGTGCCGACCACGAAGACTACGGCTACGCCGAATTCGCGAAGACCGTCGACACGTTGCTGATTGGCCGAAACACGTGGGAAACCGCCCGCGGCTTCGACCCGTGGCCGTATTCGGGCAAGAAGGTCGTGGTGCTCACGCACCGACCGGCCGAAGCCGCCCACGGCGAAACCTTCACGAGCGAACGGCTGGGAGACCTGCTCGAGCGACTGCACCGCGAGGGCGCCCGCCAAGTCTACGTCGACGGCGGCGCGGTCATTTCACAGTTTATCGAAGCGGGGCTGCTGACCGATTTCACCTTGTCGATCATACCGGTGATTCTCGGCGCGGGCCGGCGACTGTTCACGCACGACTTGCCTCAAACGGGGCTGACGCTCACGTCGTCGCGCTCGTGGCCCAGTGGCCTCGTGCAGCTGCGGTATGCCGTGGCCTCCCGAGGGGCGTGACCGCGGCGGTGTTCACGTCGGGTGGCCAAGCGCCGGGTGGGTCGTGCGGAGGCAACCCTTCGTTCAGGGCACGCACTTCGAGTTCGGCCCGGGCCACGAAAACATTTCAAGGTTCGCTTTCACGAAAGCGTTCGAGCCTGCGCTCAAGCGGAGCCCAGCCGCCAATCGCGGTCACCCGCGCCTCTTGAGCAGACCGTTGCCCTCGAGCGACCTGACCGTGACTTCGACTCGTTCGTGGCGGCGCCCGGCCATCTCGTGCGTGAACCGCGCGCCTTTCGCTGCGTTCACGCGGCCAACTGCGCTTCACCAACCGGACAACACCGCCCGGCCAGCGGCTTCGTCAACACCTCGAGGACGCCCCGAGCACCGACGCCGACCCGAGGAGCGCTGAACCGGCGGGCGCCCGCCCGACTTCAACCCGAGCCACGTCGCCGAACTGCTGGTGCCGTCGTCGAGTGGTGAAGACAGGCCTCTGTTGGGCGCGACGCAGAAACAAGACGCCGCGTTCCACGCCTCCTCGACTTCGGCGCCCACAACGCGTCAAGACCTCCGTCGGCGACGACGTTCTCGGGCCCCGGCGGCCGATTCGGTCAACGGCGGCAGCACGAAGCGCCACCGGGGCATGCGCCGCGCGCGCCTCACCGCGGCGCGAGCGCCAACACCGCCGCTCGACGCGCGAGGCTCTGGGCCGACCACTCTTTCGCGACGTCGTAGTACGCGTCGAACGCCCGCGCGCTCTCGGGCAGCCGAACCCAAGGCACCTTCGAGCGCACATAAATGTGAACGTCGGGCACGAGCGCGTGGGGTTGGTCAAGCGTACCGACGCGAACGAAGCGAAAGCCGACCCGGCCGTAGTCACTCCACACGGCAATGCGGCACGTCGCACACCGGTAAATGTCGTGTGGGCGACCCGACTCGGTGGGCATCGACACCGGCTCGGGGCGGCCCGTGACCTCGACGTTCGTCTGTTCGATCAACGCGTTGATGACGAACGCGCTGCCGGTCTGTCGCTGACACTGCGAGCAATGACAGCAGTGCACGAACAGCGGGGCGGCCAGCAGCCGGTACCGAACCGAACCACACGAACAACCACCTTCGAGTGTCGCCATGAGGCATGTCTAGGCCTGTGGCGACACCGAAGGAAATGCAAAGGCTGTTGGCCGCCCGTTTCAGTGACAGACGAGGTGGCGCAACGGGTCGCGGGTGCGGCGGTGGTGCCGAAACTCAGAACCGTTGCGGGCGGCGTTGACGTTCAACGTGTGCAGCAGCGTGCCGTCGCTCAGCGCCCGAAACGCGAGCCCTTCTTGTTCGCCAGTGGTGTCGACCGACATGACGCGCAGCACGGTGCCCGTCTCGAGGTCGACCTTGTACACGCCCTTCACCGCGTCGTCGGTCGCCAGGTAGAGCGCCGACTCGAACACCTTGCCCCCTTGAACCCGCCCCAGGCTCGTGCCGGCCGCCAAGGTCAACGGCAGGGCGCGGCTGAACTCGAGCGTGGCCAAGGTGAAAATGTTCAGCTGACTCGTCGGGTCCCACTCCGCGAGGTAGGCCTCGTGGCGCGGGCCACTCACGGCGACCCACGGCACGCCCTGGGTCTGCAGGGTGTTCGACACCGAATACGTGGTCTGCGCCGAGAGCGACGAAGCCCCGAACGTCACCACCTTCGGGTTCGCGTAGTGGGTGCGCCCGTCTTCAATGGGCGCGTACAGCGTGTCGCCCAGCACGTCGATGTCACCGATGTGGTCGCTCCCCTTGAGCGCCAGGGCGAGCGGTATCGCCAGGCTGTTCGAGTCGAGCGTGTTGAATTGGTCGTCGGTGCGCTCGAGGCTCGCCGTGCCACTGAAGAACCACGAGGTGCCGTCGGTGGCGACGCCCTGCCCTCGTCGCAACGCCGTGGCACCGCCAAAGGCGTCGACCCGCGCTTCGGCCCAGGTCTCGTCGTCGACTTGCCGAATCATCGCGTCGAGCGCCACCGGCACCGTGGTGACGGGGCCCACCCGCCACCCCGTGAGGCGCGCGGCAACTTCGGCGAGCGACAACGACGACAACGACACCGAAAGCGACTGACCCGACAAGCCCGGTGGCACCTGAACCCCGTTGGCCCAATCGCCGTCGTCGTCGAGGCTGAAGAGCAGCACGAGCACTTTGTCGAGCTCGGCGGTATGCGTGCACGTTTGGCCCTCCGCCAATTGCCACGGCGTCACGCGCGAGGCGGCCGCGGCGGGTACCGGCGCGAACGTCACGTCGCCCACCCCGAAGACGACCGCTTCACCGGCCGAGCGGCGAAAGGTGCCCACGGCATCGGTCACGCCGTGCAGTGCACCGCTCTGGTAGGCGACCCCCGAAATCGGGCCAGGCCACGGCCCCGGGCCCCCCACCAGGTACCCCAAGGTCTCGTCGGTGCCCGCATCACCCACGCCCGCGTCTGGCCCGAGACCCGCGTCGAACCCGAGGCCCGCGTCGCCGACGTCAGGGCCAACGCCCGCGTCATGCTCGAGGGAGAGCGATGCGTCGGCCACGAGGCCCGCGTCGAAGACGCCGGAGTCACTCGATTCGTGGCCCTTCGTGATCGGCACGCACGCCCCACCGAAGGCCGCGCATGCCGCCGACAACACCAACCACCGCGAAGTGTTTACCGATTCCACCGGTCGGTCATGCGGAACGTCGTATCGGCCATGGTGGCCGGCCGCGCCGACAAGTTGGGAGTCGCTTCGATGCTGACGCCGCTGCCCTCGGCCTTCAACGCCACCAACGGCGCGCCCAGCGCCAAGTGCGCGGCAAGACCGACGGTCAAGAAGTCGAACGGGTTTGCGGTGCCAATGGCCTTGAGGGCCGGGCCCCATTCTGAAGGCTTCGCGCCATTCGCGGCTGACACGGTCGTCGCGACGGCCTCACGCGTCTTGAAGCTCGCCATGTCACGTTCCAAATCGCGACCGTTGGTCGACGTCTTGTACGCGCGAATGATCTCGCTCCGCTCGTTCGCGTCGCCCATGGGCGAGGCCAGCCGAAACATCGCCGAGTCGAGCTCTTTCTTCACGGTGGTCTTGTAGTGCCCGGGGTAGCCGGTCGTGATTTCACGGGTGTCGAGCCACGGAGCGTCAACGCCGTTGATGACCTTGTACGCTGCGTCGAAGCCGTCGCGAATGAACTGGGGCTCGGCTTGCGGAGCGATTGCGTGGAGTCGGTCGATCGAATCGGCCGTGAGCGCGAATTCGATGCTCAAGTGGCCCTTGCCGCCCGCCTGCGCGTTGGCCGCGTCTTTTTCACTGACCGCGACGCCCAAGGCCGGCAACAGGTTGCGCATTCGGTTCATGGTGTGCGCGTCGACTTCGCCGACGTCGACGTTCATCGCCAAACTCGCGCCGGTGCTCTTCTTGCCGTCGGCTCCGACGATTTCGGTGCCGCGCACGTCGACGTTGCCGGTACGGCCGAGCAACGCGGCCGGTATCTTGCCACCGACGCTCTTGGCGTATTCGCCTTCTGACATCGACGTCTTCTTCACGACCGCACCGTTGGCGTCGGTTTCGACCTTTTCAATCGTGCCATTCGCGCTGCGGCGGGTGCTCGAGACCGACAAGAGGTTCGTCTGGCCGAACTGCAAATTGGCGCTGAGCGCCGCGTTGCGCGCTTCGCTGCCGTAGCGGGTGCCGACCCCGGCGCTCTGCAACTTCTTGAACATGTCGTCTTGCTTGAACTCGAGTTCGATCGGGTTCGCGCCGGTGAACTCGCGGTACGCGGCGAGTTGCTTCGGGTCGTCGAGGTCGAATTCGCCTTCGAGGTACAGCGGCCGTTGGCTCGCCACCGAACCGCCGACCCGCGCGGAGAAACCCACTTGCTGGTTCAGCGCTCGGTCGACCGCTTTGCCCAGCGGCGACGGGTTGATGCCCGTCTCGACATGGCCCCCGGCGCCCAGCGACGCGCTGGCCGAGTTGTCAGCGACGCGGCCGCGGGCCACGAACACCCGCAAGTGACCGTCGGCTTTCGGCGGCATCACTTCGACCACGTCTGAAAACTTCAGCGAATTCGCGGTGGTCACCGAAGCACCGGCGTCGACGTGGGCCACCCCCGTCGTGACACTCGAACCCGCGCGCACGCCGCCCCCCAAGGCAGCCGTGTACGTGCGGCCCATTTCGGTGCCCGGAGGAGGCCGCACACTCAAAAGCTTCGACGGGTCGAACGTCATGGCCAAGCCTTCGACCTGCTTCTTGCCGGTATCGGCCAACGTGGCGCCGAGGCCGTTGAAGTTCGACTTCTGCAGCCGCCCGTCACCCTGGGCGTCTTGGTTCATGGGCACCACGGCGTAGGCGTTCAGCGTTTCTGAAGCCCCACCCCAGCCCGTGACCCCGTGGGTCACCGGTTGTTCGGTCGACGCTCCGAGCGAAGCGCCGACGGTCACTTTCGACCACGCCTTGCCGCTCGCCTTGCGCGCGGGGTCGCTGTCGTTTTGGGGCGTGAGCAACTGCTCGTTCACACTGAGCCCAATGGCAATGGTCGCCACGCCGACCGCGGGCACGTTTTGCTTCAAGCCGAACACGGCGTTGTCTTGCTGCAGCGAATTCACGAAGCTCTTGTTGAGTTCGTCGAAGCCCGAAGCCGCCGCGGCGCCAAGCTTGTCTGAAATGCCGTCGGCCCAATTCGCTTTCTTGTCGGCGGTGACCACGACCGGAGCCCCGGCTTCGGGCTGAACCGTCATGATCTTTTCGTGCTGGTTCGCCTTCGAGACGGTGTCGCCGCCGGTGATCTGCGGCTTCGCTTTGTTGTCAGTAGAACCAACGCCGGCCATGGTGACTCCAGGGGTTGAAGCGAGTGAAGGTGAAGCGCCTGCTTAGACCAACGAAAAAGCCTGGCACCAGAGCCCAGCGCCATTTTCGGTACGACTTTCGTCAACGTGACGCCACCGTGACCGACAGCGTCATGGCTTGCGGCTGACTGCTCCTTGACCCTCTGTTGCTCGAGGGTGCGCAACGGCCGCACCCCGTGGCGTGAAATGACCAATGCCGAGGCGCCATTGGTTCATTTGCGCAGCTTCACCGAGAGCACCTGGTCGGGGCCTTTGGGGGCCACGCCCGACCAGGCTCGGTAACCGGGCAAGCGCACGTCGATGCGCGCGCCCTCACCGAAGGTGTTGTCTCCGGCCCAGGGCGTCGTGCCGATGACGGCTCCCTTCACGACGATCGACGCGCCCGGCGGCTCGCTGTCGATGACCAGGCGGGAGTGGGTCGGAGCGATGATGCCCTCGATGTCGCCGATGGGCCGCACGCCGTCTTCGGTCGGCTTCGGCGAGAGCTTCGTGGGCAGGGGCACCGGCAGCGGCAGCGGCAGGGGCAACGCGACCGGCGTGTCACGGCCGGCGACGAGAGTCGCCCCCACGAGCCCCGCGGCGAAGAGCAACACCCCACCAATGAGCCACTGGGGCCAACGCCGCCTGGCCCGCGCGACCTTGGGCGGCGCGACCACTTGGGGCAACAACGACGGCACCGCGGGAGCCACGTCCGCCAGCTCGAGACGCTCGGCGGTCGGCGGCGAAAACACCGTCGCGGGAGGCCCAGGCTCGAGCCGTGACAGCCGGCCCTCGAGCGTACCGTCGGCGGCGAGGCTCGGGCCGCGGTGGGCACTTTCTTCGTCGGGGGGCCCGTCTTCGCTCATGGCCGAAGCTCCGTCACTCGTCGCTCGGGGGTTGGGTCGAGAGTTGACGCAACGTTTCCCAGTTGAAAATGCCGGTGCGGTGCATGTCGCCAAAGGTGAAGGTCAACGCGTAGTTGCCCACCGCCGTCAGCTCGACAATTTTCATTTCGGCAGAAATGGTGGCGACGTCGAACGTGCGGCGGCCGCTCCATTCTTCGACGCACTCGGCGCAGGGGCAGTACTGCCGCAGCGTTCGGGCGGTCACCGTGCTCGCGACCCCGTCGTTCCACCGGAGCGCCAGCGCCTTGGCGTCGGCCGAGAGGTCGACCGCGGTCGCCACCGGCACCTTCTTCGCAGGCTTCACAGAGTCCCAAATGCTCATGGCGTGGTCACCGGTTCTTCGAGAATGGCCACGACCGCCGCCGCGAGACGGTCGACGAACCCGTCGATGAGCACGCCCGGGCGGGGCGTTTCGTCGGCCAGCAGCCCTTCTTCGTAGTTGATGTCGAGCCCGAACGGTCGCTGCAGCGAAGCGACGCCCTCGAGGCTCACCGCGTAGTCGGGCTGGGTCGGGTAACGCACCAACCGCGACTTCACCGTGTCGGCCGTCGTACCGAACCGCTCGAGCCGCCCGTACACCCGTATCGATTCATGCACCGGAAAGCCGGCCAGAATTTCGAGCGGCCAAATCACGAGCCCAAAACCGAAAGCCACGTTCTTGAGGGTGCGGTCGCTTTCGATGACTTCGTTGCCCTCGACGACCGTGCGCACGACCGCCACGTCGCCGGTGAGCACCGGAGCCCCTGACGTCGAGGTCACCCGCCAAGTCGGCCGAAGGCGCTGCACCGCCGGTATGAGCCGGCGCTGCACTTCAGCCAAAATGGCGGGCTTGGCGAACAAGGGCTTTTCTTGCACCTGCCGGGTGACCGCCACGGTCGACGGCATCATCGACGAGCTGCCGTAGCCCGACCCGTAGCCCATGCCCGACATGCCAGGAGACCCGAGCACCCGCGCGTATTCGGTTTTGACGTTCGTTTGCCAGTCGGCGACTTCGAACAGGGGCTCGATGACCACGGTGCGCCGAACTCCCGGGTCGGGAGGCACCACCGCACGGTCGCCCACGATCTTCGCGGTCGCACAGCCCGTGGCCCCGAGCAACAACACCAATGGCACCAGTCGCTTCATCACGTGTCGGCACTATACACACCCTTCGCTTGCCCGAGTGGGGGGTATCGGTTAATAATTTGGTCAAACAACCAATAAACATCGACAGGCCGAGCATGACCACGAATTCACGGGCGACGGTGAGCAAGCTGACGGTGCTGGGCGCGCTGTACCTGTCACAGGGCCTGCCCTACGGCTTCTTCACTCAGGCCCTGCCGGTCATGATGCGGCAATCGGGGCGTTCGCTCGAAGACGTGGGGCTCAGCTCGCTCTTGGCGGTGCCCTGGGCGCTCAAGTTCTTGTGGGCTCCGTGGGTCGACCGCCACGGCTGGCGTGGGGTGGGCCGCCGCAAAAGCTGGGTCGTGCCGATTCAGGTCGTGACC
>JBGAIY010000562.1:0-4558 GCA_044225205.1 Myxococcaceae bacterium | reverse complement strand
TGGGCCAACCACTGGAGATGGCGGGGGTTTGGGGCCATTTGGGGGTGGGGCGGGAGGGGGCGACCCGGGCGGCGGCTCGGGTTGTGGGTGCGGCGTTGCTGGTTTGGGCAGCATTTTGCCGGCGTTGGTCGTTCTCCTCTTTACGCGAGGGGCCCGACGGCGCGAAAACGCCGATTCATGAGGCGTACTGTGTCTGCGTTGAGCCGGTGGGTGGTCGTCGTCGCGGTTTTTGGTGCTTCGCTGAGCTGCAAAACCACGAGCGCGGTCGCTGCCGCGCCGGGCCCGCTGCGCATCACCATCGTCGGTACGAATGACACCCACGGCTGGGTGATGACCCAAGTCGACAAGTTTCCCCAAGGAGACATTCGCTACGGGGGCGTGGCCGCGTTCGCGTCGTACCTGCGCATTTTGCGTGAAGAGAACCCAGGCGGGGTCGTGCTGGTCGACGGCGGAGACCTCTTTCAGGGCACGCTGATGTCGAACGTGACCGAGGGCTCGGTCGTCATCGACGCGTTCAACCTGCTCGGCTACGACGCCGCCGCCATCGGCAACCACGAGTTCGACTACGGCCCGGTCGGCCCCGTCTCGGCCGTTCAAGTGGGCATGGACGCTTTCGGCGCTCTGCGTGCGCGCATTGCGCAAGCCAAGTTCCCCATGCTGTCGACGAACATTTACGAAGCGGCGAGCGGCTTGCGGCCCAGCTGGTTGCCGGGCGACGGCACGACCCTCATCGAGCGGCGGGGCGTGAAGATCGGCATCATCGGCCTGACCACCCCTCAAACGCCCACGACGACCCTGCCCATCAACGTGGCGAGCCTCAAGTTCAAGTCGCTGGGCTTCGAGGCCATGACCGCGGCGAACCGCCTGCGCGAGCAAGGGGCCGACCTGGTCATCGCCGCCATTCACGCCGGCGGCAAATGCATCGACAACGAGCACCACCACGACACCTCGAGCTGCGACACCGACTCGGGCGAGGTCTTCGAAATGATGCGCGCGGTGCCCGCCGGCACGCTCGACGCCATTGTCGCCGGCCACACCCACGCCCAAATGGCCCACTTCGTCAACGGCACCCCGGTCATCGAGAGCTGGGCGCTCGGGCGCTACTTCGGCGTCATCGAACTCAACCTCGACCCGGTGACCAAGAAGGTCATCGCCGACAAGACGAGCCTCACGTCGGCCATTGAAATTTGCGAGACCTACGACGCGACGACCCAGTCGTGCGAAGTGAAGAAGCTCAAGAACCACGCGGCCGACGTGAAGCCCGTGCCCGCCCGCTTTCATGGCCACCCCATCGTGCCCGACCCCGAGCTGGTCGAAGCGCTGCGGCCCGCGGAGCGACAAGTCGCCGAGCTGCAGAACCGCGACCTGGGCATTTCGCTGAGCGAAACGCTGGGCCGCAACTACGAGAGCGAGAGCGCGCTCGGCAGCTTCTTGGCCGACTCGATGCGCGCCATGTGCCACGCCGATGTCGCCATGTTGAACCCGGGCGGGTTGCGCGCCGACCTCAAGAAGGGCCCGCTGAAATACGGCGCGGTCTACGAGGTGCTGCCCTTCGACAATTCGGTGGCGACCCTCGACGTGACCGGCGAGCAGCTCCAGCGGCTGCTCAACGCCGCCTACGGGTCGAGAAAAGGGGTGTTTCAAATTTCTGGGCTCGAAGGAAGGACGCGCTGCCCCGCCACGAACTGCTTGCGCGAAGTCATCCTCGACGGGGCAAGCGCTCGAGTCGGGCTCGCACTACCGGGTGGTGATGCCCGACTTCTTGGCCCGCGGCGGCGACGGCTTGGGCCCGGTGCTGGCGACCATTGAGCCCCGCCAAGTCGACCTGGGCGAAGGCCGAGGGTCGAACTTGAGAGATGAGCTGGTCACCTGGTGGCAAGAACAAAAACCGGCCTTCGCTCCGCCCAAACCCGGTCGGGTGGCATTTCTGACCGACGGTTCTGAATGCAGCGCCGGCACCAAAATCGACGCGCACTTGGGCGTGCCCTAACCCCAAGGCCCTGCCCGGCCTGGGCGCACCTTGCCGCACCCTTGGCCACAGAGGGTGAAGTGCAGAGAAAAACACGGCAATTCGCGCCCAAGGCCGATTTTCAGCCTCGAAATGCGATGAGAATGTCAGCGCCTTTGTGTATGTTTGGCGACAACGCGGCGGTGACCCTGCATCGCCCGAGGGAGGGCTTTCGTGCTCTACAAAGTGACGCCCATGCTGACTCCGGCAGAAAAGCCGGCGAAAGCGAAGTCTGCTGACCCCGACGCTCCGAAGCAGCCTCGCAAGCGGCGCAAGTCGGCGGTGTACGACGCCGAGGGGCACGAAGTTCTCATCACCATGATGTGTCTCAAGTGCCGGCAGGTGAAGCCGCTCGGCATGTTCGGGCTGCGCAAAATGGCCGACGGGGCCATTCGAAACCAGCCCTGGTGTCGCACGTGCCGTTCGGGCGCCTCTTCGAAAAAGAAGCAAGACGAAGCGGTCGAGCACGACGCCGAGGCCGAGACCACGGCTGAAGCCAGCCCCGCGCACGGCGCTGTCGCCGAGGCCGCCGCGCCGTCATCAGAATAGAGAGCGACGACCGGTTCGGTTCGTTCGGTACAAAAAGAAACCCCGCTGCCACGAATGGAGCGGGGTTTCAGTGCTTCTGTGGAGGCGGACGGGATCGAACCGACGACCTTCGCATTGCGAACGCGACGCTCTCCCAACTGAGCTACGCCCCCAGACGCTGATGAGTATGCGAACGACCTGTGGTGCAGACGAAGTACAACGGCGCGGCTGACTATGTGATGAAATTGAGCCTGTCAACACCCGAAATCACTCAGATTCATGGGCTTTTTGTCATTTGACTGAGAATGACGTGAGTGTCATAAAAACTCGTCTTTTTCCCCGATGCCTGCCACCACGAAGACGTTGAGCCCGGCCGAGCTCGCGAAGCTGGAGCACGCTTTCGCAACCGACCCAGCATCTGAGGCTTACAAGCCTCTGGCCGAGGCTTATCTCGGCATGGGTCGCTTCATGGAAGCGATGGTCGTTTGCAAGAAAGGGGTCAAGGCTCACCCCGCGTTGCCCGACCCCCGGGTGTTGCTGGCGCGCGTCTACGCAGCCCAGTCGAAAGACAAGAAGGCGCTCGAAGAGTTGCAGGGCGCGTTGCAGGTTGCGCCGAACGACGTGCCGGCGTTGCGGTTGACCGGGTCGCTGCAATTGAAGACGGGAGAAGTGGGCCCGGGCAAAGAGAACCTCCTCAAGGCGTTCGGGGCGGCGCCGACCGACGAAGAGACCCTGGCGGCGATGCAGCAGTTCGGCATCGAGGCGCCCAAGGCCGCGCCTCCGCCCAAGGCCCCGCCGGTGTTGCAGGCGGTACCGAACGCCGAGCTCGAGGCGGCCACCGCTCCGCTCAACGGGGCGAGCGTCGAGTCGTCGTTGAACGCGGCCGAATTCGCGGGCGACGTGGGCATACCGCCCCCGGCGCCGCAGCCGCGGCGTCGCACGGGCACGACGGGGCAGAACGCGGTTCACCGGCCCGCGAACGCCGTACCGAGTGGGAGCCGCGCCGCGGTTCGACGCCCGGCGCACCGAGAAGACGAAGTCTCTGAAGTGAGCGAAGTCAGCGAAGTTTCAGAGACCTCGCGGCGCACGTCGCGCAAGTCGAAGTCGAAGTCGAGCGGCGGCCTGGCGCGGGCGATGTTCTTCTTGCTCATTTTCGCGGTGCCGCTCGCCGCGGGCGCCTACTACGGCATCGGCCAGTACAAGGCGAAGCAAGCGCGCGAAGTGAAGAGCCAAATCGGCTCGGCGGTGAACCTGATCAAGGCCGACACGTTCGACTCGTACAAGAAGGCGTGTGCCGCGGCCGAACGCGCGCTCGACATTGACCCTTCGAGCGTGTTGGCGCACCGCTACCTCGCGTACGCGTACACCATTCGTTGGGGCGAACACGAACGCAACGACGACATGAAGAAGCTCGCCGAAGAGCACTTGGTTGAGGGGCGGGCGAAACCCGACAACACCGAAGGCCGGGCGAACCACATCGCCGCCGAAGCGTTGTTCAAGTTCTACAACGGGCAAGGGGCGCAGGGCGTTCGCGAACTCGACGAACAGGTGAAGGCGGCCGAAGCGAAGAGCCTCCACCCGGGCACGCTGTATTTGACGTTGGGCATTCTGCAAATGAACCAGGGCGACCTCGAGCGGGCGAAAGAGTCGCTCGAAAAGGCCCAAGCCGCCGCGAGCGACGACCCGCGCGTTTTCGTGGCTTTGGGCACGCTCGCCCGGCGGCGCGGCAACGACACCCAGGCGCTCACCCACTACAATTCGGCGCTGCGCTACAGCCACAACTCGCACCCCGAGGCGCTGCTCGGCACGGCTCTGTTGGTGCTCGACCAAGAAAACCCCGGCAACGGCTACATCACCGCGGCGAAATACTTGAAAGCGCTGCTCGAGGCCGACCCGCCGCCGTCTCCCCGGCAACTGGCGCAGGCCCACATGGTCAAGGCGTTGTTGGTCTCACGCGTGGCGCACGACATACCGTTGTTCACGAAGGTCGAATTTCAAAAAGAGCTCGAAGCGGGCACGGGC
>JBGAIY010000015.1:0-39675 GCA_044225205.1 Myxococcaceae bacterium | reverse complement strand
CTCGACCTGCCTGAAAAAGGGTTGGGCCCGTTCACCGGAGTGCCCAAGCTCAACGACCTCACCGTCGGCTGTGGGGCAAGCGAACTGGCGAAAGTGCGCAGCTGGGCGTCAAAGCGTCGCCTCGAACGGTGGGGTGTCGTCATCGGCCTCGACTACGACCTCGCGGTCGAGTCGCTCCCCGCCCTCAAAACGTGGTGGAAAGGCGTGCCCGCTACGCGCGCTGCTGGCCTCGAAATCGACCGCCTGACCCGCAAAGGCTACGGCTCGCGCTACGAGTACGACCTGGCCACCAAACGGCTCGACGTGCACTTCTTCGGCAACGACGTGTGGCTCGGCAAGAGCGTCGAAGACGTGTGCACGCTGCTCGACTGGTGGCGCCTGCCCGGCACCATTCATTGGCCCCGCGGGTTCAAGCTCGCGGCGCACCCGGCACTCGCCAAGGTGCTCAAAGCCTGCTCTTTCGAGGTCGCGAACTGACGATTTGCCCTGGGGCGACCGAGGGGTATGCGGTGGGTGCTCGACGGGGAGCAGCATGACGGGGTCACCGTGCTCGTCGAGCCAAGCGTTGATGTCGGCATCGCCCTGGCGTCAAACGCTGACGGTGAAACGTCGACCGGCAAACACATGTCGCTCCGGCACACCCGCCAAACGGCGCTTTGATGTCACGGTCACTTCGGCGCACTGAGCCGAACTCACCGCCCCGTCGTCGTGAGCCGCGGTGCCAGCGAAGGCCCGCGGCTGAGCAGCCCCGCGCCTCGAACCAAGCCCTTGCCCCAGAGCGTGCCGCGTCAGCGAAAGTACGGCGAATTCGCCACGTCGGTCACCAGCGCGGCTCGGGCCGCCAACAGCGCCTGGTAGGCCTGGGCCGACTGCATTTCTTTGAGCACGTCGACCATCGCCATTCGGCTCGAGTAGCTGCGCACTTGGTCGCGGTTCGTCAAAATGTCTTTCGCGAGGCCGGCGATCTGCGAGGCGAAGGCGGGGTCCCACAGTGCGGGGGGCGTGGCGATTTCGTCTCGCGCCCACGCTTCGGCCAAGAAGAGGTTCTTCAAGAAGTTCGTCGCTACCCAGTCGGCCCGCGACGCCGCCGCCGGAGCCAGCGCCACCACGTCGGGCCGCAGCGGAGGCGCCACTTCTGACATCAACGCGTTGAGCGCTTCGATGCGCTGAGCGTCGGTCGCCGGAGCGCGAACGAACCGCGTGACCGCCCACATGCCTTGGTACGTCAGGCCCCAGTTGGTCGTCAGAAACGAGCGAACCTGCGCTTTCAAGGTCGGCGCCGCGTAGTCGGTGAGTGGGTTCGCCGTTGCATCGAACTGCTGAACACGCTCGCCCTGGGTGGTGTTCTCGTCGGTGCAGGACCAGGAAGCCGGTCGGCGCGTCGGTCGACAACCCATACAGGTACTTGACCGCCGCCACGTCGTACGCGCCCGGCGTCACCACCTGCACCGAATCGTCGTCGAGCAAATAGTCCATCACCGAGGCGTCGTTGAACGAACCCTTGAAGTTGTGACGCAGCCCCAGCGTGTGACCCACTTCGTGCAACAGCGTGTGGGGTGATGATGCGCTCGATGTAGTCTTTGCGCGTGAGGCCGGCCGGCACCAACGCCTTCGCCTTCGGAGGCATGGCGCAGGTGCTCTCGGTCGTCAGCGCGCCCCAACGCAGCGCCGCGGCCGCGCCCGTCACCGGCACCGGTATCAAGTTCGTGCCGCCGTCGGCGCTCGGCTGCGGCAGAGGCACGGGGCTCGTCGTGCAGCCACAGACGACGGGGGCGCTCGCCGAGTTGCGCGGCGTCTGGGCCGACACCGCCAAGTCAAACGCGTTGATGTCGTCGTCGGTGCAGCCCTGTTCGGCGCGCTGCAGCGCGGTGCTCGGCGTCAGCGCCGGCGCGGGCATCATCGCGCCTCGCTGCAGTTCGCTGAACCGTACCCCACGAAGTCGATGAGCGGCGTCGAGCCACCGTCGGCCGCCGAGCTCGGGCAGCCGCTGAGCGGCGTCGTGCCGTAGACCAAGGCCACTTTGCCCGAGAACGCCGAAATGTTGATGCCGACCTTCTGATCAACCTGGGGCAGGTTCACGCCCGCAGGCCCGCCGAGCGTCACCGCCAAGCCCACCAAGAAATAACCGCCGCTCGGCACCGACCCATGGAGCGGAATGACTTGCCACGTGCTCCCCGTGGCCGACCCGTACTGCAGCGAGGGCCCCTCGAGGCTCACCGCTTCGGCGCCCCGGTTGTGCAGCTCAGTAGTCTTCGTTGTGGGGGTTGCTGTTACCTTCGCCACCGTACACCACTTTGGCTGACGACCAGCCCCGTCGCGGTCGCGCTGCAGGTGCCCGTACCCGCGTCGAACTCACCCGTACCACCGCCCGCGCCGCCTCCCGAGCCACCGCCCGTGCCGGCGTCGACGACCGGGTCGACCGGCGCCGACCACAACGCCTCGATGAAGGTGCTCGAGAAATAGACCGACGCGCTGCGAATTTCGCCCGTGTTGGGTACTCGCGCAGTTGGCGAACAGGTACCGGTGCGCTCGGTTGTCGATGACGACGAAGCCTCCGTCGTCGTCTCCGTATGAATCGTCGTCGTCCGTCGGTTCGACCTTGAACACTTGAAAGCCGAACGCGTCGTTCCACCCGGTGATGCCGCGGGCGAACGCGCCTTCGACGTCGACGCCGGCCAACCGCGGGTCGGCCTTCAACACCGCCAAGCTCTTCGACAGGCGCCACGAAATCGGCTTCATGCCGGGCTTGATGTTCCACTTCACGGCGTACTGCTTGAGGTTGTACGAGTTCTTCACGTACTGCACGTTGCTGCTGCCGATGCGGAAGAGCTTGACGCGCTCACGCGCGACGAAGCCGTCGCCTTCGCGGCGCGCAGCGCAATGGCCACCGTGCCCGAGCCGCGAAACGGCTGGTCGAGCCCCGCGACGCCCGGCAGCGGCTGCTCGGTGGTACCCGGTGAAGACCTGCTCGTACGAAATGCGTGGCCATGGTGCCAGCGGTTGCCAGGTACAGGCACGACCTGAAACCGCACGTACGTGTTCGACGCCACGTGGTCGGCGACCACGTCGAAGCGGTTCAACCCGGCCGACGGGTCGAACAAAATGTAGTTCGATGAACTGGCTGAATTGAACGGCGCGAAGTCGGTGACCAGGGGGTACCCCCTCATCGACCACGGTCGGGTCGAGCTCGTCGCTCCAGGCCTTGCCGTCGGTCGCGTCGAACACGAAGAGCTTGCCGTTCTGCACCTTGAAGGTGACGACGCGCGTGCCCAACACCCGCACCGGTATGTTTTGCGACGGGTGCCACTGCGTCAGGTACCCCGACAAGAACCACTTCTGCCCCAATTGCTCTTTGTTGATGGCGAGGTAGAAGTTCTCGTTGTCTTGGCTCACATAGCCGTCTGAACCCGCCGAACCCCAGTCGGTGCTCAGCGCGTTTCGGGCCACGCGCACGAACGCGTCGTTGCCCACGAAGCCAGTGTTGCTCATGGTGACGGTGTCGGTGCCGCAGGCCGACAGACCCGCCAACACCACCGTCACGACTGCGACCAACCGAGGATTGTGTAGGAGCATGATGGCTTGTCGCATGCGCCCCCACCCTGAGACGTCAACCGGCGACATTGAAAACGACAGCGCAAATTATTGAATTTTACGTTGTTTTAGGGCCAGCCACCACTGCCGCAGTCCCGTCTGCCGTTTTTGACGGTGTTGGTGATCGCCACCACGGCCTGGTCACCACGACTCATCGTCGGCACGCTCGCCAGCTCCCTGTTGGGCGACAGCATCACCCAGTTCAGCACCGTCATCAGCGTCGCCACATGTCAGCGTTCGGCGTTGGGCACAGCGGCTCTCGCGGTTCATCGACAAAGGGCTCAGCCACCGCTTCGCCGAAATCGACAGCATCGCTGGCTGGGGCTTTCAGCGCCGTTGCTCTTCGCCACCTTCAGCAGCGGAGCGTCGTTTCGCGTCGCGCTCTACGGCATGGTGCTGCTCATCGGCACGCTGGTCGGGCTCGAAATACCGCTGCTGCTGCGGCTCTTGAAAGGGCAGTTGCAGTTCAAAGACTTGGTGAGCCGAGTGCTGACGTTCGATTACTTCTTCGGCTGCGCGTCGCGTCGCTCTTTCCCATCGTGTTGGTGCCGAGGTTAGGGGCACGTCGTTGTTGTTCGTTCTCAACAATGCGCGTCAGTGAGCAACGGAGCACCTGGTTGCTGGTCGACGTCATCGGCCCGGTGACGCGGCTGCGCATCAAAGCGGTGGTGGTATCGGCCCTGCTGTTGGTCGGCCTCGCGTTCGGCGAGACCATGACCAGCGTGTTCGAAGAACAGCTCTACAACGACGAAATCGTGCACGCGCGCAGTCGACGCCGTACCAGCGCATCGTGGTGACGCGCGGGCACCGCGGCTTTTCGCTGTTTCTCAATGGCAACCTGCAGTTCTCGAGCGTCGACGAATACCGCTACCACGAGGCCCTGGTGCACCCCGCGTTTCGCGCCGCCCGAAACCACGCCCGCGTGCTCATTCTACAGAGGAGGCGACGGCCTCGCCGCCCGCGAAGTCTTTCGCTACCCCGACGTCGAACAGGTCACGCTCATCGACCTCGACGGCGCCGTCACCAAGCTCGCCGTCGGGTACGGCGAATTGTCGTCACTCAACGGGCACTCGTTCGACAACCCGAAAATGCGGCTGATCAACGACGACGCCATGTAGTGGCTCAGTGAACACCAAGAAGCCTTCGACGTCGTCATCGTCGACTTTCCCGACCCGAACAACTTCTCGCTCGGCTAGCTGTACACCACGCGCTTCTACGCCTTGCTCAAAGCCCACTTGGCCAAAGGCGCCGTCGCGGTCATTCAGAGCACCTCACCCCTCTTCGCCCGGCAGAGCTACTGGTGCATCGACACCACGCTCCAAGCGAGCGGCTTCGTCACCCAGCCGTACCACGTGCAGGGTGCCCGCGTTCGGCGAATGCTCGTGCTCGCGTCGAGCCCTTCGACGCGCACCACCCACTGCCCGAAGGCCTGCGCTTCTTGAGCGAAGACACCTTGGCCACGCTCTTTCAATTTCCCAAAGACATGAGCCGGGTGCCCGCCGAAGTGAACCGGCTCAACAACCAAGTGCTCGTTCGTTACTACGAAGACGAATGGCGGCGGTGGAACTAGGGCCAAGTTCAGTTGAACTGAGATGGTTTCGCGACCGGGCATGCCGCATTTCATTCGGTCTCGGCAGCGAAGCGCAGATCAGCTCAACTGAACTTCGGAATAGAGCGAGCTTCGGTCGCGTGGAGCTGGGCGCGCGGCCGTAACCTCTGCAGTTCACGTAGGCTTTCGAGCACGGCGCAGCTCAACCCGACCGAAGCGGCGAATAAAGTCAGCTCGCCTTCTTCTTCTCGAGCGCTCGAAGGCGCTGCTCGTGATCAGCCACCGTGCCGCGCAACTTCAAGTCGTCGACGATGACCTTCTTCAAGTCGGCAATGGCGCCAGCGACCGCCGTGATTTCGGTCGCCAACCGAACTTCGGTCGTCGTCTGCCGGCGCTCGAGCCGGTCGAGCCTTGAGTTCGACTCATCGAGCCTTGAGTTCGTTTCGTCGAGCCGCGAGTTCGTTTTGTCGAGCCGCGACGAGAGGTCGCTGCGAGTCAATTTGAGCTCGTCACGAATTTGTTCGAGCACCTTGAGCATCAAGTCAGCCATGAGCCAAAACCCTACTACAGGGCCCTGACACCCAGCTTTGGCCCCAAAGAGCCAATAAATTCAGGCAGATCGACGCAAATAAAAAAGCCGCCCTCGGTGCGAGAGCGGCTTCGTGCAGCGCAGCTTCAAGCCGACCGTCAGGCGTTCGGCGCCTTCTTCGCGGCCAGCTCGGTGATGAACTGCTGCGCGAGCTGCTGGTGCTTGGCGTCGTCGAGGCGCTCGCTGAGCAGCTTCTCGGCGACTTGAATCGACAGCTTCACGGCCTCGCCCTTCAGGTCGCTGATGGCCTTGTTGCGCTCTTCTTCGATGGTGCGGCGGGCTTCGACCTTGAGGTCTTCGGCTTCTTTGCGCGCGCGGCCCATCAGCTCTTCGCGAAACTTCTCCATTTCGCCTTGGGTCTTGCGAACCGCGTCGGCCGCTTCTTGGCGGGCCTGGGCGATGGCCGACTTCTGCTCGGCGAGCAGCTTCTCGGCTTCGACCCGCTCCCGCTTGGCCGAGTCAATCGACTCCTTGATTTGGGTCTCGCGGTTGGCCAGCGCCGTCATCGTCGGCTTGATGGCGAACTTCGACAGAATGCCGAACAAAATGAGAAACGAGATGATGGTCATCAGCAACAGGCCGACGCCAAATTCGGCCGGTTCGCCAGCGTTCGCCAAAACCAAGTTCGTCAATTCGTGAGTGGGCAGCAACATGAACGGCTCCGCGGTGCGGTGAAACGGGTGAGGTGCTTCTACAACAAACGAAGCCAGGCGCGAGAGGCCCCGCGCCTGGTTCGGTTTATTCGAAACTGATCAGGTGATGCTCGCGAGCTTGTTCGCGACGACGAACGCGAAGAGCACGGCGCCTTCGATGAGGCCGGCGGTGATGATGGCGGTGATGCGCAAGTCGCCAGCCACTGACGGCTGACGGGCGCCGCCGTCGAGAGCGGCCGCGGCCAACTTGCCGATGCCCAAACCAGCGCCAAGAGCCGCGAGGCCAATGGCAAGACCTGCACCCAGATATTCGTGACCCATTTTTCTTCTACCTTCTCTGCAAAGACTCACTTGAGCGGGGAGTCGGAAAAGCCGCAGACAACCTCCGTGAGTCACAACGACCCACGGGTCAACGACACTGTTTAGTGGTGCGCGGCCTCGTGGCCTTCACCGTGGCCGTCGTCGTGCCCGTGGTGGCCCATTTGCACGCCCAGGCCGATGTAGATCGACGAGAGCAGCGTGAAAATGAAGGCCTGCAACAGACCGACGAACGTCTCGAACACGTAAATCACGGTACCAATGGCGAACGAAAAACCGTACCAGACGCCGCCCAACATCAGCGCCAGCGCCAACACCGAGAAGAGCACCATGTGGCCGGCGAACATGTTCGCGAACAGACGCATGGTCAGCACGAACGGCCGCACCAACAACCCGACGATTTCAATGGGTATGAAGAGCAGCATCAACGCGAAGCCGATGACGCGCAGGTAAATGGGGCCCGACATCACCATCGCGTTCATGCCGCCGGTGAGGTGGGCCAAGTACCCCAAGATGCCCGCCGACCGAATCGACGCAATCTGCGTCAACACGAACGTGCAGACGGCCAAGCCCGCGGTGACCGCAATCGACCCGGTCGCGGTGAAGAACCCAGGCACCAAGCCCAGCCAATTCATCGCCAGAATGAAAATGAACAGCGACGCCAAGAACGGCACGTACTTGTCGCCCAGCTCGTGGCCGATGTTCTTGTAGGCGATGTCGTCGCGAATGAACTGAATGAACGCTTCCCAGAAATTTTGGCCTCGGCCCGACGGCACCAGCGCGTCTTTCTTGCGGTTGCCGAAGCTCAACCCCATGAGCAGCACGATGATGCCCGCGAACATCATCATCAGGTGGGCCTTGGAGGGCCGCATGTCGAGACAGCCGTTCGCGAACCGCCCCGCCGCCGGCAACATGGCGTACTTGGCGTCGACCGGCATCGCGCACGCGCCCGGCGCGCTCTCGAACTTCAAGAAGTGAAACGTCTGGCCGAGGTGCACCACCGGCGCGCCGACGTTCATGCCCAATTTGCGCAACAAGTTGGGGTACTCGAATTCCCAGTCGTAGCCGTCTTCGACGTGGTGGGCGATGAACTGCTCGGGCGAAAGCGCGTGGCCTTCGTCGTGGTGTTCACCTTCGGCGGCCGCGCCGTGCTCACCTTCAGAACCGAAGGCCACCACCGGTGCGAGACACACCAGCACCGCTGCGCACACCATCGCCGCTGCCAAAGTCGAGCTCAGTTTCATTGCTGCTGTTTCCTTCTCGTAGTCGTCCACAACAGGGCTTCGCCCGCCACACCCACCAAAAACCCACCAATCACCCCGAGGCCGAACGAAAACTCGTCGTTGAGGCCCCACAACCGAAGCTGTTTCCCGGCGAGTAGCAACACCATGCGCACGAGAAATGCAACGCCAAAGACGCCGAGGGCCAAGACCGTGGCATTCTTCGAATTCGACCGGTTTACGGCAAGAATGACGGCCACTTCAGCCAGCAGAATGGTGAGCGACACCCCCGCCCCCACCACCGCTGAATACCAGGTGTCGCTCACGGCGTGGGCCCTCGGTCGTCGGGGGGCGGCGGAGGCATCGGAGGCACCGACCCGCTGCCCGGTTTGATCTTGAGCGCCGTGTAAATGAACACCGCCAGCCCGACCACGCCGCCGACCACCGGCCCCCAGGTCAGGCCGTTGCCCTTCTCGGTCACGTTGAAGTGGTCAAGGGCCCAGCCAATGAGCGCCCCGGCAATGGTGGCCGAGATCAGCCGCGAGAGCGCGTTGAACGCCGGCGCCGAGTCGCGCGCGGCTTTCGCCTCTGGTGACAGCTTGTCGTCGTCGCTCATGGCCGCCCCAGGCGGCCCGCGCCTAGCAAAGCGGTTTCGTGGCGGCAACAGGCGAATCGCCACCGCCGCAAGCCACGCTGCTTCGCCCAATGAGAGCGCTGTTGGGTGCGACCCGCGTTCGTGCTTGAGTAGCCGCGTGACTCATTCACCCGACGATACCGGCAAGTTTCACACCGACATCGGCCAAGACGTCATCAACGAAGCCCTCAAGAGTGTCGACAAGGCGAAAGCCGCCACGCAAGGTGTTGATGTCTCGGTTGATTCGGCCGCCGCCCCCCAAGGCGGCGACCCCGCCGCCGACCCGCGCGCCGCCGAAATCGAAACGCTCAAGGCCGAACTCGAAATGTCGCTCTCCCGCGGCCGCGACTTGATGCAAAAGCTCAAAGACGAGCACGAAAAAATGCTGCGCGCGGCCGCCGACCTCGAGAATTTCAAGAAGCGCGCTCAAAAAGAAAAAGAAGAAGTGCAGAAGTTCGGCATCGAAAAACTGCTCAAAGACTTTCTGCCCATTTTCGACAACTACGACCGCGCCCTCGAACACGCCAAAGGCCCCGGCGACTTCGACAGCCTCAAAAAAGGCGTCGAAATGATGCGCAAGCTCTTCGAAGACACGCTCGGCAAACACCAGGTCAAGTCGTTTTCGTCGAAAGGCAAGCCGTTCGACCCGAACTTGCACGAAGCCATGACCGCCGCCGAAACCAATGACTTGCCGCCCAACCACGTCTTTTCCGAAGTGCTGCGCGGCTTCACGTTGAACGACCGGCTGGTGAGGCCGGCGCTGGTCGTGGTGTCAAAGGCTCCCGCCGTCAGTGAGCCCGCCGCTCCCGCGGCACCGTCTGAAGCGCCCGAAGGCTCTGGGTCAGGTTCAGCCGAATAGGTTTCAGTTGATCGCACCGTGACGCGCGTCAGCCGTCACCGCATTTTTTTGTCGAGGGGCTATGGGAAAAGTCATTGGCATTGATTTGGGCACGACGAACTCCTGCGTCGCCGTGATGGAGGGAGGCGAGCCCGTCGTCATACCCAACAGCGAAGGCAGCCGAACCACGCCGTCGATGGTCGCTTTCACCGATTCGGGCGAACGCCTCGTGGGCCAAATCGCCAAACGGCAGGCCGTCACCAACCCCGAAAACACGGTGTACGCGGTGAAGCGGCTCATGGGCCGCCAGTTCGATTCGCCCGAAGCCAAGCGCGCCACGACCATGGTGCCCTACAAGGTCGTCTCGTCGTCGAACGGTGACGCGTGGGTCGACATTCGCGGCAAGCAGTACAGCCCTCCCGAAATCAGCTCGATGGTGCTGACGAAAATGAAGGCCACCGCCGAAGACTACTTGGGCGAACCGGTCACCGAAGCGGTCGTGACCGTGCCCGCGTACTTCAACGACGGCCAGCGGCAGGCCACCAAAGACGCCGGGCGCATCGCCGGGCTCAACGTGCTGCGCATCATCAACGAGCCCACCGCCGCCGCGCTCGCCTATGGCCTCGACAAAGAGTCGACGACCAAAGCCGAAAAAGTGGCCGTGTACGACTTGGGCGGCGGCACGTTCGACGTGTCGATTCTCGAACTGAGCTCGGGCGTCTTCGAAGTGAAGTCGACCAACGGCGACACCTACCTCGGCGGCGAAGACTTCGACAACAAGCTCATCGACTGGCTCGCCGAGCGCTTCAAGACCGCCAATGGCGGCATCGACTTGCGCAAAGACCGCATGGCGCTGCAGCGGCTCAAAGAAGCGGCCGAGCGCGCCAAGCACGAACTGTCGAGCGCCACCGAAACCGAAATCAACCTGCCGTTCATCACCGCCGACGCGTCGGGCCCGAAGCACTTGCAAGAGACCGTCAACCGGTCGACCTTCGAAGACTTGGTCAAAGACCTCATCGACCGCTCGGTCGAGCCCTGCAAGACCGCCCTCAAAGACGCGGGGCTCCAAGCGAGCAACATCGACCAGATTCTGTTGGTCGGCGGCATGACGCGCATGCCCGCCATCGTCGCCAAGGTGAAACAGATCTTCGGCAAAGAGCCGCACAAGGGCATCAACCCCGACGAAGTCGTCGCCATTGGGGCCGCCATTCAGGGCGGCGTGCTCAAGGGCGAAGTCAAAGACGTGCTCTTGCTCGACGTCACGCCGCTCTCGCTCGGCGTCGAAACGGCCGGCGGCGTGTTCACCAAAATCATCAACAAGAACACGACCATACCCTGCAAGCAGTCGCAGGTGTTTTCGACCGCCACCGACAACCAACCGCTCGTCTCGGTGCACGTGCTGCAAGGCGAGCGCGAAATGGCGACCGACAACAAGACGCTCGCCCGCTTCGAGCTCGTCGGCATACCTCCGCAACCGCGCGGCGTGCCGCAAATCGAAGTGACCTTCGACATCGACGCGAACGGCCTCGTGCACGTGTCGGCGAAAGACTTGGGCACCGGCCGCGTGCAACAGGTGCGCATCGTTTCGAACTCGGGGCTCACCGAAGCCGAAATTCAGAAAATGGTGAAAGACGCCGAGTCGAACCTCGACACCGACAAGAAGAAAAAAGAGCTGGCCGACCTCAAGAACAACGCCGAGGGGCTCATGTACACGACCGAGAAGTCGGTCGAAGAGTACGGCAACCTGCTGGCCGACAAAGACAAAGGCGAAATCGCCGCCGACGTCGAGAACCTCAAAAAACAACTCGCCACGCTCGACCCCGACAAAATTCGAAGCGCCATCAAGCAGCTCGAAGGGTCGGCGTACCGAATTGCCGACGCCATTTATTCAGCTGAAACGAAAGCGGCCGAGGGCGGCGCCAAAAAATGAAATTCGAGTCGCTCGAAGAAGAAGTGCGGTTTCTTCGCGGGCTGGTGGCCGTGCAGCGCATGGCCGACGAAGTGCTCGAAGACTGCGTCGAGCGGCAATTGGGCCTCGCGGCCGCGGCCGACGTGTTTCTCACCCAGTGCGCTCGCATGATTCACGCGCGTGGCGCTTTCGTGCAGGTCGTCGGCTCCGACGAGCCCGTGCTCACTCGGGTCTGGGGCCACGAATTCATCGACGTCACCGAATGGACGAAGCTGCGCGGCGTACACCCCCAGCCCAACGAGAAGACCGTCTTCGTCGCGCCGTTGACCTTGGGCAGCATCGAGCTCGGGTGTCTGGGCTTCGTGCTCTCGGGCCACTTTTCTGACGGCGGAGAACAGGTGCTCGAATTGGTCACCGCCGTCGCCGAAATGTTCGACAGCGCGGTGCTGTCGTTCGTCGCCCTCGCCGAGGGCCACTCGGTGCTCGAGCGGTTGAGCGAACTGGGCCATTCGGGCGAATTCGCGCCCAACGCCCGCATCGGCAAATACGAATTGCTGCAGCCTTTGGGCACCGGCGGCATGGCGCAAGTCATGGTGGCGCGCACGGTGAACCCCGGCGGCGTGTCGCGGTTGGTGGCGCTCAAGCGCATTCTGCCGAAGCTCGCCGAAGACGAAGCCATCGTTCACCAGTTTCTCGACGAAGCGAAGTTGGGCATGCGGCTCAACCACCCGAACTTGGTGACGATTTTCGACTTCGGCCAAGCCGCCAACACCTACTTTCTCGCGATGGAGCTGATTCGGGGCGTCGACTTCGACCACATCGTCTACTGGCCGCACGGGCCGCTTTCGCCCGGCTTGGTGACCGCCGTGCTCGCGCAAGCGTGCGAAGGCCTCCACGCCGCCCACGAATTGCGCGGCGACGACGCGTTGCCCTTGGGCCTCGTGCACCGCGACTTGTCGCCCCACAACCTCATGGTGGGTTTCGACGGCCGGGTGAAGGTGCTCGATTTTGGCGTCGCCAAAATGCGCGACCAGCGCACCGTCACCCTGCCGGGCATCGTCAAAGGCAAGCCGCTCTACATGTCTCCCGAGCAGGCCACCGCCGAGCGGGTCGACCGGCGCAGCGACATTTTCGCCATGGGCCTCATTTTGTACGAGGCGCTGGTCGGCAAGCGGGCCTTCGACCGCCGCGACGACACCAAGACCATGGAGGCGATTGTGAACGACCCGCTCCCCAAGGTCGCGACCGTGCCTCCCGCGCTGTGGGCCGTCATCGCCACCGCGCTGCAGAAGGCGCCCGAGCACCGCTACCGCAACGCGCTCGAAATGGCGCAGGCGCTGCGAGACGCCGCCGAGCCCATGCGTGACCACGAGCTGGGCAATTTGATCGCCGCCCGCTTCGCCCGCCGCGTTTCTGAAGTCGCCCTGTGGGAACAGACCAAGAACCAACTCGCCCAGAAGCGAAAAAAATGAGGGCCGGCCTCGCGGTGCTCGCGCTCGTGGCGCTCGTCGGCTGCGAAAAGCGCTCTCGGTCGACCGACACCGCTTCGACGTCGCTGCCGACCGCCGCCGCGCGCGTCGAATTTTTGTGCAGCTACCTCCTGTGCCCCGACAAGCCGGCCGACGCGGCGTTTCACGTCGTCGTGCACGACAATTCGGGTGGGCTGTTGCCCGGCCCGAGCGACTGGTTCATTTCGGCGGTCATCAAGGTCGCGCCCGACCAAACCGAGCGCTGGGCCACCGGCTGCACCGCCCACCCCAGTGACGCGCGACCCGACTGGGCCAAGCCCCTGCTCGCCGAACACCCCGAATGGCAACCCAAGGGCCTGCCCGACGGCTATTCGTGCCCGGGCGGCCAAATTCGGCTCATCTACGTCAAAGACGGGTTGGTTTTCTTGCACGTCGAGACGTCGTGAACCGAGTCGGCACAGAACCGCTCAGTGCCGCCCCAGCGGCTCGGCGGGGTCGGCCCGTTCGCCCCGCTCAATTCGCCCGAGCACCCCCCGCGCCTGGCCGGTGAAGCCGTCTTCGACCCGGTAGAGCTTCATGAACTGCTCGAGGCGCTGCTTGGCCTGAAGCGTCGAGCCCTGGGCGTATTCGGCCATGCCAGCGTGAAAGAGGGCCTGCACGTTGTCAGGCGAGAACTGCAATACAATTTCCATCATCGGGCCGGCGGCGGCGTCTTCACCTTGGTCTGCAACGGGGTGCGCAATTTCAAAAACCCGCTCGGCCGCCCGAGTTCGCTCGGCCGCGGTCGGCAAAGCTTGAATGACTTTCTGCGCGTCTTCGATGCGACCCGCGAGGGCGTAACAACCAGCGCCGAAGCCCGCCCCGTCGGCCCCCGCCGGTGGGCCCGAGCGCGCCATCAATGGGCCCACCTCGAGGTTGTTGCACCGAGAACGTGAGGCCGAAAACCAGTCGGCCGGAGTCAATGCCGGGGGACTCACCACCGGGGGCACCGGCCTCGGAGGCGACACGACGACGACGGGGGGCGTCACCCGAGCCTCGGGCGCCGACCGAAAAAACGCCGTCGCGACCACACCCGCGCCGGCCAGTGCCCCCAGCAACATCAGTGGTCTCCAACGGGTACCGGTTTGGTACGCGTCGATGCGTTCGACCGGCACCGTTCGGTTGGTCAGCGCGTCGAGTGCCGCTTGGGCCGAAGCGAAGCGCCGGCCACGCTCCATGGCCAACGCCTGGTGAAGCCACGCCCGTACCCGCGGCGACACGCTCGTCGGTATGGTGAGGTTGAAGTTCGACGCGAGCAGCTCCGACGGGGGGCGGCAGGTCAACGCATGCAGCACGGTCGCGCCCAGGGCGAACACGTCGCTCGTTCGGTCGACCGTGCCCCCCAGTTGCTCAGGCGGCATGTACCCGAAGGTGCCCACCAACGTGCTGCGGTGCGTTCGTGAGCCTTCGACACTTCGCGCCGACCCGAAGTCGACCAACACCACCGAGCCGTCTTCGCGAAACATGATGTTCGCGGGCTTGATGTCGCGGTGAAAGACGGCCGGTGAGCGCCGTTGAAGCGCGCAGAGCAGCTCGAGCACCGTTTTGGCCATGGCCAGCACTTCGGCCTCGGGCACGGGGCCTTCACCGATTCGGTCGGCGAGCGACCGGCCCGCGACGAACTCCGTCGCGACGTACAGGCGCAGGCCCAAGCCGGTGCCTTCTTGAAAGCGCTCGACGAACCGGGGCGTCGACGGGTGCACCAACATCGCCAGCGTCTTGGCTTCTCGTTCGAAGGCTTCGATTTCGGTGGCCGTCGGCACCAGCGCGAAGTGCAATTCTTTGAGCGCCACCTTCGCGCCATGCTCGTCATGGGCCAGGTACACCCGGCTGTGTGAACTCTGCGCCAGCACGCGGTCGACGAACCACCGGCCCGCCTGAAACGCGAGCCCACAGTGCGCGCAGCGGGTACCGACGCGCGCCTGCTGACAACTCGGGCAGTGTTCAACGGTTTGATTCGGCCCCTGCACCTGCTCGAGCATCACTTCGGCGAGCCTACACAGATTCGGGGCCTTGAAACGCCCAAAGCCCGCCCAAGACACGTGGTCTTGAACGGGCTTCGTGGTTGAACACGCTTTCGAAGGTTCGACTTACGGGCCGCCGGCGCCCACGTCGATCGGCTGGTAGCCCGGCTGCTTCTTCTCTTCTTGAAAGCGGGCCGCCGAAGCGCGCGCGGCGGCGAGGTCGCTCTTCACCGCGTTCTTCGCGGGCTGAAACACGTCGTCGTCGATGCGCGAACCGAACTTCGCGAGCGGCCGGGTAATCTTCTGAAACACGTGGTCGTCGAGCCAGCTCAGGCCCTTCTTCGTCGCCTGCACGGGCGGCTGAATGACCGCATCATCAATGGCCGGGCCGGCGACCTTGGTGATGCACTTGCCGGCAATCTGCATTTCTTCTTTGAACGAATACTCCGAGGGGCCAGCCGGGCGGTTGCACAACGCGGGGGTGAAGTTGACAGCCATGGGTATTCTCCAGAAGTTGTAGAGGTTTTGGGGTTCAGCCGAAGACAAAAGAGGTATCGGTCGACGGTGTGAGATGTTGTGTGCAAAATTCATTTTTCACTCGGAAAGTCGCTTCTCGAAAACTGAGAGTCGGTGTTGAGAACAGCCCCCATGCAATCGCTCACGGTGACCCGTTACGTGCAGCCACTTCGCGAGGGCGGCTCGCTGCCCGCCATCGTCGAAGCCAGCGACGACGGTCTCTATGTCATGAAGTTTCGGGGGGCTGGCCAGGGCCGCAAGGCGCTCGTCGCCGAAGTCATTGCCGCCGAACTGGCTCGCGCGCTTGGGCTGCCCATGCCCAAAACAGCGCTGCTGGGGCTCGACCGCCGCTTCGGGCTCAACGAGCCTCACGACGAAATTCGCGATCTGCTCAACGCGAGCGTCGGCCTCAATTTCGGCATCGACTACCTGCCCGGTTCCATCACCTTTGACCCGGTGTTACCGGGCGCGCTCACGCCCATGCTCGCCTCGCAAGTGGTCTGGTTCGACGCGCTCGTGCTCAACGTCGACCGCACGGCGCGCAACCCCAACTTGCTCACGTGGCACTCTGCGGCTCTGGCTCATCGACCACGGGGCGTCGCTCTACTTTCACCACGGCTGGGGCGACCCTTTCCGGCTTCGGCGAAGTCACCCTTCGCCGCCATCAAAGACCATGTGCTGCTGCCGTTCGCGACCAAGCTCGACCAGGCCGACGCCGAGCTGGCCCGCGCCCTCACCCCCGACGTGCTCCGCGCGGTACTCGCCGAAGTGCCCACCGAATCGGCTCGACGGTGAATCGGGCTTCGCCTCGGCCGAGGCGGTGCGCGCGGCCTACCTGAACTTCTTCGAAGCCCGCTTGGCCCACCGCGCCGTGTTCATGAAGGAGAAGTCCGAGTGCACGAGCCCAGCGCGTTTGACTACGCCCTGATACGCGTGGTGCCCAGAGTCGAACGGGGCGAATTCATCAACGTCGGCGTCATCGTTCATTGCCCCACGCAAGAGCACCTCGTCGCGAAGGTGGCACTCGACGAGCAACGCCTGCGGGCGCTCTCGGCCGACCCGGCGCTGAACGTGGCCGAACTTCGGGCCCACCTCGACGTGCTCGTGCGCATCGCCGCCGGCGACCCGAACGCCGGCCCCTTGGCCCGCTTGCCGCGCAGCCAACGCTTTCATTGGCTGGTCGCCCCCCGCAGCACGGTGGTGCAGACTTCTGACGTGCATTCGGGCCTGACGTCGAAGTGCGAAGACGTGGCGGGCGAGCTGCTCGCGCGGCTGGTGCTGACGTGAATTCAGCCCAGCACGCCCGGCTGATGTCGCTGTTCGACCAAGCGTGCGAACTGCCACGCAGCGAAGTGGCGGCCTTTCTGAAGAAGCTCGACGGCGCCGACACCGAGCTTCGCGCGCAGCTCGAAGCCATGCTCGCGGTCGACCGCAAGTCACACATCTTCTTCGACCAAACCCACGGCGGCGCGGCCGTCTTGGCGAACGACCTGCTCGACAGCGCCTGGGGCCGCGGGGCAGCAGTCACGCCCGCCCGCCCAGAGCCCCACGACCAGGCGCCCATGCCCCAATTCGTGGGCGAATACGAAATCGTCGAGCGGCTGGGCGCCGGCGGCATGGGCAGCGTGTACCGCGCACACCAAAAGTCGCCCGACCGCATCGTCGCGCTCAAAATGCTGCACCCGTGGCTGGTGTCGGCCTCCGCGCTCGAGCGCTTTCGCTTCGAAGCGCAGGCCTTGGCGACGGTGCAACACCCCTGCATTCCTCCGGTTTTCACGGTGGGGCAGCACGACGGCGCGGTCTACTTCGCCATGAAGCTGGTCGAAGGGCCCACGTTGTCGAAGTGGGCGGCGACGCGACAGCCCAGGCCTTCAGTGACCGACACGCTCACGTTGCTGACCCGAGTGTGCGACGCCGTGCACCACGCGCACCTTCGCGGCTTCGTGCACCGTGACTTGAAACCCGACAACATTCGCGTGACCGAAGGCGACACGCCGCAGGTGCTCGACTTCGGCATCTCGGCCGGCCGCGGAGAGCGCACCGTCGACGTGGCGGGCACTCCCGCCTACATGAGCCCCGAGCAGCTCGAGCCCAACGCTCCGGTCGACGTGCGCACCGACGTTTTTTCGCTGGGCGTCATCGCGTTTGAATTGCTGACCGGGCAACTGCCGGCCTCGCCCAACGGCACCGGCTTGGCCACCTTGCAGGCGCTCAAGCGAACCCCGGCCCCCAAGCTGCGCGCCGTCGGCCGGGGCCAGGTGCTCGACGCCCAACTCGAGAGCATCATCGCCCGCGCCCTCGAGGTCGACCCCGCTCGACGCTATGGCTCGGTCGCCGAATTGGGTGACGACCTCAAGCGTTACCTGACGCACGAACCGGTGCTCGCGCATGGGGCCGGAGCGCTCTACCGAGCAGAACGCTTCGTGCGTCGCAACCGGTTGGCCGTGTTCGCCGCCGCGGCCCTGGCCCTCGCCCTCGGCGGAGGCGCCACCATTTCGCTGCTGCAGTACTTCAAGGCCGAACGCGCCTACGAAAAGGCCGAGACCGATGCCTCGCGAGCGAAGGCGTCACTCGAATTTCTGACCACCGTGCTGCAAGACGCCGATTCTGACAACGCCGGAGGCCGCCAAGCGACCATTGGCCAAGCGCTCGACCGAGCGACCCAGCGGTTGGGCAATGCCCACCTCGACCCGTACGTCGAAGCGACCGTGCGGGGCAGCCTCGCCAACACCTACGTCGGCTTGGGAGAGTGGAAGGCCGCCGAAACCCAAGCGACCTTGGCCCTCGCGGCTTACGACGACCACCACCTGCCCGATGACGAGGCCCTCGCCGAGGTGCTGCGGGTGGTGGCCGAAGTGCGCGAAGAAATGGGCGAGGTTCAAGGCGCGGTCGAAGCGGGGGTGCGCGGGCTGGCCATCGAAGAGCGCTTTCACGGCGCCACGCCGCACGACCACACCAGCTACGCGCTGCACGTGGTGGCCATCGCCGCTCGCGAGGCGGGAGATTTTCAAAATTCGTTGGCGTGGCACGAGCGGGCCGTCGCCATCGAACGGGCGCTCCACGCCGCAAAAGGCCCCGACGCATTGCCCGACACGCTCGATCAGTATGGTGTGACGTTGAGCACCATCGGGCGGTACGACGAAGCCGAAGCCGCCCACCGCGAGGCTTTGGGCATCACCGTCGAAAAGCTCGGGCCCACGCACCTCAACGTCGCCATTGGGTACCACCACTTGGGCCAATTGGCGTTTGAACGCGGCCGGTACGCCGAAGCGCGAGAACTGCTGGCCAAAGCACTCGACATTCGCCTGCCGACCTTGGGCAAAGACCACGTGCGGGTCGGCATGCAGTACAACATCGAGGCGCTCATCGCCCTGGCCGAGGGGCGAATCGAAGACGCGCAGGCCGCCGCCACCGAATGCATGCGCATCGCCCGGCTCTCGTTCGGCAGCGAATTCGGTCGCTACGCCCGGCTCGAAGGCACCCAGGTGTTGATTTGGGCCGCCCAGGGTCGCGGCCAAGAAGCGGTGGAACTGAGCGAAAAGATTCTCGAATTCGCCCAACAGCGGTACCCCGCCCGGCACTTCGTCACCGTCGAAGCGCGCTCGAACCACGCACTCGCCTTGCTCGTCGCTGGCCGCGCCGCAGAGGCCGAGCGTGAACTCAAAGACGTCGTCGCCACCAGCCTCGCCACTGTCGGCCCCGCCACCCGCCTGGCCCGCGAAGCCCAACAGCGCCTCGAGAAAGCTCAACGCGCGTTGCGGTAACCGAAGGTTCGGCCGCGAAACACCTGGTGCTACTTCTTCACCGACTTGGCTTTCTTCGCTGACTTGGCTTTCTTCGCTGACTTGGCTTTCTTCGCTGGCTTGACCTTCTTCGCTGGCTTGGCCTTCTTCACTGACTTGGCCTTCTTCACTGGCTTGGCCTTCTTCGCTGGCCTGGCCTTCGTCACTGCGGTGACAGGTGGCGCGGCATCGACAGCCTGCTTCGCGTCAGCGCCCAGTGCGAATTCGTCGACGAACACGGTGTCGTCCCACGAGCCGCGGTACGCACCGATGCGAGCCTTCACCAGCGGTACCCCGACCGCCGCGCACGCCTGAGTGACCACGGCCTTGAGCGCCTCGAGGGCAACTGACCGAGCGGCTTGGAGGGCCACGCGAATGCCGCTGTTCTGGGTCAGCCCAGGTTGAATGGCGACAATGAACTCAATGGGGTGATTCACGAGCGAGCGCAAGGTGGCGTCGATGCCGCCGCGAAGCCTCGCTGAGCGGGGAAGCCGCCGACGAGCGTGGTGATGGTTCGGGGCCCGCTCCCCAGCGTTCTGTTCTACAGGTGTACAGGTGTGGTCGAGGCGTGGCCGCGGCCGCGGGCGCGTCGAGGCGCCAAGAGTCACCGTCTGTTCGAACCACGGAGGCGCCTCGAAATCGGTGTCGTCTTCGTCGCTCTGACAACGAGACCTCGTACACACCCGACGTCACCCCGACGTCGTTGAAGGCAGCCTCGAAGGGCTTCGACCGCCACTTCGTCTTCGGGTACGCGGTTGGGGTCGAGTACGAAGCCGCCTCGAACGGCTCATGGGCCCTCGAAGCGGTCGAGGCCTGACTGGCGAGCCCGACGCTGGCTTCGAGCGACTTCGCAAAGTCTTCTTTGACCGTCTCGCGGAGCCAAAGGCGTCGTGGTGCCGGCAGCCGAAAACACGTGCAGCAACAGGGTACCGCGCCGCACCATGGCACAGGTGCGGCGTGGTCGACCCGGTTTCGTCAACGAGCGTCGCCGAGCAGATCAGCGCTTCGACTTCTTCTTCGCGGCTTTGGCCGACTTGGCGGGCTTCTGGCTTTCGCCTTTTCGCCACCGGCTTGGCGCTGGCCTTCTTGGCGGCCGGCTTCGCTGTGGCCTTCTTGGCGCCACTCAGGGCGTCGAGAGACAGCGGGCAAACCGCTTCATCGGGGTGCCCATTGACCGGGTCACTGACGAACGCGGCGTAGTAGTTCGGGTGGTACAGCTCGCGCAGCACGCCTGGCTTGCCGTCGTCTTTGGCGCCAGCGGCGAGGGCGGCGGCGCGGAACGCGTCGACCGCTTCACGCGACGAAGCGGCGAAGGCAATGTGTTGGGGCGTGGTCGGCGTCTCGGCCTGCTTGAGCCAAAAATACGGCTTCTCGTCACCGAAGCCCGAGAACTGCTCGAAGTCCATCAACGGGCGGTAACCGAGAGGCGCGAGAATGCTGGTGAAGAACGTCTTGCTGGCCGGGCCGTCGGTGACGGAAAGCGTGAAGTGGTCGATCATGACCGACGATCTGCAACGGAGCCCGGGCAAAGACAACCACTTCTCACCGGTCGCGCGAGCGGTGCCGCAGCAACCCCGTTTCCTCACTCCACAGCGACGAGCGCAGCCGGCCCCGCGCGGTGCGCTGAGCCTCGGCGTCGTCGGGGGCCAAATTGCCCATCACCCGCTCGGCCTGCCAGGCCCCCACCAACGCCGTGACGAAGGCCAGGCCCCCGGCCAGCAACGCCTTGAACAGCGTGAAGGCGAAAAACACCGAAGGCATGAACAGGGCAAAACCGAACACGAGCAGGGCGGAGACGAACGCCCCGACCGCGGGCTCGACGAGTCGGCGGCCGGGAGACACCAGACCCACCAGCCACCCACCCGCGTAAAACGACAGCAGGTGCATCAACACCTGCACCTCGAAGTGAAACATGGGCGAGACGTACTTGCCGACAATCAACGGGCCAAGCCACGAACCGATGACGGCCTCGACCACCAAAAACAGCACCACGCTCAGCACGGTCCACGACGTTGAAAAAGGGCGTTCGGCGGAGTCGACCATGAAGGCCCGAGTCTGCCGCGCTACCGCTCGAGCGACAACTCTTGCAACAACTCGAAGTCGGCCGACGAGTCGAGGTTCTCCAGCAATTCGAGGTTCTCGACGACTTCGGCGTCTTCAGGCCGAACGCGGGTCGTTTGAGTTTGAGGCGGAGGCGGCGGCACGGTGACACCCGCGTCGAGCGCCAACCCCAACGACAATTTCACGAGCAAAATCAGCATTACTGGCGACGGCGCTCCAACAGCCGCTCCTTGAGGCGCTCGCGGGCTTCTTGTCGTTGCTCGACCGACATTTCACGCCACCGCTTCAAGTTCTCACGCATTTGCTCACGGGCCTCGGGGTGGGCCTGGAGCCAGGTGCGCATGCGCTGCCGCATTTCTTGCCGCTTCTCGGGGTCGAGCTTGCGAAATTCTTGAAACCGCGCGCGCATTTCTTGTTTCTCTTCGGTGGAGAGCTTGGCGAACGCGCGGGCATTTTCGCGAACCCGCTCGCGGTCTTCGGGCGACATGGCCTTGAAGCGCTCGAGGTTCTGCTTGAGCCGCTCGCGTTCTTCGGGCGGCAACGACTTGAAGGCCTTGAGCTTCTCGCGCAGCGCCTGCTTCTGGTCTTCGGGCAGCGCGTTGAACCGCTCCATCGGCGTCAATTCGGAGCCCGCGGCGGTCACTTCGGCCCGCGCGACCACGCCCACCACCAACACGGCCATCACCAAGAACTTGTTCATGGCGTCTTCCCTTCGTTGAGCTCGTGCAACCGAGCCACCACTTCGAAATCGTCAGCGCCGTCGAGGCCCACCAGGTCGAGGTCTTCGACGACGTCCATGTTTTGGGCGACGAAGAGCTGCTCTTCGTTCTCGACGCCACCGGGGGCCGAGCTGTCGTGCCCGCGAACCACCAAGAAGGCCGCCACGCCCGCGGCCGCCACCATGCCGGCCGGCACCAAGCGGTTGACCGACAAGAGCGAGACCACGCGCTCTCGCCACGACGGCTCGGCGACCTTGTTCAACACCGCACGACGCAGCGCCGCCGACGGCTCGAGCGCCGGCATGAGCGCCATCATCGCCACGGTCTTGCGCAGCTGCTGCTCGAGCGCCTTGAGCGCCGGGTCGACGGCGAGCTGCGCTTCGAGGGCCTGGGCCGTCTCGGCATCGAGCTCTCCGTCGATGTACGCCGTCAACTCTTCACTCCAGTCACGCGCCGGGTTCATGCGACGCTCCTTCCGTTCGGCGAGAGGCCGGCTTGCAGCGCCTCGACGTGTTGCATCACCTGCACGGTGGCACGGTGAATCAGTGATTTGACGGCCGATTCTGACGCTTCGAGCGACTCGGCAATTTCGCGGTACGCCATGCCCTCGAACCGGCACATGGTGAAGGCCGCCCGCTCGCGCTCGCTCATGTTGCCCATGGCGCGCTCAACCGCCTTTTCGAGCTCCCGGCCTTCGAGGGCTTGATCGGGCGAAAGGCCACCGGGCTCTCGCTCAAGCACACTGGGCGTTTCGCCGCTCATGGTGGCTCCTTCGAGTTGCTCGCGCTTGAAGTCTCCGCGGCGCACTTCGTTGAGGCAGTGGTTGGTCGCAATGCGAAACAGGTACGTCTTGAACTTGGCGCTGGGCTGGTACGACTTCGCGACCCGAAACAGCTTCACGAAAATGTCTTGGGCCAATTCTTCGGCCCGCGCTTGGGTGCCGACGAAGCGGTAGCAAAACCGCACCACGCTGCCTTGGTGCCGGTCAAAGAGTGCGGCGAAGGCGTGGCGGTCGCCTTTCGCCACCAACTCCATCAGCTGTGAATCGTCGGCCTGCACCGGCATATGAACCCGCGTGCCCCCAAGAAGTTGCCGAAATGCGCCCAGCCGACCCGAGGTGGGCCAAGCGCTGAATTTGGTTCACGTATTTCGTCGACGGCGGTGAGCGAAGTGATCAGGGCTTGGGGTTCGTGCTTTCGGGAGTGCCCTTCACGTAAAAAGCATACGACCCCACCTCACATTGTGGGCAGACCGAACGCAGTGAATCGGGGCTGAGCACTTTCCACGTTTCGACGGTGGGCTGCGGGGTGGGCGCGGCCACCAACAAGAGCCGGTGTTCACCCACGCCTTCGAAGGTGGGCGCGTCGGCCGAATATTCGCCCTTTTCAATGGGCGTCGGGTCGGGGTGCTTCCACGCGAGGGCGAGTTGGTTCTGGGTCTCGTCGAACAGGTAGACGAACGCGTTGGCTTCGACGCTCATGCGCAAGTCGAACGGCTGGTTCTCGCTGACGATGAGCGCCCCCGACGGCACTTCGACGCCGTCGGCGGCGAAGACGCGCAGCTTGGGTTGCAACACCGCGGTGGCGACGGGGGTGGCCGTACCGCCGCCTGAGCCCTGGCTGCGCACGAGCACCACGACCACCGCGACGACGACCAGACCCAACACGACCAAGGGCAGTGCACGTTTCATGGGTTCACCTCAGAGACGAAAGCCTTCTGTACGGCCACATCGAGAGGATCTTTCTGTTCGCGCGCACAAAACGCCAGAAAGCGAACCAACCCGTCGAGGCCCCGGTGCAACGCCGTCAAGGTTTCGGGGCCGTCCATCACGAACCAGGTGGCGCCGTGGCCGGCCGCGCGGGGCGTGGCGGCCAACAGCGAGAACGCCTCGGCGAAGGCCTCGCTGCGGCGGGTGTTGACCTGGCCAAAGAGGCTCTTTTCTTTGAGCTGCCCCGCCAACATCAACTTGAGCAGCGCCGCGAAGGCCCGCGCGTCGTCGACGTCGAGCCAAGGCTCGAGCTCGTCGAGGTACGAGGTCAACGTCTTGCGGTCGGCGCGGTTGTCAGAATTGAGCAGCCGCCGCACGACGCGCGGCGTGTTCGGGTCGGGCAACAGACTCAAGGCCTTGATGCTGTGCTGCCAAAACGCTTGGTGGCGCGCGTCGGGGTCGGGCTCGTCGAGCACGACGTCGAGGTTGCGAACCGGCCGGCGCGGAGCCACCTCTTCGACCTGCAAGTCGACGTCGTCGAGGTCGACCTCCATGGGCGGAGGGCCTGGCGTCGGCAGCGACGGGCGCGGCGGCGGCGGCGGCTGCGGCACCCTCGCCCCGGGAGGAAACCACGACCCCGGCGGCGTCATGTCGCTCGGCGGCGGAGGCGCGGCCAGGGGGCCCGCCGGCTCTTCGGCTTCGAACACCACGTCGGGGTCGAGCGTGTCGCTGCCGGCTTGAGGCGGCGGGGGTGGCGCCGAAGCCATGGCTTCGGGCAATTCGACTTCGATGTCGTCTTCGGCCTCGGCTTCGATGAGCGGCGCGGCCAACAATTCGGGGTCGGTCTTGAGCTCACGGCGCGCCACCGCGGCCACCGGCGCGGTCGGCGTCGTTTGCAGCGCCCGCTGCCGCCGAGCCGCGTCTTGCTCGAGCATCTCGAAGAATTCGTCGAGGTAGGGCACGACCTCGTCCCACAAGACGCGCAGGCCGGGGTCGTCACCGACCAAAAGGTCGGCCACTTCGGGCGACTGGTACGCTTCAGACAACAACCCCGCCCGCTTCGCGAATTCGGCGCGCGAGGTGTCGACGAACTGACGCGCCAGCTCGAGGTGGTACAGACACCGTGCGAATTCGACGCGGCGGTTGCCTTCGGGCAGCAGGTCTCGAATCGCCACCTGCAACAGCACGGGCTCGGTGCGGGCGTTCCAACAGGCTTTGAGCGCTTTGGCGAAGCGCTTCGTCTCGAACGACGCGAGCAACGAAGCCGCGGTTTCCCACAGGTCTTCGAGCACGGGGTGGCTGCGGGCCAGCTCGACCCCACTGCCCGCGCGCCAAAACACCAACAGCTGGTCGGCCAACTCGAGCATCGCCGAGCGGGCCTCGGGGTCTCCGCGGCGGGCCCGCTCGAGGTCGAACAGCGCCGTGGCGAACTGGGCGTACGGGTCAGACAGCAGCCTCAGCGCGTGCAGCTCGTCACGCAGACGTGGCAGGTCTGGCAGCGCATCAGCGCACCGATGAATCGTCTGAGCGACCTCTGTGGGGAGTTGGAGCTGACCGTGCACCGCGCGCGAATTTTGCCTTTTGCGCGCACCAACCGCTACCTCGAAGAACGGCCGTGAGGCCTGACCTGGCGGTCGGGTTCGTTCGAAGCCACGGGGCAAAACGGGCGCAAATTCAACGTGTTACCAGTAAGCTGCCGCACTTCACAACGGCCCTGGGAGGCGCCAGCCACATGGTTTCGGTCAAGGCGCTGCTCGAGCGGTGGAAGAAGTCTCGTGAACCCGCGCTCGCCAATGACCTGGAGGCCGCGGCGCCGGGGCAGTGGGCGCGCCGGTTTTCGAACCTGAGGCGGGCGCCCATTGGTCGAGCACTCCGCTTGCTCGAGCGCTTGCCGCATGATGACCCTCGCATCACCACGTTTCTGCTCGAGTGTCTTCGCAAAGCGCGCTGGGCCGGCCCAACCGCCAAGCCGATTTGGGGCCTCATCTTTCAGAAGTTCGTCGCGCTCAACGACGTGCGCGCCTTGCCCGTGCTGGTGGAGGCGACGAAGAATCTGCCGCCCGTCTTGGGGGCGGCCCATGCGTCGTGGTTGAAAGAAACGCTGCTCACGACCGTCGCGAGTCTCGAGGCAAGCACTGGCAAGACCGTCGGCAGGCCGCCTCGGCCGCTCCAGTCGGGCCGAACGGCGCTCGACCTGGTGAGGGGGGTGTTCGAGAACCCACAGAGTGACGAGGCGCGGCGCGTGGCCGCCGACGCGTTGCTCGAAATCGGCGACTCGTGGGGCGAGCTGATCTCGATGCAGTTCGACCCGACCCGACCGCCGCAAGACACGCCGCGCTCGTTCGCAAGAACATCGACCGCATCGCCGGCCCGATTGCGGCGATTGGCGTCAAAACGTACTTCGTCGTCGAAGAGGGCTTTTTGACCAAATGCAACATTGGGAACAGCGCCCCCTGGCCTGTCACCCCACGTTCGCGACCAACTCGCTCGCGCCTCGCTCAACGAAGCGGTGAAAACGGCGCTCCTCGGTGACGTTCGGTGAGCAGCTCGCCAAGCAGCCCGAACTTCAATGCGCTTCGCGGCGGCTGACCGCGACCGAGGCCAGGCCCTTCGCGTTGAGCTCAATGTCGAGCGCGAGCAGCCGCAGCTCGGGCTCGCCAAAACCCAAGTGACGCTCGGCCGCTTCGGCGACGACGGCCTCTTTCCACAACCGGGTGAGCTTGGCGGTCAGCGCGTCGAACGGTTCGCCGCTGGCGGTCGCCTCGTCGAGCCACGCTTCGGCGCGGTCGACCCAGGCGCCAACTTGCGCGGCGATGTCGGCCACCTCGGCGAACGCACCGAAGTGGGTCAAGCACACGAGCCGCGGCTTGAGCCCCACGATGCGCGCCAAGCTCTTGCGGGCCTCGGCGGCGTCGAACCCGGTCGGGCTGGTCGACGCCAGCGCGAAGCGACCTCGGGCCTGAAGCCCGGGGTACACCAAACCGAACGAGTCTCCGGTGTAGACCGAGTCGAGCGCTTCGTCGTGCACGACGAAGTGGTGGTTGGCGTGCCCGGCGGTGTGCCACACCCGAAACGAGGCTCGGCCCAGCTCGAAGCTTTGGCCGTCTTCGAGCGCTTTGACCCGCTCGGCCGGTATCGGTTCGACGGTGCCGTACAATTCGGCGAAGCGGGCCTCGCCGTACACGGCGGTCGCGCTCTTCACCAACTTGCTGGGGTCGACCAAGTGCCGTGCGGTGCGCGGGTGGGCGAGCAAGGTCGCTTGGGGGCAGACCCGCAGCAGCGCTCCCGCGCCGGCGGCGTGGTCGAGGTGGGCGTGCGTGACGACGACATACCGCACGTCGTGCACGCTCTTGCCCACGTCGGCCAGCGCCCGCATGAGCCTTGGCACCGCGTGCGAGGTGTGCGTCTCGATGAAGGCGCATTCGCCACCCGAGACGCGCAGAAACGCCGCGGTGAACTGAGGGGTGACGTCGGCGTCGACGGTGACGCGCACTTCGCCAGGCTGCGCGGTCACGGCTTCGCACCGCCCATGGCCGCCATGGCCTTTTCAATGTCGTCGACTTCGCGCGGTATGTCTTTCGACAGCACTTCGGCGCCCGTCTTCGTGATCAGCACGTCGTCTTCGATGCGCACGCCGTAGCCGCGCTCGGGCAAGTAAATGCCGGGCTCGACGGTGAAAATCGCGCCCTCTTGCAGGGGCGCTTCGGTGTCTCCCACGTCGTGCACTTCGAGCCCCAAGAAGTGACAGCAGCCGTGGGGCAAGGCGTCGTAGTACCCGCTGGCGACAATCGACTCGGTCACGACTTTTTGAATGTCGGCGATCGACACGCCGGGCTTGGCCTTGGCGATGCCAGCGGCCTGGGCTTGAGCACCGCTTCGTACACGGCGCGCTGTTCAGCGGTGAATTTGCCCCCGACGGGAAAAGTGCGGGTCACGTCGGCCGCGTAGAATTCTGCTTCGGCGCCGATGTCGGCGACCACCAGGTCGTTCGCCTTCATGACGCGGTCGTCTTTGGGGTAGTGCAGCACGGCGCCGTTCGGCCCCGACCCGGTGATCGAATCGTACGCGAGGTGCCGCATGCCCGCCTTGCGCATGGCCGCTTCGGCCGCGTCTTTGATGGCGAATTCAGGCGCGCCGGCTTTCGCCGCCGCCATGGCCGCGCGGTGCCCTTCGGCCGAATACGCGACCGCTTTCTTGAGCAAGGCCACCTCGGCGGGCGACTTCACCGTGCGCAGCTTCGACACCAAGCGGTGCAGGTCTTTGAGCTTGCACGCCACGGTGCGCTCGGTGGTCTTGCGCAACAGGTCGAGCGCCTTTGACTGCGGCTGGTCGACGCTGGCGTATTCACCGACGAAAGCGAGCTCGCCGTTGTGGTCGCACGCGGTGAGCAGCGCCTCGGCGAGCCGGTTCGTGCGGCGAATGCGCGAAATGCCGGTCGCTTTTTCGAGCGCCAGCGACGGCAAGGGGGCCCGCTCGCCGTTCCACCGTTCTTCTTCGACGTCGCGGGGCGCCAAGAACAAGATTTCTTTGTCTTGGGGGGCGTTGGGGTCGAGCAACAGCGCGGCCCCGGGCTCCGAAAACCCGGTGAGCCAGTAAAAGTCCATGCCTTCGCGCAGGGTCGTGTACTGCATTTCGTCGAACACGACGGTGGCCGACTTGCCCAACTTTTCGAGCACCTGCGCGCGGCGTTTTTTGTACACGTCGGCGCCGAGCGTGCCGACCGGCGACAACAAGCCGCGCACTTCGGGGGTGGGGGCGGGAGCCGCACCCGGGGGTTCGGCCCAAGCCAAGGAGCCCGACAGCAACAGCACGGCGGCGGCGCATTTCGTCGACATGGCGCGCAAGGTTACTCACTTGTGGCGGCGGGCGAAGAGGTAAAGAGCGGGCCCATGCTCCTCTTGTCGCTGCTCACCGCGTCGTTGTTGACGGCCGATTTTCCCAAAGCGTGTGACGGCAGCACGCTGGTGGCGTTCGACCCCAAAGAGGGTGACGACGCGGCGGCGGTGCTCAGCGAGGCCTACGTCAAATACGAATACCGCATACCCATGCGCGACGGGGTGAAGCTCTACACGGTGGCGTACGTGCCGCGCGACCGCACCCACGCCTGGCCCATCATGTTGCAGCGCACGCCGTATTCGGTGTCGTACGGCGTCGACAACTGGCCGAAGCTCGACAGCCTGCGCAAGTTGGGGCGGTTCGCGCCGGCGGCGTCTTTCGTGCGCGACGGCTTCATTTTCGTGCACCAAGACGTGCGCGGCCGAATGATGTCGGAGGGCACTTTCGTCGACGTACGGCCCCACGCGACCGACGCCAAGGGCGTCGACGAGAGCACCGACGCCTACGACACCGTCGACTTCTTGGTGAAGAACGTGCCGGCGAACAACGGCAAGGTCGGGGTGTGGGGCATCTCCTACCCTGGTTTCTACGCGGCCCAAGCGGCGGTGAATGCGCACCCAGCGGTGAAGGCGGTGTCTCCGCAAGCGCCGGTCACCGACTGGTTCTTGGGAGACGACTTTCACCACAACGGCGCGCTCTTCTATGAAGACGCTTTCGCGTTCATGCAGGGCTTCGGCAAAGAACGCCCCCAACCGACGCGCACCTGGGAGTGGGACTTCGACTACGACGCCGCCGACGAGTACGAGTTTTATTTGGGGCTGACGCCGATCTCGAACGCGAACGCCAAACACCTCAAAGGCAAAATCGCCTTTTGGAACGACCTGTTGGCGCACGGCACCTACGACGCCTTCTGGCGCGCGCGCGACCCGTTGCCGTTCTACCGCAACGTGAAGCCCGCGGTGTTGACGGTGGGCGGCTTGTTCGACGCGCAAGACTTGTGGGGCGCCCTGGCGACCTACCGGGCCTTCAACCAACAGAGCCCCGGCGCCGACGTGCGGCTGGTGTTGGGGCCGTGGCGCCACGGAGGGTGGACCCGGAACACCGGCGACTCGCTCGGCGACATTTCGTTCGGCTCCAAAACGTCGGCGCAGTACCACGACCGCATTGAGCTGCCGTTCTTCAAGAGGTACCTCAAGGGGTGCACCGAGGCCGAAACCTCGGGCACTCCCGCCGAGGCCTGGGTGTTCGAGACGGGCACCAACCTCTTTCAGAAGTTCGACGCTTGGCCCCCGCCGGCGACTTCGACGCGGGTTTTCTTCACCGGGCGCGGCACCTTGGGCACGACGGCGCCCGACGCCGGCTTCGACGAATGGGTGAGTGACGTGAGCAAGCCCGTGCCCTACCGCGCGAAAAATGGGCTCACGAACGACGACCTGTACCTGGTCGAAGACCAGCGCTTCGCCGCGCGGAGGCCCGACGTGGTGGTGCACCAAACCGCGCCGCTGCGCCAAGACGTGACGGTGGCGGGCCCGGTCGACGTGTCGCTCGAGGTGTCGACCACCGGCACCGACGCCGACTTCGTGGTGAAGCTCATCGACGTGTCGGGCTTCGACCGAGAAGACCCGTCGCCCAACCCCACCGGCGTGCACTGGGCTGGCTTTCAGTTCATGGTGCGGGGCGAAGTGTTTCGCGGGCGATTTCGCAAGAGCTTCGAGAAACCCGAGCCATTCGTGCCGAACCAACCGACGACCGTGCACTTCACGTTGCCCGACGTGAATCACACCTTTCGGGTTGGCCACCGGCTCATGGTGCAGGTGCAGAGCAGCTGGTTTCCGTTGGTTGATCTCAACCCCCAAACCTTCGTCGACCTCGCCACGGCCAAACCCGAAGACTTTCACAACGCGACCCACCGCCTGTTCTGGTCACGTTCGTCAGTGACGCTGCCGGTCATTCGCGGGCGCTTCGAGCCAGAAAGTCATTGATTTTACTGGCAACCGACATGTCGGCAAATGTCGTTTCGGTCGTCGCCTTCAGGGTGGCGCTGGGGTGATAATCACCGCAACTGGCTTGCACTTGGTGTGTGATCGCCGTGTTTGGTTGTCGTCAGCGACTTTGAAAAAGGGTTCACCATGCCGATGTCCGTCAACAACAGCCCTCGCCCTCCGGTCAGCGGTTTCGCACGCCAGCCCGAGACGCTGCCGAGTGAGTTCGAAATCGACAAGGTCGTCATTGGCCGTGGCGACAGCGTGTGGAAGATCATCAAGCGCGAATTGGGTGAAGGGGCGACCGACCCAGACATTCAAAACCGGCTCAACCAGTACGTCGAAGCCAACAAAGACCGCTTCGCCGACTTGAACCAAGTCATACCGGGCGACGAGCTGATTCGGCCGCCGCTGCCGAAGAAAGAAGACGACAAGGGGTGGGTCGACGCGGCCGAAGAGGGCCGGCGCGCGCAAGCCCCCACCACCGAAGACACCGCCGCGGCCGAGGCGCAAATGCAGAAGGCGCGCGAGGCCGAAGCGGCGCAGCGCCAAACCGACCTCAAGAGCCTCTCTGACGGCTTGGTCACGCTGGCCGACAAGGCCACCGAGGGCAATGGCAGCAACGCGCCGCTGACCGACAGCCAAAAGAGCGACATCGCCGACCTCGCGAAAGGCTTGTTCAGCCGCGCCAAGACCTTGGGCGTCGAAGAAGAAGCGCGCCAGAGCGCTCCAGGCAAAACGCTGCAAGGCATCATCGACCAAGTCGACTTGTCGAAGGCGACCAAGGGCATCGAAGCGCTCGCCAAAGAAGTCGTCGACACCCAGAACGGCCAGCGAGCCGCGCTGACCGACCCGCAAGCCGACGACATTGCCCGCCGAGCCGTACCGCTGCTCGAAACGGCCAAGCAGCTCGCGTCGCCCGAGTACCTGGGCTCTGACGACGTGAAGCGGCTGCAAGACATCGTCAAGGGTGCGACGACGCGCAGCGACGCCGCCCAAGCGCGCATCGATGCCAACCGGCAGGCGTTTCGAAAGAGTGAAATCGAAGCGCTCAACGCCGCGGCGGCCGCCGAAGCGCGCGCCAAAGCCGACGCTCCGGCGCCCGCGGCGGCTCGGCCCGCTCCGGGCCCCGAAGTGCAAAAAGGCCCACCGGCCGACGTCGCCAACCGTCAGGCCCTCGCACGCTTGGCGGCCGACGTTGAAATTTACGCGGCCAAGTACGGCAAAATTTCGCCCGCCGACTTGAAAGACGACGAGAAAGAAGCCATTCAAAAGCTCGTCGACAAAGCCTCGCTCCGAAAAATTGGGGGCGACTCGCTCAAGGTCTTGCAGTCGAAGCTGGTGAAACCCGCGGCGCCAGCGGCCGAGGCCGAGGCGGCCGAAGAAGACACCAGCCCGCCCACGCCAATCATCTAGAGCTCGCCCCGCTGTTCGCGACGACGCAAGTTCGCTACAACGCCGACCGTCTCATCAAAAGGGCCGGCACGTGTTGGGCGGAGCCCCATAAGGTCTTGATGTCTCTGGCTTTCATTTGAAAGCTCGAAATGTTTTGCGACGTTCAGCGCGACCGGGGGTCGTACTGACGCTTTGGCTGAGCCTTCTTCGGTCGAAGCGACTCTTTGAGGGAAAACCCATGCTTGCTTCGTCTGTCATCGTGTTGGTCAGTCTCGCCGCGGCGACTGCGGCTCCCGCCCCAGCTCCAGCTGCGACGGTGGCTCCGGCTCCGACGGCGCCGGTCGCGGCACCGGCCACGGCTCCGGCCACGGCTCCGGCCACCGAGGCGAGCAAGCTCTTCGACAAAGCCCGAGCGGCGATGAAGGCGAACAACCTGACCGAAGCCTGCCCCGCGTTCGAGCAAAGCTATGTGCTCGAACCCGCCTTGGGCACGCTGCTCAACTTGGGTGCCTGCTACGAGAAGCAGGGCAAATTCGCGTCGGCGTGGATTCGCTACAACGACGCGGTGAACTGGGCCCAGCGCACGCACGAAGCAGACCGTGAACAGTACGCGCGCAAAATGTCGAACGACGTCAAAGGCAAGGTCTCGTGGCTCGCCATTTCGGCCAGCGAAGACGTCGACGTGAAGGTCGACACCCAGACCATTCACGTGACGCCGACGCCGATTTCGGTGCCCGTTGACCCGGGCTTGCACGCCTTGGTGGCCGAGAAACCGAGCTACGAGAAGTGGGCGGTCAACGTCGAAATCGTGCAGCCGGGTACGACGTCGGTGCAGAAAATACCGCAGCTCAAGCCGGCGACGCTGTCAGCGGCTCCGGCCGCCACGCCTCCTGTGGCGAACGAGCCGAAAATGGAGCCCGTGCCCTGGTCAGCCCCGCCGTTGACGGCGTCGACCGAGGCACCTCCGCCGATGCCGCTGGCGACCCGACCGACCGTGACCAAAGACGCGGGAGGTTCGACGGCCGGCGCGGGCGCGGCGCTGTTGGTGACCGGTGGCCTGGCGGCCATTGCCGGAGGCGTGGGCTTGGCCTGGAGCATCGGCACCTACAACCGGTTGCAAAACCAACGAATCAACGTGCTGCCGCCCGAGAGCTACGTTTCGCGCGAAGACTACGAGCGCATCAAGTGGGTCTACCCGGCGTCGTGGGCCGCGGTGGGAGTGGGCGCGGCGGCCATCGTGACCGGAGCGATTTTGGTAGGTAAGAAGCAGCCCGTCACCGTGACTCCGGTGGCGACGCCTGGGGGCGCGGCCGTGAGCCTCAGTGGCGAATTTTGAAAGGTTGTTGCGATGACCGCGCGATGGTTGCTCGTACCGGCAGCGGTGCTGTTCGCCGCCGGCTGTCTCGATCTCACTGACGGCTCGTACCGTTTTCCCGTCGGCACGAATGACGCGGGGTCGAACCTCGGCGGTGGCCTGGGTGGCGGCGGCGGCTTCGCTGGCGGTGGCGGTGGTGGCGTCGGCGGTGGCGCTGGCGGCGGGGCCGGCGGGGGCCTGGGGGGCGGTGCTGGCGGCGGCTCGGGCGGTGGTACCGGCGGCGGCACGGGTGGTGGCGGAGGCGGTGCGGCGTTCGAGTGCTTGTTGGTTTCGCCGAACCCGGTCGACCTGGGCAACGTGAAGAAGAGCTGCAGCTCGGCGACGCGTACCTTCACCATGTACAACTTGTGCCCGGTGGCGGTGACGGTGAAGAGCATCACCCTGACGCAGGCGGCAGGAGAGCCGGCGGGCGGGCCGAACTGCCCCGGTACGCAGCCCTGCGCCGAGTACAGCTTGGTGTCGTTGCCGGCGATACCGGTGGGCGGGCTCACCATGGCGGGCAACGGTTCGCCGGTGTCGTTTCAGGTGAAATACACCCCCCTCAACGTCGGCACCGACTTGGGTGAAGTCACCGTGACGGCGAACGAAATCGCCGGCATTCAGCAATACCTCGTGCACCTGCGGGCGACGGGTGACTTGTCGGGAGAGCAGACCGACGCGTTCGCTCAGGGGGCCATGGCGAAAGCCGACGTGTTGTTGGTCGTCGACGACTCGTGCTCAATGGCCGACAAGCAGACCAATTTGGCGAACAACTTCAACGCGTTCATGACGTACGCGACGAACGCCCACGTCGACTTTCAAATTGGCGTCACCAGCACCACCGTCGACGACGCGACCGACGGCGGCTCGAGCGACGGTGGTCTGTGCTTTCCTCCGTTTGGGTGCTTTCCGTTTCCCGGGGGTGGGGGCGGCAACGGGAGCCTGGCGCCCAACGGCTTGCTCTTTCGAGACCTCGACGCGGGCATCGGGCCGATTCTCACGCCGAAGACGCCGAACGCCGCGGCGGTCTTCAAGACCATGGTGAACCTGGGCACCAATGGCAGCGGCATCGAAGAAGGCTTGGCCGCGGCGGCGCTGGCCTTGACGCCGCCGCGCAGCACCAGCAGCAACAAGGGCTTCATACGCACCGATGCCAATTTGGCGGTGGTGGTGGTTTCTGACGCGACCGACCAGTCGCCGCAGCCGGTGTCGTACTACCAAGACGTGCTGGGCAGCGTGAAGGGCGTGAACAACCAGCCGTCAGCGCCCTCGGGCTGCACCTACGACGACTCCAACGCCGACAGCGCGCGCTACCAAGCGCTCGTGGCCTCGACGTCGGGGGTGACCGCCGAAATTTGCTCCACCGATTGGACGGAGCCGTTGACCCGCATTGGCAACGTCGCGTTCGGCTTTCGCACTCAATTTTACTTGAACAGCGTGCCCGACTTGAGCGCGGGCCACACCATGACGGTGCGGCGCAATGGCGGGTTGCAGTCACTCTCGCTCAGCTGCCCTGGCTCGAACACGGTCGTCTGTTACGACGCGGCGTCGAACTCGGTGAAGTTCGAGGCGGCCTCGGCCCCCGCCGCCGGAGACGTGATCACCGTCACCTACAGCACCGGCTGCTTCTAGCAGCCCACGTCGTTAGCCCACGGCGGGTATGGGTTCTGGGCTGCAGCGCCGGAGTGCCGCCGACAAGGTGTCGAGCGTAATGGGCTTGGCCAAGAAGTCGTTGACCCCGGCCTGGTGCGCCAGCGTCTTGTCTTCCTCCATGGCGTTGGCGCTCAGGGCGATGATGCAGGGCTGCGGGGTCGACAGGGCGCGAATGCGACGGGTGGCCTCCATGCCGTCCATCACGGGCATTTGCAGGTCCATCAGCACGACGTCCCACCGGGCGGTCTTCACGTGTTCGACCGCGTCGGCCCCGTTTTCGACGACGTGGCAGGTGACGCCGAGGCGCTGCAGCAACCGCTGCGCCACCCGCTGGTTGATGGCGTTGTCTTCGGCCACCAACACCCTGAGCCCGTGGAGCGTTTCAATGGGCTTGGCGAGGTTCGACACGGGGTCGACGGCGCGCACGGTGCCCAATTCGTACTGGAGCGTGGCGGTGAAGGTGCTGCCGATGCCGGGGGTGCTCGTGACCTTCACGTCGCCCTGGTGCAGCTCGCACAGGCGCTTGACGATGGCGAGGCCCAGACCCGTGCCGCCGAAGCGCCGGGTCATCGACGTGTCGGCTTGGCTGAAGGGCTGAAAGAGCGCCGACATTTGTTCGGGTGTCATGCCGATGCCGGTGTCGGTGATGGCCACGGTGAGAACGGGCTCCGACCAGCTCAGTTCGACGGTGACGCCCCCGTTCGACGTGAACTTGATGGCGTTGCCCACGAGGTTGGTCAGCACTTGGGTGAGCCTCAGCGGGTCGCCGCGAAACACATTGGGCACGGTGGGCGCGCATTCGAGTGACAGGGTGATGTTCTTGCTGAGCGCCCGCGGCGAGAGCAGCCGGTCGAGCTGAGAGAGCACCTCGCGCACGCTGAAGTCGATGCGGTCGAGCCGCATGGCCCCCGCTTCGATTTTGCTCAGGTCGAGCAAGTCGTCGAGGAGCACGAGCAACCCCTGCGACGATTCGCGCACGGTCTCGAGGTTTTCGCGTTGGCTCACGGTGAGCTGGTCTCTGAGCAACAGGTCGGTGAGCCCGACGACGGCGTTCATGGGCGTGCGCAGCTCGTGGCTCATGTTGGCCAGAAACGCGGTCTTCACCCGAGTGCCTTCGAGGGCCGCGTTGTAGGCGCGGTCGAGTTCTTTTTGGGCGTGCGAGCGCAACTTCACTTCGGTCTGCAACAGTGCGTTGGTGCGGCCGAATTCGATGCGCTGCGCGTCGAAGCGAACGTGCATGGCGGCGCCGGCCACGGCGGCGACCACGAAACCAGCGAGCGGCGCCCACATGGCTTCGGCCCACGAACCGACGTGCGGCGGCGGCACCAAGTGAACGCATTCGAGGCCCGCGAGCGCGACGCCGACCACGGCCACGCCCACCGTGCCGACGAGCGCACCGACGCGGCCAAACAGCAGTGCGCTGGCATAAATGATCAACAGCGAACTGAAATACTGTTGGCTCCGCACCCCGCCGTTTTCAAAGCCCACCGTGAAGCTGACCGCGAGCAGCAGGGCTCCGCAGGCGCGCATGACCGCGTTGGTGGGCCGGCGTTGGAGCACGGTCGACGCCCAACCGAGCAGACCCACCAGCCCGGCGAGCGCCCCCGCCACGGCCCAATGGCCCTGCCAGGCAGCGATGACGAACGTGGGCACCGCCATGCCCGCCGCAGCCAAAAGCAGCATGACGCGAATCAGGGCCCGTTGGGGCTGATCGGCCGAGAAGCGGCGGCGAAAGAAGTTCACTTTAGAATTGGGTAACTGCGTTGAAGGTCACGAGCACGCTATAGCTGCAGTGTTGCGAACTGAGCGCGACAACCCGACCCTGGGGTCGTTGCAACCCACTGATACGTCTTTGTTTCTACTTCGGTGAGCGAATGCACTACGGTCGCACGGTGGCTGAATCACTCACAGCGGTCATGGTGCGATTTCGCAGAGACCCTCTGTCGCGAAGCACCTTGAAGTGCCCGGTGTTGCTGTGGGAGGCCTCGGGCCAGGCGACTTCAGCCGAGCACTGGGAAACGACCCGCGGGCCGAGCGCGAATGCGCCGACCGTGGGCGACCCCCGCGTCTTGCGGGTCGAAAAGGCGAGCAAGACGCAGAATGCCTTCGCGTTTGGCATCACCTTGGGGCGGGTCGACAACAACGACTTGGTGCTCGACGATCATTCAGTGAGCCGGTTTCACGCGTTTCTTCGCTACGACGACCGCGCCCAGACCTGGTTTCTCACCGACGCCGAGTCGAAGAACGGCACGTGGGTCGACGGCAACCGGTTGGGGCCCAATCAGCCGACCGCCTTGCGAGACGAAGCCGTCCTCAAGCTCGGTGACGCCCAGCTGCGCTTCATGTTGCCGGCGAGTTTTTTCAAAATGGTCGACGCAGCTCCGGGCAGTGCGCCATTGTCGTGAAACGTAGGCGCCTCCAAAAAGTCACCGAGCCGGGCTGTTCGTCAGGTCAGAGAACGTGATACTCCGCCGGCCCGATGCGTTTCTCGCGAGGCTTCGTCGGAGCGTTCGTCGTCAGTGCCATGGCGGTCTTCGCGGCCTGCGGCCCCGCTGAAAACGCGTCACCATACCCGGAGACCGACGACAGCTCGACGAGCACTCGGCCGCTGTCGGGCACGCGGCTGCGGCTGATGGCCGGCAACCTGAGCAGCGGCAATGGGCAGAGCTACACGCCCGGTCACGGCGCCCGCATTTTTCAAGGCTGCCACCCCGACGTGGTGATGATTCAAGAGTTCAACTACGGGTCGAACACGGCGGCCGACTTTCGCACCTTCGTCGACCAGACGTTCGGCACCGGTTTTTCGTACGCGCGGGGGGCGCCGGCGCAAATACCGAACGGGGTCATCAGCCGCTACCCGATTGTCGCGAGCGGCGACTGGGTCGACAACAGCGTGAGCAACCGCGCCTTCACCTGGGCGCACATCGACCTGCCGGGCAGCCATGACTTGTGGGCCGTGAGCGTGCACTTGCTGACGACGGGCGCTGGCAACCGCGCGGCGGAGACGTCGAGCCTGGTGAAGCAGATTCAGGCGAACGTGCCTGCGGGTGACTACGTCGTCATCGGTGGTGACTTCAACACGGGTTCGCGCACCGAACAGGCGCTGTCGAACTTGTCGGCGGTCGTGGTGACGAGCGGCCCTTACCCGGCCGACCGCAATGGCAACGGCAACACGTCGGCGAGTCGCAGCAAGCCCTACGACTGGGTCGTGGTGAGCCCCAACCTCGCGGCGCAGGCCACGGCCACCGTCATTGGGGGCAGCACCTTCGCGAACGGCTTGGTGGCCGACACGCGGGTCTATTCACCGATCGCCGAAATTTCGCCGGCCTTGTCGAACGATTCGTCGGCTCCGAGCATGCAGCACATGGGCATCGTGCGAGACTTCGACGTCGACTTTGGCAACACGCCCCCGCCACCCACGGTGCACGTCGACTCGCCGAACGGGGGCGAAGTGTTCTTGACCCAGACGCCGCAGACCATTCGCTGGGTCGCTTCGAACGCGACGAGCGTCGACCTGTGGTACGCGGCCGACGGCACGACGTTCACGGCCATTGCCAGCGCGGTGAACGCGAGCGCGGGGTCGTTCAACTGGGTGACTCCGGCGGCGGCCACCACCACCGGCAAGATTCGCATTTCGGTCGCGGGCAACTCGGCGGTCAGCGACACGTCAGACGCCGTGTTCACGCTGAAAGCCGCGCCGCCGCCCACCAGCGTGCACGTCGATTCGCCCAACGGTGGCGAGGTGTTGGCCGCGGGGCAGACGGTGACCATTCGTTGGTCGGCGACGAACGTGGCTCGCGTCGACGTGGGCTATGCGGTCAACGGCACGACCTTCACCACCGTTGGCGCGTCGGTCGACGCGACGCTCGGTCAGCTGAGCTGGGTGGTGCCGAGCACCGCCACGGCCAGCGCGAAGGTTCGCGTCATCGACGCGGCCGATTCGACCTTCAGCGACGTGTCTGACAGCGCATTCACCGTGACGGTGCCGACGACGCCGGCGAAGGTCATCGTGAATGAAATTTTGGCGAACGAAGCGGGCAGCGACCCCGCCGGCGAGTTCGTCGAATTGGTGAATGTGGGCGGCTCGGCGGCCGATTTGTCGGGCTGGGCTTTGTCTGATTCAGCGCAGGTGCGCCACCGCTTCGCGACGGGTACGAGCCTGGCGGCCGGCGCGACGCTGGTGGTGTTCGGCAAGGCGACCGGCATACCGGTGGGCCTGGCGAATGCGACCGCGGCGTCGACGGGCACGTTGGGGCTCAGCAACTCGGGTGACACGGTAAGCCTGTTCGACGCCGCGAGCGCTTCGGTCGACGTGTTCACTTACGGTGCATCGCTCTCGTCGACCGACGGTGTGTCGATGAACCGGTCACCTGACCGCACCGCCGGCGCGGGCTTCGTGCTCCACACCAGTTTGTCGACGGCGTCGAGTTCTCCGGGCCATTCGGTCGACGGCACGCTGTAACGAAGCCTTCACGGCTGCGTTGAACGCGCGGCCTCACCGGGTCTGAGGAGACCGTCACCGGAGCCTGGCTGGCGCGTCGGGTCGTTCGCCCGCGCATCGGTCAGCGCCTCAACGCCCCGCCATGTTGGCGACTGAGTTGCGCCTTCGGGTGAGTCGGAACCTTCGACCGAGGCAGTCTCCAGCGCAACGCCTCGACCAGGTGTGTGCAGGCCTGCGATGTCAGCGCAGGCGCCGGCGTTGGTGAGCTCGAGCCTTCGTCTCCAGCGCAACACCTCGACCGGGCAAGTGCCTGCCGGTGATGTCGGCGTCGGCGTTCGGTGCGTTCCAGCGTTTGTCTCCAGCGCAACGCCTAGACCAGGCGAGCGCCTTCCCGTGATGTCGGCTTCGCTGAACTCGAGCCTTCGTCTCCAGCGCAACACCTCGACCAGGCGAGT
>JBGAIY010000014.1:6920-39847 GCA_044225205.1 Myxococcaceae bacterium | reverse complement strand
CGACGTCGGAGCGCACCCCCGCGACGAGCTCGTTGGTTCGCATCTCGATGGGCTGTGACACCGCACCGCCCACCTCGGGCGACTCCGCCAGCACCCTGGCGACCTTCTCGGCGACGTCCCTCTTGGTGACGCCGCTGGCCCAGGTCTCACGCGGGGTGAGCTCGATGTAGATGTCCGACGCCTCGACGCCCATGGGGTCGGTCGCGACCTCGGGCGCTCCAATTCGTGAGACGACCTGGTCCACTTCGGGGATTCTCTTCAGAGCCTTGGCGAGCTCGAGGTCAGTGCGCACCGACTCGGTGAGGGCGACTCCCGGCAGACGCCGGGCCTCGATGAGCAGGTCGCCCTCGTCGAGCTGGGGGACAAACTCTGCGCCGAGTCGGGTGAAGAGCCCTGCTGCAATCGCGAGCACCAGGACCGCGAGGCCCACCGTCAACGCGCGCCGCGACATCGCCCGCCGGAGGAGCGGCACGTAGAGGCGGTGCAGGGCGCGGAGCAGCCACGTTTCCTCGTGCCCAGGGCCGGGCTTGACGAAGTAGCTCGTCAAAACTGGCACCAGCGTCAGCGACAAGATGAACGCGCCCAGCAGCGCCAGCAGCACGGTAATCGCCATCGGCTTGAAGAGCTTCCCCTCCATGCTGGTGAGCGCGAGGATCGGCAGGTACACGATGGCGATGATGGCGCCGCCGAAGACGTTGGCGGCCCGCACCTCCCGTGAGGCCGCGTCCACCACCTCCACGCGCTCTTCCACGGTCAGAGGCGCCGAGCCCGCCCGCTGCCGCTCGGACATTCGCCGCACGGCGTTCTCCACCACGATGACGGCGCCATCGACGAGGAGGCCGAAGTCGATGGCCCCCAGGCTCATCAGGTTGCCCGACAGCCCGGTGGCGTTCATCACCACCACGGCGAAGAGGAGCGACAACGGAATCGAGACCGCCACCACCAGCCCCGCCCGAAGGTCGCCGAGCAGGACCAGCAGCACCAACACCACCAGCAGCGCCCCCTCGAGCAGGTTCTTCCCCACCGTCTTGATGGTGCGGTCGACGAGCGCCGCGCGGTCGTAGAACGGCTCGATGTGCGTACCCGGCGGAAGCGAGGACTGAATCGCCAGCAGCTTCGCCTTCACCGCCTCGGTGACGGTGCGCGAGTTCTCGCCCATCAACATCATCGCGACGCCGACCACGACCTCCCCCTGGCCGTCCTTCGTGGCCGCTCCGCGCCGGAGCCTGGCTCCAAAGCGCACCTCACCGACGGTGGCGATGGTGATGGGTACGCCCTGCGGCGTGGCGCCGATGACGACCCGGCTCAGGTCCTCGGGGCTCGTCACCAGGCCGTTGGTGCCGATGACGAAGGCCTCGCGCTCATGTTCGATGTATCCGCCGCCCGCGTTCGCGTTGGACTTCTGCAGCGCCTCGACCACCTGCGCAATCGAGACACCGGTTGCCTGAAGGCGCGCGGGGTCCAGGACCACCTGGTACTGCCGGTCCTCCCCGCCGAAGCTGTTCACCTCGACGATGCCCGGCACCATTCGAAGCTGTGGGGAGATGTACCAGTCGAGCAGCTCTTCCAGTTGCATCAGGGTGAGCGCGTCGTTCCGCACTACGAATTGGTAGACCTCTCCCAGACCGGTGCTGATCGGCCCCATCTCCGGTGTGCCGTATTGGGCGGGTACCGCGTCCTGGGCCTCGCGCATTCGCTCGTTGACGAGCTGCCGCGCCCAATAGATGTCCGTGCCGTCGCGAAAGACGACGGTCACCACCGACAGGCCGTACTTCGAGACGGAGCGCACCTCAGTGGACTTCGGCAGCCCCGCCATCGCGCGCTCGACTGGGACGGTGACGTACTGTTCCACTTCGACCGGGGAGAGCGCTGGAGCGGCGGTGATGAGCTGCACCTACACATTGGTGACGTCGGGCACTGCGTCGATGGGCAACTGAATCGCCGACTGCACGCCCACCGCGATGAACAGCGCGGTCGCCACCAACACGACGGGGCGGTTGTGCAGAGACCAGCGCACCACGGCCGAGAAGAACGTCAGCATCACTCGTCCTCCGCGAGCGTCGACTTCAGCAGCAGGCTCTTCAGCGTGAAGACGCCGTGGCTGACGACGACCTCGCCCTCCTCGAGTCCCGACAGCACCTGCACGCGGTCGAGGGCCGAGTCGCCCAGCAGCAGCTCGTGAACGACGAAGTCGCCGTCCTTCTCCTTGACGAAGACCACGCTCTTCCCGCCGATGTCGGTGACGGCACTCCTCGGGATGATGATGCGGGGCGCGGCCTTGTTGGCCTCCTGCACGTCGATGTGCGCGGTACCGAAGAGCCCCAGTCTCAGCCGAGCGCCGGTGTTGGCGAGGCGCACGCGGGCGGTGAGGGTGCGGGCGGTGGGGTCAATCTGCTGCCCGACGTAGTCGACGACGCCGGGAAAGTGCTCTCCGGCGAAGGCGTTGAGCTGAACGTCGGCGCTGGCTCCCACCCGCAGGCGGCCGAGGTCTTTTTCGAAGACGCGCCCCAGGAACCAAACCTCCGAGAGGTCCACCACCGTGGCGAGCACGTGCTCGGCCGCGATGGGCTGGCCGATGACGGCGTCACGCGCCACGACGACTCCGGAGAGCGGCGCGCGAATCGGCACCAGGTATCCGCCAGTTCCTTCGGCGTTGACCCCAATGGCGCTGAGCTGTTCACCAATCGCGGCGGCCTCTGCTTCCTGGGCACGGGCGTCGGCTTCGGCATCCACCACCGCCTGCTCGGCTCCAAGCCCGCTTTCCTTGAGCGAGCGAAGTCTCTCGGCGTTGGCGCGGGAGGCTTTGGCCCTGGCTCTCGCCGCTGCCAGTGAGCCTCGCAGCCGCCCCACGTCGGGCACGCGCAGGACGGCCATGACGTCCCCGCGCTTCACCACGGAGCCTTCGTTGAAGCTGACTTGTTCGAGCCTGCCTGGCGTCGAGGCCGAGACGCGTGCGGTTCGGTCCGGCTCGGCTGCGACCTCGCCCGGCAAGCCGACCGTGGTGGCCAACAGGCCGAGCGTGGCGACCTCGGTCTTGATGCCCGCGGTCGTGGCGGCACCATCGGCGAGTGTCACGCGACGGGGGAGTTCTTCGTGCTTCCCTTCGTTCTCGTGGCCCGCTGCCGCAGGCGCTTCCTTCTCCGCGGCGGGGCTCGGCTCTTTGCAGCCCGTGAAGCAGAGCGCAGCCGCGATGAGCCAGAGAGAGGTCTTCATGGTGCAGCTCCTTCAAGAGAGAGCCCCGCAGCGCGCGTCAGCCGGACCGACGCGAGGCAGAGTGCTTCACGAATGTCGATGTCGGCCTTGAGCTGCTCGATGAGGGCCTGCTGGCCGACGAGCGCATCGCGCACCGTGAAGCGCCCCGCCTTCACTTGCTGGCCGATGGTCTCGAGTCGCCCCGTGGCCCGGGCGAGCCGCTCCGGCGGATACAGGGCGCGGCGCGCGAGGCCTGCTTCGTAGTCCGCCCGCGCGACGGCCAGCGCAGCGTCCAACTCGCGCTGAAGCCGATCCAGGGTGGCCTCGACTTTGTCGGCGAGCGCTTCGGCCTCGGTGATTTCACCGCGCAGCGTGCGGCCGACGGGCTGCGGGAGCGGTATCGGAACGCTGAGGCCGACGCCCAGGACCCGCTCGTTGAACCCGTCGTTCTGGGCAAAAAGCGAGACGGTGGGATTGGGCGCCCGCGACCGTCGAAGGACTTCGACCCGGGCACGGAGGGCGGCCCGGAGCCTCTGGAGCGAGTGCAGCTCTGGGCGAACCGCAGCAGGTGCGCTCGACGCGCTGCTACTGGAAGCCAGCGGCTCGAGCGGTCCTTCGACGGTTGAGGCTGTCCCCAACAGGGCCGCCAGGTGGGCCTGGGCCGTCTCGACCAACGCTTTCGCTTCAACGCGCTCACCGGCCGCGCGGGTCGCTGCCGCATCCGCGACGTCAGCGTCGAGCTCCGAGGAGAGACCCTCGGCGGCCATGCCTTTCACCGTCGCTGCGACTGCGGCGGTCGCCGATTCCAGCTTCGAGGCCAGGGTCAGTCGCTCTCGCGCAGCGACGACGCGGAAGTAGGCGCTCCATGCTTCTTCGGCGATGGCCGCTCTCGCGACGGCGACCTGCCATTCCTGCGCGCTGAGCTCGTTGTCGGCGACGTCGAGACGCAGCCCCCGCTGGCCAGCAATCTCGAGCTCCTGGGCGAGCGACAGGCTCCAGTTGAGGCTCTGCTCGGGCAAAGCAGTTCGCGAGGCCAGGGAGCCGCCAATCACGGGATTGGACGGCAGGAAGGGGCGGACCGCTTCGCGTCGTCCGCCTGCGGCGCGCTGTGAGGCCAGCTCTTCTTGAAGTGCTGGGCTGGCTGCGAGAACGCAGGCGACGACGTTCGACCGCGTCACGGCCTGCGTGCAGGGCACCGCCGGTTCGGCTGCGCTGCTCTGACGTGAGACTGATGACAGCACCACGGCCGCGATGGCCGCAGCGCGAAGACTTTGGTTCAAGGGACACCTCGCGTGAGTAGGACGGGTGTGCGCGACGCGAGCCGAAGCTCCGCCTGTACACCGATGACCGTTGCCAGCTACGCGATGGCGATGATCGGAGGTCGCAGCAGCTCGCTCGGCGCAGGAGCAAGCGGAGCGACCAGACGCAGGTCGGTGACGACGCCGACAATCGTGACCGGCACAACCTTCACCTCAGCAGCGAGACTGAACACGCCGGTGTGGTGACAGCAGACGCAGGCTGGGCAGCTGGGAGGGCATTTCCCACTGCTGTCGTCGTCGGGGCACTGCTCCGTGCAGGGGAGCTGCTCTGAGACGACGTCCGTCACGCACGCCAGCGCGAGGTGGAGCGCCATCCCAGAGATGAGCAGCGTCTTCAGCACCAGTTGAGGCATAGCAAGCCGGGTACTGGTGCGCCAACTCCCCCGCCGCGGCCGCGCTTCAACGATGTAGCAACTCACCGAGGTGGTGTGCCGTTCGAGCGAGCGCCCTTATTTCGCGACTGTGTGACGCGAAAAGAAAAAGCCCCGGGGAAACCGGGGCTTCTTGAAGCTGCTCCCTGAGTAGGACTCGAACCTACGACCCGGCGATTAACAGTCGCCTGCTCTACCAGCTGAGCTATCAGGGAATATCGGGCCTTACAGCGGCGCGGGGTGTAAACCTGACGCCGAACCATGTCAACACTGACGAACGCCCCCTTTCATTTCTCTACCACGCTCCTGGGGAGAATCGAGGTGGCGTATGGCGTGCCCCCTCGCAGCTACCACTCTTGGGCCCACATCGAGGCGGTCTTTCGCCAATTCGACTTGGTGGCGGCCGGGCCTGGCTGGAGGCAGCCGGTCGAGGTGGCTTCGGCCATGCTCTTTCACGACATCGTCTACGACGCCTCGAAGCGAGACAACGAAGCCAAGAGCGCGCACCTGGCCCGCGCCTGGTTGACCGAAGAATTCGCGACCCGGCCCGACCCGGTCGACCTCGAGCGAGTCAGCTCGTTGATCATGCTCACCGCCCGTCACGGCTCGTTTTCGCCCGGTGACTTCGTCGCCGACCCCGACGCGGCCCACTTTCTCGACGCCGACATGGCCATTCTCGGGGCGCCCGACCGCGAGTTCGACTTCTACGACCAAAACGTCGCCCGCGAATACACGCCGCACGTGAACTCGTTTCTCTACGGCATTCTCCGTCGCCGGTTTCTCTCCAAGCTGCTCGACGCCGAGCGCATCTACCTCAGCGACTTCTTTCACGCGCGTCTCGACCAGCCCGCCCGGGCCAACCTCCGTCGGGCCCTCGACCGACTGCCGTGACGCCCGGTGAAGCACGGGTGGCGACGGTGCCGTGGCAGGCCATCGCCGGCCTCGCGCCATCGCTCGGTGACGCGCTGGCGGCGGTGCTCGTCGAGGCCAACGTCACTCCCGCCGACCGTGCCCTCGAGCGGGTGCTCAAGGCCCACCGCGACTGGTCACCCGAGCAGCGCGCCGTGGCCGCGGAGTCGCTCTTCGGCGTGGCCCTCTGGCGGCGTCGGTTGCGCGCGCGTCACGCCCACCCCGTCGCGCCCCTTCACCTCTTGGCGACCCTGCTCATCGACCTGGGCCAGCGCGCCCCGGCCGAGGTGTGCCAGTGGCTCCAGCTGACCGACTACTCGCCGCCCGACACGACCGCGCCGCCGACGAATTGGCGCGACCGGTTCTCGGTGCCCGACTGGCTGGCCGACGACCTCGAGCGTGAATTCGGGCCCGCCGAGGCCGCCGAATTCGCCGCCGCGCTCAACATGCCCGGGCCGGTGACCCTGCGGGCCAACCGCTTGCGGGTGAGCCACCGCGACGAATTGCAGCGGGCCCTCGCCGCCGAGGCGGTCACCACCGTGCCCGGCCGCCACGCGCGCGACGCCCTCACCATCACCTCCGTGCGGCCGAACATCTACGGGCTCGGCGCCGCGCGCGACGCCTTGTTCGAAGTGCAAGACGAAGGCAGTCAGCTGCTGAGCGAGCTGGTCGACGCGCGGCCGGGTGACCAGGTGCTCGACCTGTGCGCCGGAGCCGGTGGCAAGTCGCTCCACCTCGCCGCCCACGTCGCGCCCACTGGCCGCGTGCACGCCTACGACGTCGACGCCGGTCGGCTCGAGCGGCTCCGTCACCGGGCCGAACGGGCGCGGGCCGCGCAGTACATCGCCATACACCCGTCACTCGCTTCTCTGCCGTCACACTTCGAGCGCATTCTCATCGACGCGCCGTGCTCTGAATTGGGCTCGCTGCGGCGCGGCCCCGACGTGCGGTTTCGGCTCGACCCGGCCGACTTCGCCCAACACGTCGCGACCGGTCGCCAGTTGCTCGACTTCGCCGCCTCTCGGCTCAAGCCAAAAGGTCGCCTCGTCTTCGCCACCTGCACGCTGCGTCGCGAAGAGAACGAAGACCAAGTTGCGGCCGCGCTGAAACGTCACCCAAGCCTGAGCCTGGTCACTCCGCCGCTGGCCGAATTCGCGACGAAAGACGGCTACTTCCAAGCGACGCCGCACCGCCACGGCACTGACGGTTTCTTCGCCGCGATTCTCGAGGCACGGTAAACCCCACGAATGGCGAAACTCGACCCAGCCGCCACGTCGCTCATGGCCGAAAGCGCCCACCCGCTCACCGCCGAAATCAACAAGGTGCGAAAGCTCATTCTCGGCGTCGACCCCGCGATTCGCGAAGCCGTGAAGTGGAAAGCGCCCAGCTTCTGCACGACCGACTTCTTCGCCACCTTCAACCTGCGTTCAACCGACCGTGTGCAGCTCGTCTTTCACACCGGCGCGAAGGTCAAAGCCACGGCGAAGACCGGCATCACCGTCGACGACCCGGCGGGCCTCTGCCGGTGGCTCGCGAAAGATCGGTGCCTCGTCACGCTGGGGGCGGGCAAAGAAGTCGCGAAGAACAAGGCGGCGTTCGAGGCGCTCGTTCGTGAATGGGTCAAGTGGGTCTAACCGCACGCCAACATCTCACCGTCGTCGCCGCCGCGTCTTCGTTGCGTCGTCTTCGTCGTACAGGCCCTTTCGAAATTGGCCGGCTTCGCGAACCTGGTCGTCGATTTCGTCGACGTATTCGAGGCGCTCCTTCGACCGCACGCGCCACGCGGCGAATTGCAGGTACGCCCAGACGGCGATGATCAGCACCGCGCCGCCCACCGACCACACCGCCACGGTCTTCGGCTTCGCGGCCAGCTGATCAGGCGCCCACCCGCGGTCTCTGGCCCCGACGACCAAAATCGGAGCCCGCTGCTCTCGAATTCTCCGCGCCAACACCGAGACGGCTTCGGCGCGGCGAACGCGCTCGGCGTCGAGCTTCAGCCCGCGCTCTTCGAACCGGTGGCGCAGGCGCTCGACATGCTCGGCGGTGTCTTGCTCTTCGGGCCACAGCCGCGCCGTTTCGACCAGCTCGTCGAACCCTTGCTTCAGCTGCTCGGGGGTGCACGAGCGGCCGTCGTCAACGCCGAGCAGCTCCATCGCCGCGGCGTAGTGCTGGCTCGCCTGGTACAGCGGAGACTCCCAATATTCTTGCCACACGTAGACCAGCACGCCCAACGCGTACACGGTCAATACGATGAACAAGCCCCACGGCACCGGAAACTTGGGCTTCGGCTCGGCCCGGTTGGTTCGAGGTGGCAACCGTCGGGCTTCGTTCGCGGGCATCGCCGCCCACAATACAGCGGGTGTGCGAGGAGCGGGCAATAGCGGTAGAACCAACCCGTGGCCTTTCTCCCTGTCACTCGGCTGACCCGCGGCGACACCGTCTCCATCGTCGCTCCGGCTGGGCCCTTCGAGCGCGAGGTGTTCGAGCGCGGTCGCGCCGTTCTCGCCTCGCGGTACACCCCGGTCGTCGGCGAGCACCTCTACGACAAGCACCGCTACCTCGCCGGCCCAGACGAGGCCCGGGCGAGCGACCTCCAGCGGGCGCTCTCGTCGACCCGCGAGAACGCGGTTTTCGCGGCACGGGGCGGCTACGGGGTCATGCGCCTGCTCACCCGGCTCGACCTGCGGCACACCCGCACCGCGGTCGTGGGGTTCTCCGATCTCACCGCGCTTCACCTCGCGACCCAGGCCGCCGGCGTTCGCTCGCTGCACGCGCCAGTCGTGACCCAACTCGGCACCCAGCCGCCCGAAGTGGCCGAGCGCCTCTTCTCGTTGCTCGAAGGTCGCGACGTGGCGCCGCTGCTCGGCACCGAAACCTTCGTCGACGGCGTGGCCGAAGGGCCCTTGCTCGGAGGCAACCTCTCGGTGCTCACCCGCCTGTTGGGCACACCGTACCTGCCGTCACTCGCTGGCGCGGTCTTGCTGCTCGAAGACGTGGGCGAGCGGCCCTACCGCCTCGACCGCATGTGGGCGCACCTGACCCTCTCGGGCGCCTTGGCCCAAGTGGCCGGCATCGTGTTGGGCGAATTCAGTGGCTGCGAAGAGAAAGACGCCGACTACACCAGCGCCGACGTGCTGCGAGAGCTCGCGCGGCAAACGAACGTGCCGTGCGCGGCCGGGTTCGCCATTGGCCATGGCAAGGTGAACCAACCCGTGCCGTTGGGGGCCCGGGTGCGGCTCGACGCGAGCTCGAAGTCGCTCACGCTGCTCGAAGGCCTGGTGACATGAGCCGAACCGAGTCGCTCCACGCGGCGCTTCAGAACCTCATCACCGCCGGAGTGAGCGACCGCGTCTTCGAGCATGCCCACGCGACGGTGCTTCACCGCGGGCACACCGTCTTTTCTTCAGGCACCACCGCCACCTCCTCGAAGTTCGACCTCGCCTCGGTCACCAAAGTCATGTCGACCACCGCGTTGCTCTGCCAACTCGGGGTCGACCCCCTGCGCACCGTGGGCTCCGTTTTTCCCCACGCCAAGGTCGCCGACCGCACCGTCGCCGACCTGGCGTTTCACCGTTCGGGGCTGCCGGCCTTCGAGCCCTTCTTCGCCCGCTGTCAGTCGCGCTCAGAAGTCGTCGAAGCCGCGCTCCAGACCGCCCCCCTCGCGCCGAACGGCACCGCCGCGACCTACAGCGACATCGGCTTCATCATCTTGGGAGAGCTGCTCAGCACACTGCACCACGCACCGCTCGACCAGCTCTTCGAGGCCCACGTCGCCAAGCCGCTCGGGCTGCACCACAGTGGTTTTCTCCCCAGCCCCGACCAGGTCATCGCCACCGGAGGCACTCGCCCCCGCGAGCCCGCGCCCGGGCAAGAAGGCCTCTGGGCCCACCGGCCCGGCCCCTCGCAGCCCGGCACCGTCGACGACGACAACGCCTTCGCGATGAATGGCGTCGCCGGGCACGCCGGCCTTTTCGGCACGTCTGCCGACGTCGCACGCTTCGGCGAGGCCGTGCTCGACGGCCGCATTCGGCCCCCCGCCGCGTTCGGCTGGCACCGAGACCCGCTCACCCCTCAGTCGAGCCGCGCGTTCGGCTTCGACACCCCGACCCCCGGCCAGGCCAGCTGCGGCGAACACTTCGGCCCGCGCGCCGTCGGCCACCTCGGCTTCACCGGCACCAGCCTCTGGGTCGACTTCGACCGAAAGCTCGTCGTCGCGCTCCTCACCAACCGCGTCATCTTCGGCCGCGCCAACGTGCAGATTCGCCAGTTTCGACCCCGCTTTCACGACGCCGTCATCGCCGCATTGCGCCTTTGACAACGGCCCGTGACACGGCTACTCGGGCCCAGCCCAGAAGGTGAACCTGAACTCACTTTCAACTTGGCCGGAGCCGCCCCATGAGAAACGCCGTCATTCGCAGCACTGGCATGTACGTGCCGGAAACCAGCATTCCGAACTCCGAGTTCGACAAGCGGTTTGGCGAGGGCACGGGTGCCAAAGTCATTGAAAAGACGGGCATTCGGGCGCGCCGGCACATGCGGGCCGACCAAACCACGAGCGACTTGGTGGTGGCGGCGGCGAAAGAAGCCCTGACTCGGGCCAAGCTGACGGCGGCCGACCTCGACTTGATTCTGGTGGCGACCGACACGCCTGATCAGCCGAGCCCGGCGACGGCGTCGGTCGTTCAGCACAAGTTGGGCGCCAGCAAGGCCGGCACGTTCGACCTCAACAGCGCGTGCGCGGGCTTCGTGGCGGGGCTCGACGTGAGCGCGAAGTTCATTCAGGCCGACCCGACGTACCAACACATTCTCGTCGTGGGCGCGTACGGCATGAGCCGCTTTCTCGACTGGTCAGACAAGACCACCGCGACGTTGTTCGCCGACGGCGCTGGGGCGGCCATCGTCTCGGCGGTCGAAGGGCCGACGAAGGCGGGGTACCTGGGCGGCGTGCTTGCGTCTGACGGCTTTCACGACGCCCTGGGCATTTACGCGGGCGGGGCGTCGAAGCCGGCCGGCGGCGACGTGCACCAATACGTGAAGTTCATTCGCCGCTTTCCTCCGACGTTCAACGTCGAGCGCTGGCCGATGTTGCTCAAGAACGCGGCCGAGAAGGCCGGTGAGAAGCTCGAGAACGTCGACCTGTTCATTTTCACCCAACTCAACCTGCGGGTCATCGAATCGGTGATGCAGGTCATGAACTTCCCCATGTCGAAGACGCACTACACCATGGAGGAGTGGGGCTACTTGGGCTCGGGCGCCATACCGTCGACCCTGCACGACGCGGTGCTCAAGGGTCGGGTGAAGAAGGGTGACCTCATCGCCCTCTGCGCGAGCGGCGGCGGCATTTCAATGGGCGCTTCGCTTTTGCGGTGGACGGCCGACTGACCGAAGTTCGTGCTACACCACCGCGACGGTGAGCATCTTCGAAGGCAACCGCGCCCTGCTGACGGCGTTTCGCCAGGGTGACCGCCAGGCGCTTTCGGCCGTTTACGCGTTCTACGTCGACGACGTCGCGACCCTCATTCGGCGCGGGTTTTCACTCGACGTCAGCCAAGTCAGCGTGCCCGGCGTTCGCGACCCGGCGCTCCAGCTCGACTTGTTGCAAGACGTCTTCGTGCGCGCGTTCGCCCCGTCGGCGCGGCAGGCGTACGACGGCCTGTCTCCCTTTCGGCCGTGGCTGTTGCGCATGGCGAAGAACCTCATCATCGACTCGGCGCGCCGGCGCGGCACGTTGAACGACTTGAAAGAGCGCCTCGACGCCGAAGCCGAGCACCAGGTGCTCGCCGTCGCTCCCGAAGAAGAACTGCAGTGGAACACGCTGCGCGAGGCGACCAAGTCGTTCACCGCCACCTTGCCGGCCGAACAACAGCGCTTCGTCAAACTCCGCTTCGACGAGTGCCGCTCACAGGCCGACGTCGCCCAGGCCCTCAACGTGACCCGACGGTTCGTGCGCACCACCGAGCAGACCATTCGCGAAGGCCTGCGCGCGTACTTGAAACAACGGGGGCTGCCATGAAACGGTGCGGCCCAAACCCCCGCCTCCTGCGTAGGTACCCTCATGGCCACCCCTGACCTGCGCGACGAACAGCTCGACCGGCTGCTGGGCGCCCGGCCCGACCTGGGCGTGAGCGAGCGCGAACGAGTCGAGTCGCAAGTTCTTGAAAGAACTGCGCAATTCGACCGTGCCGAGGCGCCCCAGCGCGGGTGGCGCTGGCTCACCAAGGTGGGGGGCCTGGTGGCCTTGGCCACCGCGTTGCTGGTGGTGCTGGTCGCTCGCCGGGCGCCGATGCCGACGGTGACTTGACCGCCCGCGGAGGGCCGCTCAAGCCGTCGCTCGGCGCGTCGTGCCTCGTCGACGGCGTCAAGGCCCCCTGCGTGAAGGGCGCGAAGCTCGTCTTTCAACTCGACGCCCGCGGCTACCGGGGGTTCGCGGCGGTCGTCGAGACCCCCACCGGAGAGACGCTCTGGGTCGCTCCGCGGGCCGGGCAGACGCACGGCCTCGACACCCGAACGCTCGAACCGTCGGGGCTCGTCGCCGACGCGATGGTGCTCGACGGGCCCCCAGGCGTCTACGTCATTCACGCCGTGTTCTCGCCCGCGGTGCTCACCCAAGACGAGGCGCGCGCGATTCTCGAGGAGCCGAGCCGCAGCGCCACCGCGTTCGTCGCTCGCCACGAGGTCGTCGTTCGATGAAGTCGCTCCCCGCGGTGCTGGTGCTGCTCCTCGCGACCACCGCGAACGCCGGCGCCGCGGTGTTGCCCACGGCGTCGTACGCCATTGTCATTGGAGACAACGAACCCCCGGCCGACCTGGCGGCCACGTTGCCGACCCTGCACTTCGCCGACGACGACGCCGTTCGCTACGACGCGTTCTTCGCGCGTTTCGCCGAACGCCGCTGGCTGCTCACGAGAATCGACGCGCAGACCCAACGCCGGGTGCCCGACGCGGTGACCCGCGCAGCGCCCCCGTCGCTCGGGTCGTTGAGGGCCGCCGTGCGAGAGCTCGCGCTCGCCGTCAAAGCCGACGTGCAGCGCGGCGTGCAGCCCGTCGTGTACCTCACCTACAGCGGCCACGGCGCCCAAGACCCGAACGGCACGGCGTTTCTCGCGCTCGACGACGGCCCGTTGACCCAGCGGGTGCTCTACGACGAAGTCTTCGCCGCGTTGCCCGACGCGCTCATTCACGTGCTCGTCGACGCGTGCCACGCCGAAGCCGTCGTCGGTTCGCGAGGTTTGTTCGACCGCGAGCGTGACGCCCCCACCGCGCCGCTCAGCCCGGTCGAATTTTCGAACGCCCTCGCCACGCAGGGGCTCCGCGCGTTTCCTCGCGTGGGCACGCTGGTCGCGACCACGGCCGACCAAGAGTCACACGAATGGTCGTTGCTGCAGTCGGGCATCTTCACCCACGAAGTGCTGTCGGGCCTCGCCGGGGCCGCCGACGTGAACGGCGACGGCGCGGTCGAATACAGCGAATTGCAGGCCTTCGTGGCGTCGGCGAACCGCGACCTGCGCGACCCTCGCGCGGTGGCGCAAGTGAATGGGTCTCCACCCGCGCTCGACCCGCACACGCCGTTGGTGTCGCTCTCGCAGTTGAAAAACGTCGCGTTTCTCGAGGGCAACCCGTCGTCGTTGGGGCACTTCTACATCGAACTCGACGACGGTGAACGCTACCTCGATGCCCACGTGTCGCTCGACCGCCCGGTGCGAATCGCCGTGCCCGCGCGCCGCGAGACCTTCGTCGTCACCGCGGAGCGCGAGGCCCACACCGCGGTCGCCGCCGACCAGACCAGGTCGTTTCGCTCGCTCGACTTCAAGCCTCGCAGCACCCAAGCCCGAGGCAGCATCGAAAACACGTTTCGGCTCGCGCTCTTTCAGTCGCCGTTCAACGTCAGCTACTACCAAGGCTTCGTCGACAGCACCCACGCGCTGCCCGTCGTGTTCGTCTCCAAAGCCGACCCATCGACCTCGGCCGCGTTGAACACCCGCCAAGCCCTCGCCGTGGGCACCTGGGCCCTCGGCGGCGCGCTGGTACTGACTGCGGCCATCACCGGTGGCCTCGCGCTCCAGGCGAAGTACGACTTCGAGCAGACGACGCTCCAGCGTTCAGCGGCCGAGGCGAAAGCGCGGTTCACGGTGTTTTCGACCACCGCCCTCGTCACCGCGCTGAGCGGCTTGGCGGCCGGCGTGGTGGGGTGGTTCGTGTGGCCCCCCAGCGACGCCGTCAACGTCACCGTGGCCCCGGTCGTGAGCCCGTCAGGCGCGGGCTTCGCCCTGAGCGGGCACTGGTAGCTGAGCTGGTCTTGCGATGAATTGCCCACTTTGCTTGGTCGCACAAATCTCGTCATTGACACAATTTGTGCAAATTTCACGCATTGCATGAAAATGCAGGAGTGTGTATTTTTGCAAAATGAAGGTCAGTGCGGTTGGCGCAGTCGCGCGAAGCAAACTGTCACCTCTGCTTGCTGACGCATTGGGGGTTGACCCAATCAAGGTGCGCCTGGCTCCAGGCCAAAAGCAGAAGTGCGACTTCATCGTGCTGGTTGCAGGCAGGTCTTTCATGGTCGATGTGCTCGGCGATGCGAGTGCTCATCGATTGCTGATGCATTGGGACAGACTTCGCTCGCTCGAATCGGAGAATCGCGTGCCTTTGGTTGTTGTGCCGTTCATGGGCAACGCCGCTCGCGAGTTCTGTCACGACAGGGCGATCAATTGGCTCGATCTGTGCGGCAATGCCAGCCTGCGGGCGAACGGCCTGCGCATTCGCATTGAAGGCCTGCCCAACCTCTTTGTGCACTCGGGCCGGCCGGCCACCGTCTTCGGAAGGCGAAGCGCACGGCTAACCCGAGTTCTGTTGACTCAACCCAACCGTGACTGGTCGGTTCGAGAAGCGGCACGGGCCTCGGCACTCGATGAAGGCCTGGTCAGCCGAGCGGTCGCCCGCCTGGTTGAAGACCTCTTTCTCATTCGCGATGAAAAGCGTCGATTTCGCGTGCGCGACCCAGGTTTTCTTGCCGACGCATGGCGCGAGGCCGCCAACTTCAACGATCATCACGTCGTCCAGGGTCACATCGCCGCCCGCTCTGGCGACGCCCTTGTCAAGCAGCTCTCGACGCAGCTTGCCGACTTCAAAGTTGATTACGCGGCTACTGGCTTGGCAGCCGCCTGGCTCTACGACCAGTTCGCGATGTTTCGGCTAACGACTGTGTACGTCAAAGAGCTACCGCTGCCTGAGCAAATGAGAGCACTGGGGTTTCGCGAAGAATCAGAGGGTGCAAACACATGGCTCGTTGTTCCCAATGACGACGGTGTGTTCGAGGGCTCACGAGAGGTCGATGGCGTTCGTTGTGTGCACCCGGTACAGGTGTATGTCGACCTGAAGGACCAACCGGAGCGATCTCGAGAGGCGTCACTTCATCTCCGAGACAACGCATTTCTCTTCGGTGGCGCCGTTGGCTAAGCCGCAGACCGCCGACGGGTACGCCCGTAACGACGTCGAACTTGTTCGCAGCGCATGCTTGTCGCTTGCGACCTATCTGGGCTCATTTCTCGATGACTTGGTTGTGGTCGGTGGTTTGGTGCCGACGCTCATCGTCTCACCGAAAGGTGATTCGCACATCGGAACGCAAGACCTTGACCTGGGACTGAGCCTCGCACTTCTCGAAAACGCGCGGTACGCCGAACTCGTCGCACAGCTGCAGAGTGCAGGCTACGAACCCGACAAGAATTCAGCCGGCAAGCCAGCAAATCATCGATGGATTCACCGAGAAGAGAAAGTAACGGTCGATTTTTTGATCGAGCCAACACCGCAACACGCAAACGAGAAGATTCGCACCATCGAATCAAGCCTGTCGGCAGTTCAGGCGACCGGCATTCCTCTTGCGTTTCGTGATCGACTCCAAGTTTCGATCAGCGGGCAAACACTCAGAGGTGAGAAGGCGGAGCGCAAACTTTGGGTTTGTGGCGCTGGTGCATTCATCATCATGAAGGCGCTCGCGGCGAAGGGCCGAGGCGAGAACAAAGACGCTTATGACCTCTACTACGTCCTGCGAAACTTTGGTGCCGACTACGTCACCGCGGTAGCAGATGCGATTCGGCCGCTCCTCGACGCTCCCGCCGCTCAAGAGGCCGTCGCGTTCTTGCGAACGGATTTTTCGGAGGCAGACCACACCGGTCCGCATCGAGCGGCTCTGTTTCTTGCGAGAAGAGATCTCAGCTATCGAACGGACCTTGCTGCCGCGGTTCGGCTGCTCCTTGAAAAGTTGGAGCAGTAGCGCCTTCAGAGGGCGGGTCAGCAAACCCCGCACCAAAACCGGCGTCGTGCATGAAGTGCGTCGGCTGCGAGCCGGGCGCACGCCTTGCGGGGCAAAGCCCTCGGTTCTCCTCGACGAGACGTCGGCTCACGAGTTGCTACTCGACCCCACAGCGACCCACCGAAAAGGGGAACCCATGAAAGCGACGTCAGAAACCACCACCGAAATCAAAACCCACGTGACCGAGGCCTTGCGGCTGTTGCGCACCCTGCGCGACGAAATTCGCGTCGAACTCCACCTCGCCGGCATGGAAGCCCAAGACCGGTGGCGCGCGCTCGAGCCGAAGTTCACCGAAGCCGAACGCGTCGGGCACGACGTGTCGGAGGCGACCAAGCAGGTGTTGCGAGCCACGGTCGAAGAATTCAAGGCCTTCAGGGCGGGCCTCGCGGCGACCCCGAAGGGTGCCAAGCCCACTGATAAAGGGTCACCTTCGGCCTGAAGGTTATGTGATTTCAGTGGCTTAAGGCGCCGCATGCGACTTCTCGGCGAAGGGGCTCTCCTAGTGAGCAGTTCTCACTTGGGAGTCTTTCATGGCGATTTCTGCGGCGTCTCTTGGGGTGTCAGGCACGGCGTTACCGAAGCAGGCCGGCGTCGATTCGAATGTGGTTCGGTACCCCGAGATCGACGAAGACCAGAAGCTGACCATCACCAAGCCGGGTCAGAGCCCCTGGTCGGTCGCGAAAGAGTTTCTCGGGCCGGGCGCCGACGACGCGAAGATCTCGAAGTTCGTCGCAGCCATGCTGAAGGAGAACAGCGGCGACTACGGCACCCGCCAGACCTACCGCAAAGGCGACGAGTTCAAAATTCCCCCGGGCAATTGGTTCGACAAGACCACCAAGGCCAAACCGACCGAGGCCCAGAAGGCCGACGCGACGAAGCAAATGAGCAAGCTCGCCGACGAACGCGCGGCGGCGGTACCCAAAGCGCTCGCCGAAGCAGCTTCGCGGCTCGAGGGCAAAGACCTGCCCGCGCAGTACGGCCCGGCGGTGCAGAACCTCCTCACCGAAGCCGAAAAGCTGAAGAAAGACGCCCAGGCCCCCGGCGCGTCGCCCAAGCTCAAAGAAGCCGCGAAGCAGCTCGAGTCACCCGAGGCCAGAGCTGCGTTGGGCGCCCTGACCGACAAGCTCGACGGGCTCAAGAACAAGGCAGGGCTCAAACAGTCGCTCGAGCTTTACGTCAAGCAATACGAGAACCAAGAGGTCACCCCCGAGGCGCGCCCAACCCTCACGAGGCTCTTCGGTGAGCTGACCCGCAAGGCGCCGTCGTTGCTCGACAGCGAGGCCGGCAAGCTGCTCTTGTCTCGACTGAGCTGAAGAGCGCTTCTTCATTTCTTTTCCGCCCACTTCTGGGTCACTTCGCGCAACCCGCGGGTGACTTGGGCCTGTTTCTCACGAATCGCGCGCGCGTCGGTCTGTGCGGCCTTCTTCTCGTCGCTCGTGCCTGAAAGCTTCGTTTGGGCCGCCGCGAGTTTGCCTCGAACCTCCCGCAGTCGGCGCGCGGCGTCGGCCACGCTCGAACCGAGGCCGGTGGCTTTTCGTTTCCACTCGCGGGCTTCGGCTTCATGGTCTGACGCACGGGCGAGCCCTTTGGCCCGCGAATACCGCGCCATCGACCGGGCGCTGCCGGCCTTGGCCTCGGCCCGTTCTTGTTGCCGGGTGCCGCTGCGAATGGCCGAGCTCAATTCGCCGGCCAGCGCGGTGAGCTTCGCGACTTCACGCCCTGCCTCGCGTTCGTTCCACTGGGCCTGCGCGAGCAGCCGCCCCGCCGCCGTGCCCTCTTTGGTGAGCGTGCGCAGCTCGCCCTGCAACGGCACGACCGCGTCGTGCAGCGCTCGGGGCTTGCGCGGTGCTTGGGTGATGGTGACGTCGATGCCCGCGACGCGCACCACCCGGGGCTCGACCCCAAATTCACGCCGCGCGGTACGGCCGATGAGCAGCTTCATGCCGCTCGAACCCGCCGGCCGGTAGAAAGTCGCAGACTGTCCGTTGCTGAAAACAACACTGTCATTTCGAAATGACACCCGACCTCGCAGCCCGTTGATCTCACTGAGGTCTTTGCCTGGTCTTCGGTTTGCTCTTGGGCAGCTCCACCTTCACACCAGGGAGCTCACCATGAATCGATTCATCATCGCCGCCGCCGCCTGCGTCTTCGCCGGGTGCGGCACGAATTCTGTTCGCCAAGTCGAAGGGCGGCTGGCGAACTCGTTGAACACCGGGGTCATCGTTGTCGCCGAAGGGCTCGACGGCTCTCAGAACACGGCCGTGCCCAGCGCCGATGGTCTGTTTCGGTTGTCGGTCAAGGTCAACACCGCGACGCGCTTGTCGCTCGCCACGCCCGGGGCGGCGGGCAGCTTTCTGCGCACGCGCCGCATTGGGCCCGATTGGTTCTCGGTGGGGCCAGGCCAAACGCTGAACCTCGGAGAAGTGCGCGAAGCGGGCACCGTGGCTTCAGGCGCTCAGACCACCGGCGGCGAGCACGTGTGCGCCTCCACCTCGGGCCATTCAGAAGACGACGCCGATGACGATGACCACCGCGACGGCGGCGACGACTCGGGTCACCACTCGAGCGACGACGGCGAAGGCGACGACGACCACCACGGCGACGACCACGACGGAGACCACCACTCCGACGCCGGAGACGACTCGCACCACGACGGCGACGACGACTCGAACCGTGGGCCCGGCATGGCCGACGGTGGCTCGCGCTCACGCGACCGTGACGGAGACGACGACTGCGAGCACGTCAAAGTCGAAGGCTGTTCACGAGAGCGCCTCGAGTGCGACCACGACGACGAAATGAAGTCGGCGGCCGGCCCAGAAGACTCGTGCGGCGCCGACGGGGGCACCGTGGTCGTCGACCCCCAACCGCCCGTCGTCAACGACGCGGGCATCTTCTGAGCCCCTGAACACCACGCTCAGTCGTCGGCGCTCTCGTCTTTGAAGCCGTACTTCACCGCCAGCTTGTGCAAGTACGGCCGGGCGAGGCCAGCGCTGCGGGCTGCTTGGCTCACGTTGCCGTGGTGTTGCCGCAGCAGCGCTTCGATGTACCCACGCGTGAACGAGTCGACCAATTGTTCTTTCGCTTCTTTGAAAGGCACTCCCAGGTCGGGCCCGCGGTGACGGCGGGGCGCGGCCCCGGCGGTGGCCTCCGCGGCCGCCAGCGCGTCGTTCTCGCCCAGCGTGGCGCGGGCGACGACGTTGCGCAGCTCGCGTACGTTGCCCGGCCAGCGGTACGCCAACATCTTTTGCATCAAATCGGGCGGCACCGCGAAGTCGGCGTGCCCCAGCTCTTTGAGAAAGTGCCGCGCCAACGGGGCGATGTCGTCGATGCGCTCCCGCAGGGGCGGCACCCGAACAATGGCGACCGCCACGCGGTAGTAGAGGTCTTGCCGAAACCGGCCTTGGCGCACTTCGTCGTCGAGGTTTCGGTGCGTGGCGGCGACCAACCGCACGTCAGACGCCAACGTCTTCTCGGTGCCGAGTGGTTTGATGACCCCAGTCTCGACCGCGCGGAGCAACCGCGGCTGCAGCTCGAGCGGCAGTTCGCCAATTTCGTCGAGAAACAGGGTGCCCCCGTGGGCCGCCGCGAAGGCCCCCTTGCGTTCGGCCACCGCCCCGGTGAAAGCCCCGCGCACGTGCCCGAACAGCTCGCTCTCAATGAGGTTCGGGGCCACCGCGCTGCAGTCGAAGACGATGAGCGGCGCCTTCGCGCGGTTCGACGCCTCGTGCACCGCGTGCGCCAATACGTCTTTGCCCGTGCCCGTTTCGCCGAGCAGCAACACGGGAGCGTCGCTCGGCGCCAAGCGCTCGAGCAACCCCAAGACCCGTCGCATCGCCGAACTGTGCGCGAGCGCGGGCCCGAGTGCTGCCGGCCCCGACGCCGAAACTTCACTCTCTTCAATGTGAATGCGAACGAGCGACTCGCCCAACTGCAAGCTCGCGTCGTGTTCGACCAACGCCGTTTCGATGCGCACCCCGGCGACCAGCGTGCCGTTCATCGAATTCAAGTCTTTGACCAGCACTCCGTCAGCGCGCGGGGTCAGCTGCACGTGCATGCGCGAGACGGTGGGGTCGTCAATCGACAAACCGGCTTGTGGGTCTGACCCCACGGCGAGCACGCGCTCGAGCCGAAGGCTGCGGCCCTGCGCCGGGCCTGAGAGCACCGCCAGCCGGTACCGGCGCTCGAGCAGCCGCCCGTCACGGTCGACGCGCATCAACGGCGTGCTGGCCAAGGGCAACGTACGACGGTGACGCGCAGGGGGTGACAACGCGCTTCGACCATAACGGCGCGGTCGAATTCGTGCGTGAATTTTCGGCTTGCTCCCGGGCCAAGTGCTGCATTCTTTGCAGGGCGCTCACCAGGTGATGAGCACGTACCCGTCGGCGCCTTTGTAGTTCGAAGTGGGGTCGAGCGCTTCTTCACCGCCCAGGCCGGCCCCCATTCGGCCGAACGACGCGAACCCCGGGTTGCGGCCGTCGCCCTCGTACACGCGGCTCGTCGCACCGAACAGTACGCTCGACCCGCCGCCACCACCGCCGCCGCAGAGGCCCTTGACGAAGCCGCCCCCGCCGCCGCCGAACGCGCCCGCGCCTCCCGAACCGCCCGCGCCCGCTTCGCTGCCGCCCTCGTTCCACAGAAAGGCGCCGCCGTTGAGCGCACAGGTGACACCGTCGGTGAGGGTCTTCGACGTACCGCCCGAAAGGCGACTCCCGAAGCCCCCCGCGCAACGCACGCCGCCGCTGCCGCCCGGCACCTCTCCTCCCAAACCGCCCGCGCCGTCGATCGGGCCACCCCAAGGGCGCCCACCCAAGCCGCCGCGCGCGGTCGAGCAGACTTGGCCGGTGCCGAAGTAGACCTCTCCGTCTTTGCCTTGGCCGTCTCCTCCCGCGCCGCCTTTGCCACCGAAGTGCCCCGTGCAGCCCGCGCAGCCGTTGCCGCCGCCGCCGCCGCCACCCAAAATGTAGTCTTCGAGGTTGCCCGAACCTGAGAAGAAGAGGGCCGTGTAGCCGCCGCCATTGCCTGGTTCCTGACCGCCGCGGCCGACCCGCACCCTGACCGGTCGGCCGGAGTCACGTTGAATGTCGCTTCTCCCGCAGGCGGCGCCACCGCCCGTGGCGCCCGGCACCGAGCCGCCCGCGCCCCCGGCGCCGCACCCGTAGAAGTGCGCGTGGGTCACTCCGGCTGGAGGGTCCCAGGTGTATTCGCCTCCGTCGAACCAGTCGGCGTGCCCGTGCGGCCCCGTGTCGACCACCCCAGCATCGAAGCCCGCATCGGGAGTGACGGCGGCGTCGGGTGGCGTGCCGCCGCCTCCCGGCCCAGCGTCGGCGGGTGAGCCAGCGTCGGGCGAGCCGGCGTCGGGCGAGCCGGTGCCCGCGTCGGCACCCTGACCGGCGTCGCTGGGGCCGGCGTCGCTCGGGGCGCACGCGTGGGCCACGGCGTCGCACGCGACCGCGCATTCGACCGAGTGGGGCTCAAAGGCGCAGCCGCTCTCGATGCAGGTGCCCGCGGGGGTGTACGTGATGAGCGTCTGGCCTGACGCACAGGTGCTGGCGGGCACGGTGCCACAGGGCGCGCAGATGTTGGCGACGACCCCCACGCCGCGAACCGAAACGGTCACGGGGCCGAGGGCGCTCTTGAAGACGGCCGCCCCTGAGAACTCACCGAGTTTTTGGGGCGCAAAGGCCACGAGCGCGTCGACCGAGTCTGCCGCCGGCACCGTGAACGCTTTTTGGGGGCTGCTGAATTCAGGAGTGCCGAAGTCGACGGAAGTCACGCTCACCGCGCGGGCGGTGGTGTTGGTGAGCTTCACTTTGAGCGTGACCGACAGGCCGACCGGCACGTTCTTGAAGTCGAGCGCGCTGGGTTGCGCCGACAGGGCGCCGCCCGTCTCGACCAACCGGTCGCTGCCGCACGCCGCCACCACCACTGCGCTGAGCCAAAAGAAGTGCCTCGTCACACCTTGACGACGCCGCCGAGCGGCCACCGTCCCACAGGGGTCAGCGAAGGCCGGGCAGGTCGACGGCGAGCTTCAGCGTGCCCTCGTTCTCTTGCACGTCGAGAAGCGCGACGAGGGCGCCGAGGTGCAGCGCCCGCACCTGCGGCCGCGCCGGAGGAAAGCCGACGGGCAACGGCCAGTCGGTCGACAGTTCGCCGCGAGAAATCGGCTGGCCGGCACGCAACTGGCCCCATTCGGCGTCGCTCACCCGGCGCGCGGGCAGCCACGGCAGCACCTTCGTGCTCTCGATTCGGCGCGGCTCGCTCGAGTCGAGCCACGGGCCGATCGCGGTGCGCTCGAGGCGCTCGACGTGGGCCGGCACCCCCAGACTTCGGCCGAGATCGCGAACGAACGAGCGAACGTAAAACCCGCCGCGGCACACCAGGTCGACCGTCTTTTCGTTCACGAGCTGGGCGTGGTGCAAATACACCCGCGACGGCGGCAGTTCGAACACCTCGCCACGGTGCGCGCGCACGTACGCCCGCTCGCCGTCGACCCGCTTGTTGCTGGTCGAAGGAGGCACCTGTTCTGACCAGCCCACCAGGGCCCCAATCGCCTGTTCGATTCGCGCCGGCGTCAAACCAGCCACCTCACCCGTCGCCACCGTCTGACCGTGCAGGTCTGAGTTGTCGGTTTCGCGACCCCACCCAATGGTCGCGCGGTAGTGTTTCGGCGCATCGTGGAGCCACTCGAACACCTTGGTCGCCGAGCCCACCAGCACCGGCACGAGCCCTTGGGCGAACGGGTCGAGAGCGCCCCCGTGGCACACCTTCAAGGCCTTGCCGGGCACCGCGGCGAGGCGCTGCTGAAAGTCTCGAACGAGGGAAAAGCTGGTGGCGCCCTCGGGCTTGTGAACCAGCCACAACCCGGCGGTCGGCCGTTCTGCCGTCACTGAACAACCCTCGAAAATCTGTGATCACCCTGGTTTTTCACTGGCGGCCACCATCGCACAGAGCCGCAACTCTTCGAAATCTCTTTGGTTTCTGCTACAGACCCTGGCACCGACGTTGCTTTTGTTGAGGCACCATGACGTTTCGTTTGCTGCTCACCACGGTGTGTCTCTGGGTCTCGGTGGCTTCGGCCGCCGGCTCGGTCGACGCCCTGAGGGCGACGGCGACGGCGTCGCGAGAGCAGGTGAGCAAGCTTCGCGCCGAGCAACTGGCGCTGCGCAACGAGCTGTCGGCGTTGTCGGCCCGAATCGAGGCGCTCAAGGCGAAGCGCCAGAGTTCGTTGTTGCCGGGTGGCGAGCTCGACTCGGCGCTCAAGCATTCTCAAGACCTTTCGGGCGTGCTGTCGACGCTCGCCCAGAAGCTGTCGATGTCAGAAAGCGAGCTGACGGCGGCCAACACGGCGCTCATCGACTCCCTTTCGCAAGAGCTGAGCGTCGCGCGCGCCTCGTTCGACCGCCAAACCGACCGGCCGGCCCGTCGGCAATTGATCAGCAAAATGAAGTCGCTGCGCGCCGAACGCGAAGCGCTGCGGGCCGCCTTGCCGGTGACGAAGGTGCCGTCGCTCGAGACGCTCAAGCCCAGCGACGACCCCGAAGAACTGCTGGAGCAGGCCGAGCTGCTGCGCGACAGCGAAGAGAAGCTCACCAAAGAACTCAAGTCGGTCGAAACGCGGTTGGCCGAGCGCAAAGAAGAGCAAGACCTCGACCGCCGGGTCGAACGCTTCATGGGCGAGGAGTCGATGTTCGACGACCAAGACCGCCGCCTGCGGCTGCAACGCACCAACGTCGAACTGACGACCACCGTCGGCACCAAGACGGGGAGCCCGAGCAGCGCGGCGTTCGAGAGCGCGAACAGCACGCCGCCGACCGCCGGTTCGAACCCCAGCCCGCCACCTGGTGGCACGGGCAGCGGCACGTCGCCGCAAAATGACGGGGTGCGTGGTACCGACACCGCCTTCGATTCGATTTCGTCGCTCCAGGTGACGCACGCGGCCGACGCGCGGCCCCAAGTCGGGGGCAGTGTCGGCACCGGCGTCGAGCGCTTGGGCGACGACGTGGCGGGTCTCGACGCCCAGCGCGCGAAGCTCAAGCAGCTCGTCGAGCAGCTCGACGCGAAAGCCAAGGCGCTCGAGCAGCGCGCCGCCGGGCTCAAGTGAGCCGCGCCGAGCGCGCAGGCGACGACGTGGTGTGCCGCGACGAATGAGCCGAGGCGTCGTTCGAGCAGCGCGCCAAATGTGCCCGAAGGCCTCGACGCAAACCCCGGCTCACGTGAGTCGTTCAAGAATGAGCGGTTCGTTCGTGGGCGCACTCGGCCCCAGCCCGTAGGCTTGCAGCACGCGCGCTTTCACGTCGTCGAGCTTGCGGTCATCATTGTAGTGAATGGTGACCAACGGCTCGCCGGCGCTCACCGCGTCGCCGACCTTCTTGTCGAGCACGAAGCCCACGCCGGGGTCGATGACGTCGGTCGTCTTCTCTCGGCCGGCCCCCAGTGACATGGCGGCGAGGCCCATGGCTTCTGAGCGAATCGACGTCACGAAGCCGGCGTGGGGGGCCGTGACGACCGTGGTGTGTTTCGCGCGTGGCAGCCGTTTGAGGTCGCTGATCGCCAGCGGGTCTCCGCCTTGGGCCCGAACGATGTCGCACAACTTTCGTTCGGCCGACCCGTCGTCGATGACTTTTTGCAAGCGCTTGCGGGCCTCGTCGGTGTTGGCGGCGACCCCGCCCAGCACCAGCATTTCGGCGGTCAACGCGAGCGTGACCTCGGTGTAGTCGGGCGGGGCTTGGTTGCGCAGCATTTCAACCGCTTCGACGACTTCGAGCGCGTTGCCGATGGTGCGACCGAGCGGCTGGTCCATGTTGGTGAGCAGCGCGATGACCTGTTTGCCCATTTCTTTGCCAATGCCGATCATCGTCTGGGCCAAAGTGCGCGCGTCGGCTCGGGTCTTCATGAACGCGCCGCTGCCGACCTTGACGTCGAGCACCAGCGCGTCAATGCCCTCGGCCATTTTCTTCGACATGATGCTCGAGGCGATGAGCGGTATGCAGTCGACGGTCGCGGTCACGTCGCGCAGGGCGTAGAGCTTCTTGTCGGCGGGCGCGAGCGTCGCGGTTTGCCCGATGAGGCACGCGCCGATGTCGCGCACGAGCCGGCGGTAGTCGGCCACCGACAGGTCGACCCGAAACCCCGGTATCGACTCGAGCTTGTCGAGCGTACCGCCCGTGTGCCCCAGGCCGCGGCCTGAAATCATGGGCACGGGCACGCCGCACGCCGCCGCCAACGGCGCGAGCGAGAGCGACACCTTGTCTCCCACGCCTCCGGTCGAGTGCTTGTCGACCTTGCGGCCGGGCGTGTCTGACAAATTGAGCACCTCGCCGCTCTCGAGCATGGCGCGGGCCCAGGCTCCGAGTTCAACCGCGTTGAGCCCTTTGAAGAACACCGCCATGCACAGTGCCGACATTTGGTAGTCGGCCACCGTGCCGTTGGTGAAACCGTCGATGAAGGCGCGAATGTCGGCGGCCGACAACACCTGGCCGTCGCGCTTGGCTTTGATGACTTCGTAGGGGCGCATGCGACACGCAAGGTACCGCAAGCCCGGGCGACTGCACGAAAGGTGTTGTACGACCGAGGCTCGCTATAAGGGGTGGGTGACCTGGTTCTGGCTCCTCACGCTCGCGAGCAGTGCTGCCCCCACCCGGCCGCCGGTCGACGCGGGCGTCGAGCTGACGACCTTTCGCACGCCCGCCGACGCGTTCGAGGCCCTCTTGGCGGGGCCAGGCCCCAGCCCCGTCATTCTCGCGGTCGGCGAATACCACGAGCTGAGCGACGGCCCGAAAGCGCCCAGCGCGCTCAAACATTTTTCTGACGAGCTGTTGCCCCGGCTCAAAGGCCGCATGACCTCGCTCATCGTCGAGACGTGGGTCACCACTGGCCGCTGTGGTCGGGTCGAAAAACAGGCGACCGCGCAGGTCGAAAAAACGACGAAGCGCCCCGAGTCGACCGAAGACGAACTGACCACCATGATGGGCCGGGCCTACGACCTCGGCGGCGTCACGAACCACGTGCTCTCGGTGAAGTGCACCGACTACGAGGCGCTGCTCGACGCCGACGGCACCCTCGACGCCGACCGTGCGCTGTTGCTGGTGAAAGAAAAGCTTCAAGAAAAAACCCAAGACGTGCGTGACCGAGAAGAGGGCGGCGTCGAAGGCAAGCTGCTCGTGCTCTATGGAGGCGCGATTCACAACGACCTCGCCCCCACACCCGACGAAGCGAAGTACGCGTTCGGCCCCGCGTTGAGCCAAGCGGTCAACGACGTGGGCGGCGGCTACCTCGAGCTCGACTTGCTGGTGCCGGAGTTCGTGGCCAACGACGCCGAGCTCAAGGCCGAGCCGTGGTTCTCAAAAGCGCTGCAATTCGCCTCGGTTGGAAAAACCGTGTTAATTCGAAAGACTGCGCATTCGGCGGCGATCGTGTTTTCAAAGAAAAATGCAGCCCAACTGAAGAAGCGCTGACTACATTTTGCGGCCGGTTTCTCGGCTTTCGAGAAGCGCTACGCACTTTTTTCTACCTCATTGGTGCATGGGTGTACCTGTGGCTTGAACTACCCCGGGGTGGGTGTGGGCACGACTTGTGCTCACGGCTTAAGCCGGTCTCGGAGTAGGGAGCGCGCGAATGGGTTTACTCAAGGGTGGTTTCAAGGTGGTGGTGTGCGCCTTGTTGGTTGACGCATTGGCGCAACCCTCGATTTTTCGGCTTCCGAGCGAATTCGCGGGGGTCGCCGAGGCGGCGACCTTGCCCCCTGGCTACGACTTGCCGGGGTTTGGCGGAGCGACGGCGACCCCGCGCATGCTCATCATCATGGACACGTCGCGTTCGATGGCTTCGACGCCCGACATGACCAAAAACCTGCCCTTGCAAGACTACGACGGGCAGGCCGAGTCGACCATGTCGCCGCCCATTTGCGGCGAAGACCCCGACACCGGGCGGTTGCCGAATTCGAGCGGCCTGTCGACGACCCCTGGCATACCGGCGCAGAACACCGGCGCCATGCAGGGCACCACCTTGAACCTGCAGTGCCCGGCGGGTCAAACCATCGTTCAAATCGACTGGGCGGCGTACGGCAAGCGAGAGAACAACGTGGGGGGCGTGGCGCGCACCGCCGCGGTGGCGAACTTCGACGAGAGCCCGCCGTGCAGCATGACGTCGCTCAGTCAAATGCGCGACACCACCGCGCTCGACGGTTCGGGCTCGTGCACCGACTCGATGAGCATCAAACAAGCGGGCGTGAACCGCGGCTGGGTGAACATCACCCCCAAGGTCGAAAACCTCTGCATCGGCCAAGAGTCGTGCTCGTTCGTGGCCGACGACTCCCTGGTGGGAGACCCGTGCTACGGCACCGGTTACGGCAAGTACGCGCTGGTCAGCTTTCGCTGTTCGGCCGACCCATGCCCCGCGGGCTCGGGCTCGAAGTTCTGCATCGCCAAGAAGGCCATGCACCGCATCGTCAATGACAACGCCGCGAGCAACCTCGAAATGTCGGCGGGCGGCTACTTTCAGACCAACTGGTCGAAGTACCACCCGGCCACCAACGCGACCTATTCAACCGAGTGCGTCTACGACGTCATCGCCAAGACCACGACGACGTACAACCAGGGCGCGCTGAAGTTCTCGTCGTCGACCGAATACGGCACGGTGGGTACTCCGGCGCTGCCCGGCGTGCCGGCGATGTTTGCCTGCAACCCCGAAACGTTCACCGGTTCGAACTACGCCACGACGTGCAAGGCCCAGCCGGCGACCCACACCTGCACCAAGACCTTCACCTACACGGCCGACCTCGTGCGGTTTCAACACGACGACCCCATGTATCGCACCGTGCTCCCCACCGGAGCCCCCGGCTCGTGGACGTGGGGCCCCGGCGGAGACCCGGCCGATCGGTTGAGCGACACGCCCCCTCACTATTTTTCGAACGCCAACAGCAACTGGGACCTCCGCGACGAAAACCGGCTCTACGTGCCCGCGGCCGACGTGGGCGGGCACCTGCGCGGGCGGGCCGGCGACCATCGACAACGTGCCTTGACGGCGCCGCCCACGCACTCGACGTACCCGGCGTCGTGCACGGCGCGAACCCCTGCACCTTCTTCAAAGACGGCATGCCGAACGACGTGCAAGTGGCGGTCGACCCGGCGACGATTTACTTCAACGCGGGCACGCCGCCGCAGACCGTGCGCGGGTTGCTCCGCACCGAAGTGCACATCACCCCCGAGACCGAAGCCAGAATACCGGCGTCAGAATTCGGTGGCACGTGCCCAGCGGCCCCGGTGTACACCGGCACGTTGGGCTACAGCTGCGGCCCCGGAGACGACCGCTGCGAGTTGACCCGCGTGGGCAGCTCGACGCCGTTGGTCGACTACAGCTGCTCGCCTGGCTACACGCTCTTCGACACCAACAAGTGCACGGCGACGAGCGTGGGCAACAACAGCAACCTCAGCGTGCCGAGCTACGTACAAGACACCAGCGCCGACAGCTGGAGCGCGTACGAATACGCGCTCGACTTGCCGTCGGTGGCCTCGGGGGCCGTGAAGTGTTTCGACGGGTCGACCGAGTCGTACCCCACGTCGCTCTTTCCCGCGGCGGGCGTGGGCGTGTTGACCCAGGCGAGCCTCGGGTGCGGCGGCAATGACACGTCGTTTCCTGGGCGGTGCGCGGTCAAGAGCAACAACACCGACTCGGGCTTTCGCGACGTGTTCGACCAACCGATTCTGGGGCGGGTGTTGACCGACAAGCAGCAGGTCGTCTGTCAGGTGCTCAAGTACCAGACGCACTACACGAGCGTCGTGCCGGCCACGGCGAACAGCTACTGCAAGTTCACGCGCAACCGCTACGACTGGAACAACCTCGAGACCCGTTGCCGGTACCACCGCTTCGACTACCGCTTCAACAAGAAGGCCTTCAGCTACACGTGGAACTACAACGACGGCGACTACGCGGGGTACCGAACGGCAACGCCGGTGTACTCGAGTTCGGCGGTCGATTCTGACTTGTACTGTTCGGCGACGCGCCCGGTGCAGCCGGTCAACCCCAGCTTCACCGACGGCGCTGGCTTTACGGTGCCGAGCGGCCCGACCCACTGCGCGGCCGAATTGGCACCCGGTACCGACGCGTGCCCGGCCGACGCCCTGCGCTGCAAGCTGCGCTGGGGCTCCATCGGCAACCAGCGCTTCGCGACCTTCAACACGCCGACGTTCGACCACCCCCGCAGCGGGCACGCCCAGCCGGGCATTGGCTGCGCCGTCGGCGACCCCACGCCCCAGGCCTCGGGCGACCCGAAGAACCACATCGGCTACGACAACGTGTGGGCCGACTGGTGCTGGTCAGACCCGACCAGGCAGCCCGCGCACGCGGCCTATTCTGACCCCCCCAAGCTCATCGCCGACATCTACAACCCGGCCGTGCCCAGCGGCGACTTCTCGGGCGGCTATTGGTCGGGGGTGACCCCGAACTCGAGCGACACCTTCACTCCGGCGCTCCACCCCATGAAAGACCGCGGCTTGAGCGTGTCAGACATTTACCCGCCGACGCCCGCGGTCTCGTTCTCGAATTTCGGCGAGGCGAAGACCGACTTGCTCAAACTGTTCAAGAAGAACGGCGCGGGCGGCGGCACGCTCGGTCTGCAAATGCCCCAGTACGGTGACATCACCCCGCTCAGCGGCGCTTTGACGAACGCGCTCGACTTTTTGAAGCAGGTCAAGGCGGCCGACACGTCGGCCGGGTGCCGCCGCTACTCGATCTTGCTGGTCACCGACGGCAACGAAGACCCCGAAGTGCCCGGCGGGCTCGACACCGTGGCCGCCCAGCTCAACACCGAGGGCATCAACACCTACGTCGTCGGCTTCGGCATTGCGTCGGCGCGGCTCGACACCTTCGCCCGCCAGGTGAAGACGGCGGTCGACGGCACCGGCAACCTCGATTTGGTCAACGGCCACGCGTACAACGCCAGCGACTACGCGACCCTGCTCACCGCGCTCAACAAGATCATCGGCGACCAGCTGAACGGGTACTACACCCGTTCGAAGCCGACCCTGACGAGCGATTCGAAGCGCATCTATTCGGGCTACTTCGGGCACGCTTCGGGCGGGCCGGCCCCGCTCGAATACCAAGGCTACGTCGACGCCTACGCCATTGCCGGAGGCGCCGTCAGCGCCACCCCCGACTGGAAGTTCGACCAGAAGTTGCACGCGCAAACGAGTGCGCCGCATTCGAGTTTGCCGCGGCGGCTCTTCACCCGAATACCGAACACCGACCACATTGGTGACTTCGATGTCGCGAGCGCGTGCTCGGGCGACGCCCAGAAACTCGTCGAGGGCATGATGGGCTCGGGCTCGTGCGGAGCCAAGCGCGGTGACGCGAACACCATCATCGAATTCGTGCGCAATGACCGGGCGGCGCCCGACGACGCGACCTTCGGCGACGGCACGGCCAAGTATTCACGCGTCTCCGACGTGTACCATTCGCAGCCCGCCGCGCTGTACGCGCCGTTCTTCTCGGCCGCTTACACCGCGCCCACCCCGTACAAAGAATTGGGTGGCGGCGGGGCGGGGCTCGACCCGGCCAGCGCCACGAGCGACTTCGATTCGGGCAAGTTCACCGCGTCGTATTCGGCCTACAAGGCCTCGCACGCGTCGCGCGAGACGACCGTCTTCGTGGGGTCGAACACCGGCACCGTGCACGCCATTCGCGACGACGTGACGACGACCCAAACGTGGCGCGGTGAAGAGCGCTGGGCGTACGTGCCCAAACAGCTGTTGCCTCGCTTGGGCGACGCCCGCACCACCGGCCACACCTGGCTGGCCGACGGTTCGATGGCGTTGGCCGAAGTGTGCTTCGGCAAGACCGACTGCCAAAAAGCCGACGGCAGTGGCTGGGTCGCCATGCTCATTGGCACCACGGGTCGCGGTGGGCCGTTCGTCTTCGGCCTCGACGTGACCGACGTCGACGCCCCCAACTGGCTGTGGGACTACAACAACGACCCCGCGAGCTTGCACGATACCGACATGGGCCAGACCTGGTCGGCCCCGGTGGTCGCGCGCGTTCGCGTCGACGACGACTATTACAAGTGGGGTGTCTTCATGGGCGGCGGCTACAAAGACGCTCCGGCCGAAGCCGACTACTTCTACGTGCTCGACGCCGACCCGTCGTTGCGCAGCTCGTACCACATTCAACCGATGGAAGATTCGCACCACGACGACGCCAAGTTTCACGTGCCGGGTCAAAACTACGTGTACGCGCCCTGGCCGTTCACGACGTCGGTGCCGAACAACGTGCCCGGCCGCCCGCGCGTCATTCGCCCGAACGACGGCTCGCGTGCGTCGCGCGTGTACTTCGGCGACACCAACGGCGTCATCTGGTCGATGGACGTCACCAGCAAGCGCATTCGCGACTGGGACCCCGACGTGCTCTTCAACCCCTTTCAGATGGACCACGTGAACCACGGCGAGTCGTCGTGCCGGGCCGCTTCGATCGACCCGTTGCCTGACCGCGCGTCGCCCCCGGCGTCGCTCACGCTCTCGTCGGGCACCCCCAGCATGTCGTGGCCCAACCTCAACTTGCCGGCCATTTACAACCGGCCATACGTGGGCCTCGACGAGAACACGACCGCGACCATGCTCTACGTGGGTACGGGCGACGCGACCAACCCCCTCGACATGGACACGACCAACTTCTTCTGGGCGGTCGAAGACGGCGACACCACCACGACGAGCCACTGCAAAGGCAAGCTGCGGTGGGGTTACTTTCTCAACAAGACCACGGGCGAAAAGGTGCTGAGCGAGCCGGTCGTCATTGGCAAGAACATCATCGTCGCGGTGTACACGCCGCCGAGCGGTGGCGCCGGGGTGTGCGGGGCGGCGGGCAGCAGCATGCTCTACTGCTTCGACCGGTTGACGGGCGTGCCGCAGAACTGCCTGGTCGACCTGTCGTCGAGCCCCGCTGACAGCACGGCGGCGACCCACGGCGGGCGCGGGCGCTTCGTTCGCGTGGGCGAACCCGGCATCGTCAGCGACTTGCAGGCGGTCGGCAACCGGGTCGTGTTCACGACGTCGGCCACGCCCGACAAGCTCAGCGGCAACGACGTGGCCAACGTCAACTCGCCGTTTCGCATCAAGTCGTGGAGACGGGTGCGCTGATGCCCCGTTCGCCACAGGCTCGGCCCACGCCCGGCTTCTCGCTGCTCGAGTTGATGGTGGTGGTCGCCATCATCGGCATTTTGACCGCGCTCGCGGTGCCCAGCCTGTTGACGTTGGTGCGCCGCTCCCGGGTCAGTTCGGAGGCGGGTACGCTCGCGGCGCTCGTGGGGTCGATGCGCTCCCAAGCGGTCACCCGGGGCTACCCCACGGTGGCGTGCGTGCGCGGGCGCTCGTACTCGGGGTCGGTCAACGACGAACCAGGCCGGCTCACCACGTTTCGCAAGGGCACCCCGGTCTTGCCCCCGAACACGGTTGACCAGAACACGGCCGGGCTCGACCAGACGGCCGTCGACGGCGGGTTGCCGCCCGACTTGGTGCTCGAGTCTCGACCGCTCGACGACGGCGTCGAGCTGCTCTTCAACGTCGACGGCGGAGTGCCCGACGGGGGCGTCGTGTTCGACGAGTCGAAGACGGTGCAGGCGGTGTTCGACATGAATGGCGGGTTCGCGCTCTTTCAAGGCGACAACTGTCTCGTCACGTCGAATGCCACGCGCACGGCCATGCCGACTTCGGGCGGCGTGATCTTCAACGTGCGGAGCCGCGCCGACAACGACGTGCAGCAGACCATTTTCATTCGGCGCGACGGAACGGTGGTGTTGCCATGACGGCCAACAAACGCAAGCAGGTGGGGTTCTCGCTGGTCGAG
>JBGAIY010000014.1:0-6868 GCA_044225205.1 Myxococcaceae bacterium | reverse complement strand
GGCATGTCGGTGGTGCGGCGTTCGGGGGCGAGCAAGCAGGCGTCGATGAGCCGGCTCGCGGGCGAGGAGTACCAAAAGTATGCCTCGCAGGGGTACGACGCCCTTTCCGCGCCTGGCGGGAGCTACGACCGCACCGACCCCGACGGCCGCAAGGCGACCTTCACCGTCACCGTCAACAACGACTGCAACGACGGCGCCTTGCCGCCGAACGGGTTTCAGGCCAAGCCGCTCGACGCGACCCAGGCGTGCTGCCCGAACGGTCGCTGCTGCAAGGCGCTGCTCGTCAACATGGCGTGGGTCGACACGTCGCGCCCGAACAAGCCGACGGTGAATGAGACCTATTCTGGCTTCGTGACCAAGAGCTGCCCATGACCGCGCCCCTGCGAGCCCGCGCCCGCCGCCTGCGCGGCGCCACGTTGACCGAGCTCATGGTGACGGTGGGCATTGCCAGCATCGTCATCGCCGCGGCGACCATGGCCGCGACGTCGATGTTCAGCATGACCCAGGGCCAAGCGCGGCAGAGTTCGGCCGAAGCGCAGCTGGCGTTGGCCATGTCGTCGCTCGACCGGTTGCTCTCGTCGACCGGCACCGGCTTTGCGAACGCGCGCTATTCATTTCGGGTGCGCAACAACGTGCCCGCCGGCACCCTGGCCGGCGATTCGAGCGGCATGAACGTGGTGACGGCCGGTGCGTCGGGGGCGGGCATCATCGCCGGTACCGACGTCATCGAAGTGGGGTGGGGCAACCCGGTGTTTCGGCGCGCGGGCACGGTCGTCGGGTCGGTGTGTTCTTCGAGCTGCACCGTGCAGTTGCAAAACGCCGACCCGCTGGCCGACCAAGAATGGGGCACGCTCGACGCCGACGGCGGCAGCACCGGCAGCGTGATTTCGGGGCTGCCGTACTTGCTCTTCACCCGCGACCAAAACCCCCGCGAGTCGTGCTTGGGCAAGATCACCGGCATCGTCAGCCCGACGAACCGAACGTTGACGGTGCAAATGCTCAACGACAACTACGGCACGACCACGCCCGACTGCACCGTCAACAACAACGGTGACCTGCTCGTGTACAAGCTCGAAGAGCGCCGGCGCATCATCGTCTACCAGCGCGCCAACGGTGCCGACCTGGGGCTGTACGTGCAGAAAGCCGACCCGTCGACCGGCGCCTTCACCACCGACCCCGACGCGCTCGCGCTGGGCGTCGACAACCTGCAAGTCGGGCCGCTCGTCGGTGCCGAATTCGACGGTGGGGTGGCGGCGGTGGGCAGCTGTTCGGCCGTCGACGGCGGCGTTTGCAACTGTGGCGTCAACCCCGGCGTGTGCGCCCTGGGCGAGCAAGGCGGCATCGCGACCGCGTCACCGACGGGGCTCAACTCGTTGGTGCGGGGCGCGCTCATTCAGGTCGCGGTGCGCGGTGAGCGCCGCGCGGGTGCCCGGGCGCCCGTCAGCCTCGACACCGACGGTGGGGCGGTCGACGACATTCGGCGGGCTCAGGGCGAGCTGACCTTCAATTTGCTCAACGGGTATTTGGCAGTTCAGTGAGGAACGTCACCATGCGTACGAAAACCAAACGGCCCCGCGGTTACGTGATGTTGCTGGTGTTGATGTTGGTGCTCGTGCTCACACTGCTCGCGACCCGGTTGCTGCAGTCGTCGTACTACGACGCGTACGCGATGACGGCGACCGACCTGCAAGGGCAAGCCGTGCTCAACAGCAACATGGGCATTCAAGAAGGGCTCGCCCGGGTGCGAAACGGGCAAATTTCGCTCAGCGAATTGCCGCCGTGCCTGAGCGAAGACACCTGCCCCATGTACCCGCCGATGAAAGAGTACAACGACAACACCGACCCCACCCACAGCCGCTACCGCGTGCACGTCTTCACCCGGCCGCGCCAGAACATGGGCTCGCTCACGTTCTCGGGCCCCGCCGCGAAAATGATTGTCATTTCGTCGACCGGGTTCGCCTACACCGGGCAGGCCAGCGACACCGCCAACCGGTCGTTCTCGGCGCTCACCGAAGTCGAGGTCATGCTGCCCTCGGGCAATGGCGGTACCCCCGGCACGGGCGACTCCGTCGGCAACACGTTTGGCGGTGGCGGGTGACGCGGGTTGTGCAATACCGCGTCGAATGACCCGACTGTCGTGTGTGATGTGCGGCCTGTTGGCCGTCATGGGCTGTAAGAAAGCCGAAAGTGCCAAGACCGACGCTCCGGTGGCCGCCGCGGGCGGCGCCGAGAAAAAGCGCCTCATCGGGTTGGTCACCGACGTCGGCGGGCGCGGCGACCAGTCGTTCAACGATTCGGCGTTGCGAGGGCTCGAAGTGTGGGCCGGCCAAGCGGCCTTCACCCAAGGCCACTACGCGCCCATGCCCGCGGCCGAACGCGCAGCGACGGTGCCGGCCGAGCTGACCGCCACGGTCACCGCGTTGCCGGTGACTCCGCTCGTGGTGCAGTCGAAAGCCCAAGAAGACTACCAACCCAATTTGCAGCTCGTGGTCGACCAAGGGGCCGACCTGGCCATTGGCACCGGGTTCATGCTCGAAAACGCCATCGAGGCCGTCGCCAAGGCGAACCCCAAAGCGAAGTTCTTGCTCATCGACAGCCCCATTCTCGACCCCAAGGGCGAAGTGCAGCACCTGCCCAATGTGCGTACCGTCGTCTTTCGCGAAGAAGAGGGCAGCTTCTTGGTCGGCGCGCTCGCGGGGTTGGTGGCCAAAGACAAGGTCGGCTTCGTCGGAGGCATGGAAATGCCGCTGATGCGCAAGTTCGAAGCCGGGTTTCGGGCCGGCGTGAAGACGACGAACCCCAAGGCCGTGGCGTTGATTCAGTACACCGGCAACTTCGACAACGTGGCCGCCGGCAAGCAAGTGGCCCAAGACCTGGTCGCCAAAGGGGCCGAGGTCGTCTTTCACGCGGCCGGCAGCGACGGCGTCGGCATGATTCAGGCCGTCAAAGAAGCGCGCGCGGCGGGCAAAGCCGTGTACGCCATTGGGGTCGATTCTGATCAGTCACACCTTGCGCCCGAAGCCGTGCTGACGTCGATGCTCAAGCGCGTCGACTTGGCGGTGTGGCTGTCGGCCAAAGACGTGACCCAAGGCACCTTCGCCGGAGGTGACGTCGTCATGGGCCTCAAAGAGGGCGGCGTGTCGTACGCCGACGTGAAGGTCGACTTCGCGGGCAAGGCCGAGGCCATGGCGAAGGTCGAAGCGTTGCGCGCCAAAATCGTTTCGGGCGCGCTGCACGTGCCCTCGAACCTCACCGAGCTCGAGTCGTTTCAGCCGCCCACCGCGTTCTAAAAAGCGGCGTTCGAACCCGGTCAGTCGACCTTGACGATTTTCAACGGCTCGTCGAGGTTGCCCACGAAAAGGAGCGCGTCGAAGGTGTCGTCGTAGAACAGCCCCTGTTTGCAGCCACCCGTACCCGCTGGGGCGGTGCCACTGAGTGACAGGTCGGTGGCGGTGATTTGCGTGGGTGACGTCGGCTCGAACTTGAGCACCCGTTGTACACCGATGCCCGCGTTGTCAGACACCGTGTCGGTGCACCACGCCACCCAGTAGCGGTGCTTCGAGACCCACACGAGGTCTTTGATGCCGCAGTCGGTGGGAAAAGCGAAGCCCGTCGCGGCCAGCGGGGTGAGGGCCCCGGTGGTGAGCGAGAGCGTTCGAAATTGGTAGCCCGACCCACCGCCGCCCGTTTGCCCGCCCACCAGCAAGGCCTCGGCGCGGTCGTCTCGCGCGGCGCCAACGGTGGTCAGCCACCAGCTCAGCGAGCCCCCCACCTCGTCGACCGCGCGGGTGGCCGAGTTCACTTTGCGCCAGGGCCCTGACCCACCGCCGTCACGGTAGTAATAGACGGCCGCGCCGTCCCAGCTCGCGAAGGTCGGCGCGTCGATGAGCAGGCCCGAGTTCTGGTACGGCTCGTCGGGCAGTGCAGGGTACGTGCCCTCAGGGAGCCACGAAGCGTCACCGCGGTGGTACGCGGCGACGGTGTTCCACGAGCGCTCGTCGGTCACGGGGTCGTGGCCGAACGCGAGGCCGACCGCGAGCAATTCGTCAGTCGCGTCGAGGTATTGGAGCGCGTGGTACATGTGCGCGGCTTTGGGCTTGCCGTCGGGCCAGTAGCCCTTTGCGCGGTTCGTGGGGTCGAAGAACGAGGTCGCGCGCAGGTCGGCGGTCGTGGCGGGCACCACCACTTCGAGGTCGGGCGTCTCTTTGCCCAAGTTCCACCGAATGAGGGCGTTGAGGGTCGTCGCCGCGTGGCCACCGCCGAACAGGTACAGTTCTTGGTGCTTGCGGCTGTAGCTGGGGCCGCCGAACGACGTTTCTTTGGTGTACGACGCGTAGGTCGCGCCCGAGGGTTCGGCCCCGGTCGCGGGGGCCACGCCGCTCCCGTCATTCTTGATCGACGTCGTAAACGTGGAGTGGGGAATGTCCGTCCACCTCCAGGCGGTCGACGGAACCCAACTGGGCACCCCGGGGCTGGGCCCGGCGTCGTTCGGCCCTGGCCCGGCGTCGTTGGTCGGTGTACCCGAGTCGGCGGGGCGACCGGCGTCGAGGCCGGCGGTGCCCGAATCGGCGCTCCCGGCGTCGCTCGTCTGACCCGAGTCGGCGGCGGAGCCTCCGTCACCCCGGTTGTCGACTGGCGTCAAGACGCCGGCGCACGAGGTGAGTGCCGCCATGACCGTGCACCACAGCAGTTGATTGCGCATGAGTTCTCCCGACGAGTCTGATGAGACAAACGGTGGCCGGCCCAAGTCGCACACTTCGTCGCCGGGTCGGTTGAACGTTTGCCGGGGCGGCCACATTCAGCTGGGCATTCGTACCTCTTCTCGTGGGTGACCCATGAAACGCACGCTGCTCTCACTGAAGTCGATACCGCACCACCAGCTCGCCACCCTCACCGCAGGCTCGGGCGCCCCGCCGCCCGTGCAACCCGACAAAAATGTCGTTTGGGCCATTTGAGGTGACTCGGGCGGCGAGGCCGCGCGGGTCGGCCGGTAACCGTTCGTGGCGTCGAGCGCGAGCCCTTCGTTCGCAACGCCCTCGCGCAGGCAGGGTCGAGTCAGGGTGGGCGCGGCGCCGCGGCTCGCCGCAGCCGGTCTCGAACGGCCAACCCCAGCCCAGTGGCATCGGGAGGGGCGGCGAGAATCACGTCGAAGCCCTCGTCGTCGGCTCGCCGCAGCAGCGCGTAGAGCACGCGAGCGTACCCGGCGGCGTCGCTGGGTACTTCGTAGAGGGTCGCGCCGGCCGGCACCACGCTCCCCCGCGGCCCGAAGACGGCGACCTTGCTGCCGCTCGCCACGCGCGCCTGGGCCTCACGGGTCAAGTCGTCGGGCCTGGCCACCAACCACAAGCCGGCCCTCGGCGCGTAATGTGAAGCCAGCAACCCGGGCGCCCTGGGGCCCCCTTCGACGGGTTCGGTGGCCAACGGCACGCTCTGGCCGAGCACCCGCTCGACGTCTTCTCGGGCGAGGCCTCCTGGGCGGAGCAGGCGCGGTGAGCCCGGGCGGCTCACGTCGACGATGGTCGATTCGACGCCGACCGCCGCCGGCCCCCCGTCGAGAATGAAGTCGACCTCGTCTCCCAACTCGGCCCGCACGTGCGCGGCCGTGGTGGGGCTGACCCGCCCAAACTTGTTGGCGCTGGGCGCAGCGACCCCGCCGTCAAAAAGCTCAAGAACTTCAAGCGTCAACGCGGGTGAGGGCACCCTGAGGCCCACGGTGTCTTGGCCTCCCGTGACTGCGTCAGACGCCCGGGGCCCGCGTTTGACGATGAGGGTGAGCGGGCCGGGCCAGAAAGCGGCCGCGAGTTTTTCGGCCTCGGGCGAGAACTCCGCCGACCAGGTGCGAGCCGCGGCGAGGCTCGCCACGTGCACGATGAGCGGGTGGTTCGAAGGGCGACCTTTGACCGCGAAAATTCGGCGTACGGCCAGCTCGTTCGAAGCGTCTGCGCCCAGCCCGTAGACCGTTTCGGTGGGCAGGGCCAACAGCCCCCCGGCACGGAGCACCCGCACGGCTTCTTCAACCCCCGACTGCCACGCTGTACGCATCGTGCAGGCATGGTATCAGCCGGCCGCCATGCCCAGTCAGCCTTCAAAAGACCTGCAGACGTTCAAGAACCCAGCCTACGCGCGTGACTACGAAATCGCGTTCGACTGCCCCGAATTTACGTGCCTGTGCCCGCTGACCGGCCAGCCCGACTTCGCCCACTTTCGCATTCGTTACACGCCCGACAAGCTGTGTGTCGAACTCAAGAGCCTCAAGCTCTACCTGTGGAGCTTTCGCAACGAAGGCGCTTTTCACGAAGCCGTCACCAACCAGATTCTCGATGACTTGGTGAAGGTCTGCCAACCGCGCCACATGGTCGTCGAAGGCGACTGGTACATTCGCGGCGGCATTTCGACGAAAGTCACCGTCACCCACACGAAGAAGCCGGCTCGGCGCTGACCACCAAGAGTTCGGAGCTGCGGCTGACAGGTTACGGCGTGGGGGCCGTGCTGAACTCGCCGACGACCGGCGACTCCGAAACCTCGGCGTAGGTTTGGGTCGCGGCGTGCCATTCTCGGCGACTGACCTTCACCCGGCGGGCCTTGGCGTCGATGTCGTAGACGTTGTAGCCGCACCGCACGTGCAGGTCGGTGGCGCTGCCCGCATTCACAATGGTGCGCCGCTGGGTGCGAATTTTGAACGGCCGGTGCAAGTGGCCGTGAATGACCAAGTCGAGGTGCACGTCGGCTCGGTCGACGAGCGCCAGCATCTGCGCGTCGTCACGCAGCCCGTGGCTTTGGCCGTCGCGCTGGCCGTTCATGCGCAACAGGCCATAGTGAAACCCGAGCACGACGAAGCGGTCGCGCAGGCTGGCGTCGGTGAGTACCG
>JBGAIY010000561.1:0-4505 GCA_044225205.1 Myxococcaceae bacterium | reverse complement strand
ACCGCCGTCGCCCCATTTGGGCAGCGGGAGGTCGCCCTCCCATTCGTCGCGCTTGTCTTGGCCGATGCCCCAGGGGTTGCCTTGGCGCTCCATGCCTTCGAACACGCGTTGCAGCTCGGGAGGAAAGTCGGCTTCGACCTGCACTTTGTACCGCCGCATGTCGATGAGGCGGGGCACGTTTTCAATGAACACGGGGCAGGCCTGCTCGCACCAACCGCAGGTGGTGCACGCCCACACGGTCTCGGGGCTCAGCACGCCGCCCACGAGCGAGGCGATTTCTTGGTCGGTGCCGTCGGGCTTCTTGCCCACCATGCGGCCGTCTTCGGCCTTCTTCGCCGTCGGCAAGAGCTTTTCGTTGTCCCACAGAAAGTGTTTCAGCGTTTGGTTCACGCCTTTGTGGGTCAGCGGCTTGCCGGTGATGTAGGTCGGGCAGTGCGTTTGGCAGCGCCCGCATTCGGTGCAGGTGTTGACGTCGAGGCCCTGCTTCCACGTGAGGTCGGTGAAGGCTTTCGCGCCGAATTCTTCTTTTTCGAGGTTGGGGGTCGACAGCTTCGCGCTGGTCGACGTGCCGGGGTTCACCGGCAGCCGCTTCATGAAGACGTTCAACAACCCGACGACGACGTGAAAGTGTTTGCCGTACGGCAAGAAGTTCAAAAACGTCACGATGATGGTGAGGTGGGTGAAGAAGCTGATCACCCCCAACACGTGCAACACGCCGTCGGGCACGGCAGAGAGCACCTTCGCGGTGAGCGTGGTGAACGGCTCGACCCACAGCTCGTCGAGGTGCTGTTCGCGCAGGTGGGCGGCGCCGAAAATGAACTCGGTCACCATCAACGCGCCAATGAAGCCCAAAATGAGCATCGCCTCGTTCGACCGGGTGAGCCGGTCGGGCTTCACCTTGAGCCGCAAAAAGCCGAAGTAGGCGACCCCGACCAGGGCCCCCGCGGCGACCACGTCTTTCGCGAACAGGTACGCCACGTACCCAAGCTTGAGCGTGCCCTTGTCGGCCCAGAAACCGTCGTTCAAGTCGGTGAGCACCGCTTCGGCCGTGGGCGAAAAGCCCATGACGAAGAGCATGATCGTGCGCAGCGTCAACACGGCGAAGGCGCCGAAAATCATCACGTGCATGAAGCCCGGCACGAACTCTTCGGGGTCGATCATTCGGCGCTGCCCCAGGCCGAACTTGAGCAACACGAGCGAACGCTCGCCCAAGCGGTCGAGCCGGTTGCCGGGCTCGGGTTTCAGCGCCGCCATCGCCCGAATTCGGCGGGCCATGGTGGCGAGAAAGAAAGAGACTCCCAGCAGCAACAACACCGACGTGTAGAGCGCGCTCATTCACCCGGTGGCCTAGCAGAGAACACGGTGGGTTTCTGCTTTCACGCCGAGCCCTGATTCTGGGCCCCATCACGCAATGAAAGGAGCGGGGGGCCCCAGACCGAAGTAAAACGAAGCCGTGCCCGGTTTCGATCGCAATGGCCGACCCAGCGTCGTGCTTTGGTGTGTGCCTTACGAGCAGAATGTACGAACGTTTTTCGAGCGCACGAACGTCGAGGTTCGGGTCGTCGAACCGGCCGACGGGCTGCGGTTGGTGGGGCGGCAGTCGTTCAACGCCATTGTCGCCGAGTGGAACGACGAGTGGCGCCGGGTGTTGCCCCGCCTCGAGCAGCTGACGGCGTTCGTGCACGTCGGCAAGACGCTGCCCCAGTCGTTGGTCGACTTCGCGCTCAACGGCGGCAACGGTTGGGCCGCGCAGACGCCCATGCAAGCGTGTGAGCGGCTCGACCAGGCGTTGGTGCCACGGCGGGGGTCGTTGCGGTTCGTGTTGAGCGGCCAGACCGAGCTCGTGCTGAGCGACGGCACCCGGCCCAAGCTGCTCGACTGTTCGTCGCACGGGCTCGCGTTTTGGCTGCCCGCGGCGCACCCGTTGGCCGCGTTTTCAGAGGGGGCGCTGCTGCGCGGCGTGTCGCTCGAGCACCACGGGCACCGCGTGTTGCGCGAAATCACTTTGCGGGTGCGCAGCTTGGTGGCGGCCGAACGGGGGTTTCGCGTCGGGTGCCAGTTTCAACGCGAGTCGATTACCGACTACTCGTCGGGAGACCGCAAGCTCGAAGACCCGTTGCGCTCGTTCGCCCTGGTCGCTCGCATCGCCAAAGTCGGCAAAGTCACGGTGCGTTCAGAACAAGGTGAATATCTCGAGCTCAAGCACGGCCGCGCCGAGGCCTCGACGCGGCGGCTGGCCTTCGAGCCTCGGGTCGAACTGGAGCCCTTCGAGGTCGTCGCCTGTTCGGCCCAGCTCGACGACTCCCGCTACGAATGGCGTTCGGCGGTGGTTCAAAAAGAGCCCTTCACGCTGCAGATACCGCTGCGCATCGAAGAGTGCGTGCGCCGGCACCCCGTGCGGCGGGCGCCGCTGCGCGGAGGTCGCTTTCGTTTCGTGCACCCGCTGTCGATGGCGCCGCTCGAGGCCAAGGTGGTCGACTTCACGCCCACGGGGGCGCAGCTCGCCCTCGAAAGCAACGAGTCGTTTCCTCCCGGGTTGCGCGTGCGTGACGCGCAGCTCATTGTCGATGACGCCGTGGCGAACGTGACCGCCGTCATTCGCCACCACGACGCGGCCCGGGTCGGGCTCGAGTTTGAATTCGCGACCCCCGCCGACGCCACCCGGGTGCGGCTCAAGTGGGTGCTGGCGGGCAACCCCATTGCCTCAGAAGGCAGCTACCTCACCTTCGACGCCATTTGGGAGTTCTGCCGCAAGGCGAACCTCGTCAACCCCGACGTCGCGGCCACGTTCGAGCCGTTGGTGCTGCGCGCGCGCGCCACCCAAGACCGACTCTCGCGAGACGACGGCCGGCTCTTCAACGCGCTCATTTGCCGAGAAGACGACGAGGTCGTCGCCTACCTTTCGGCGTTTCGGGCGTACCAACACACCTGGTACGTGCAGCACATGGCCGCGACCGCCCCGGGCACGCGCGCCGCGGCCACGCTGAACCGTGCCATTGGTGAAGTGTGCGAGCAAACGCCCGACGCCCAGTATTTTCAGCTGGCGTACTACGTCGACAACCCGTGGCCGGCGCGCGTGTTCGGTGGGTTTGCCCGGCGCATCGGGTCTGCCGGGGCCGTGCTCAAGGCGCGTTATTTTCAGCGTGTTCGCAATGACAGCGAATTTGCACGGAGGCCCGCGCCTCGCTGCCGCTTGGTGACCGACGAAGCCGACATCGCCCGGGTCGTCAGCGTCGTGGCTGCCACCGAACCGGCGTTGCTCATTCACGCGATGGACCTCAGCGCCGAGCGGCTCCGCATGGGCGAGCTCAATGCGCGCTACGCGAGCAGCGGCGGGCTCGAGCGGTACCGAGACCTCATGGTGTGCGAAGACGGGGCCCGAATCGTCGCTGTCGGCTTGTGTGAAATTGGCTCGGTGGGCATCAACTTTCGCGAACTCGCCAGCGTCACCCGGCTCTACTCGGTGCATGGGTTGTCGGCCGAAGATGCCGAAGCGACGATGCAAGAACTCAGTTCGGCGTGCTGCCAGCACATGGCCAGCAAGGGGCGGCCGTTCACCATGCTCTGCGGCGAAGTGAAGGTGCCCCACGAGGCTCTGAACGGGGCGCCGTTTCACTTGGCCGAGTTGACCGCGAAGACCGAGTTGCTGCGTGACTTCAAACGGCTCGCGCGGCTCAGTTCGGCGATGGTGGCCGGGCGCCGTGGCCGCGCACCGCTCAGCGACCTGACGCCCGCTCCCGCCGACTGGAACGGGTAGTCGCCGGCACGCCCCCGCCGCGCGCCAGTCGCATCAGTGGCTCACGTTGATGTCGACTGACTGAATGTAAACGCAGCCGCCGTCGGGCACGGGTTGGTCTGCCCCGAGGGTCCACGCGTCGAAGCGAACGTTGTTGAGCCTCGCTTTGAACACGCCGGTGAAGTCGCGGGTCACTTCGTTCAGTTCGATCGTGCCGTAGCGCGCGAAGTACGCCGCCGAGCAGCTGTCGAGGTCTGGGCAGTTCTCTCGGTACACGACGCACGCGGTGCAGGTGCTGTAGTTCGGCTCGAGCGCCAAGTCGCGAACCGACGGTATGACGACTCCCGTCTGGTGGCCGGTGAAGGCCCAGTACATGTCGGTCTCGAGCGTGTCGTAGGGCGGCGTGCCTGGCGTCACCATGTACGCAATGGAGTGCTCGAGCCCGGCATCGGGTGAGCGGGCATAGACCCCGAATTGGTCAACCATGGGGAAAGTGGTCATCAGTCGGCACTGCCCAATGCCCGCATCGCTCGGCCCCGCGTCGCTCATGCCGCCGTCGAACGGGTCTCCAGCGTCAAACGGTTGCCCCGCGTCGAACGGGTCTCCGGCGTCAATTGGTTGTCCAGCGTCGAACGGGTCTCCAGCGTCGAACGGGTCTCCGGCGTCAAACGGTTGCCCCGCGTCGAACGGGTCACCAGCGTCGAACGGTTGCCCCGCGTCGAACGGAGGCTGGCCCGCGTCGAACGGAGGCTGGCCCGCGTCGAACGGA
>JBGAIY010000560.1:0-4510 GCA_044225205.1 Myxococcaceae bacterium | reverse complement strand
ATCGCCACCATGACCTGACGGCCCTGGCCGGGGTCTCGAAACGCCGAGACCAGCACCAACGGGTTGCTGCTGGTCGCCTCGAGCCGCACCGCCCCGGGCGTGATGAACCGCGCGTAGTGACCGACCGCGCGCCCCATGGGTGAAATGGTCGCCGTGCCCGCGTCGACGTCGAGCAGCACCATGGTGTCGGTCTCGCTCCAGAACCCCGGGTCGCTGCGCCCCTCGTAGTGCTGGGCGTGCGAAACCGTGTCCCAAAACAGGTTCATGCCGAAAAACGCCGACGCATTGGCGTATTCGAGCTCGTCGTGAATGTGTATGAAGCGGCCGCGCAGGTTCTGTCTGACTGAACCCAATTGAAGCCAGCGGCGGTGATGGTGAAGGGGTCGTCGTCGTCGTTCGCGGGCGCATACACGTTCGACGCCGGAGCCTCGCTCGGTTCGACTTCGAGGTTGCCCATGTTCAGTTTGATTTGGTTGAACGCCGCGTCGTTGGCCAACGCCCGCAAGGTCGGGTTGGGCACGTTGTCTTGAGGCCCGAACACCAGCGACAAGGTCGTGGCTCCGAAGCCCTGCATGGTCTGATGCGTCGTCGTGCCGTCAACCGTCACTGAAACCGCTTGAGCGCGCGCGAGTGCTGCCCACAACAGAAGACAGCCGACGGCCAGGTGGCGAGCAGTCATCGCCGTGGCCTGAGCAAGACCTGGGCCGACGGCCTTGTTCAAGAAAAACCGAGAGCCAGCCTCGCCCAGGGCGGCCAGGCCGCAATCGGTGCAGGGCAGCTCAGCAGAAAATGACCACACCCTCGTCGGCGGCCAAGGTGAAGGCGCGTTGCCAGTCTCGGTACGATTCGTAAAACGCCGGTTCGGCGTGCTCCCGCGCTTGGGTTTCGAAGGAGCGAAAGTCACGGGCCAACCGCGCCGCGGCCTCGAAGCCGATGGCGCCCTCGGCATCAGAGAAATTGATCAGCTCCACGAAGGGCCGGCCGGCGAACGTGTCGGCCGCCGCCCAGACGTCGGCCGGCTCGCACTTGAGCGCGAGCAGGCACAGCGCCTCGCGCCACCGGCCGTAGCCGCTGTACGAACCCGCCCGAAACGAGAACTGTTCGGCCGCAAACGTCGGGTTGGCCAGCACCGCCGCGTCGCCCGGGCACTCGGCGCGCCGCTGCTGAAGCAGGTGGGCCACGTGAAGGTCAACGCGCTCTCGTTCAGGGTCGGGCAGGGGGGCTCCCGAGTGCTCACCGCGCCACCACAGGTCGGCCAACGTGAGGCCGGTGTAGAAGCCCGGCTTCATCGAACCCAAGCGGTCGATTTCACCCGCGTACACCGCCACGGCCGCGTCGTCGTCGTCGTACTCGTCGGGTATTTCCGCCGAAACGAACCGCAACCGGCTGTACGCCATGATGTCGAGCCCCATGGGTACCGCACTCTACTTCGCTGCACCGTCGCCGGTGGGTGTTGAAACCGGTTTGAAACCGCGGGGCGTCGGCCCATGCTCGCGACCCATGACCAACCGCCAACCGGGCCCTGTTTTGGGGCTGAGAACCGTCGTGTACCGCGTGCCCGACCGAGAAAAAGCCCGCGACTGGTACCGCGCCGCACTGGGCGTCGACCCGTACTTCGACGAGCCGTTCTACGTGGGTTTCAACATTGGCGGCTTCGAGCTGGGCCTCGACCCGCAACCCCCCGAAGACCAGCGCGGCCTGGGCACCTCCGTCACCTACTGGGGCGTGCCCCAGCTCGACGCCGCGGTCGCCCACTTCGTCAAGCTCGGCGCCACCGTGCACGACGCTCCCCGCGCCGTCGGTGGCGACATTCGGGTCGCCGCCGTCAAAGACCCGTTCGGCAACCTCGTCGGCCTCATCGAGAACCCACAGTTTCGCTTCGCCGAAAAGTGAGCGCGGCCCCGCGACTCAGCGTCAGCCGAAGACGCCCCGCTTCGCCTGGTCGCGCTCGATGCTGCGAAAGAGCGCGCCGAAATTGCCTTCGCCAAACGACTGGTGGTTCTTGCGCTGAATCAGTTCGATGAAAATGGGCCCCACCAGGTTCTTGGTGAACAGCTGCAGCAAGTAGCCCTTCTCGTCACCGTCGACCAAGACGTTGCGGCGCCTGATTTCGGCGTGGTCTTCACTCACGTTCGGCACCCGAGCAAACACGGTGTCGTAGTAGTCGGGGTCAATGTCGAGCGTCTCGATGCCCGACCCCTCGAGCGCCTTGAGCGACGCGAGCAAGTCGTTCGTCAAGAACGCCAAGTGTTGAATGCCCGGGCCTTTGTATTCTTCGAGGTACTCGTTGATCTGCGACTTCTGCTCGTCGGCTTCGTTGATGGGTATGCAGAACGTGCCGCACGGCGAGCGCAGCGCGTACGACGTCAGCCCCGTCTTCACGCCGCGAATGTCGAAGTAGCGCACTTCTTCGAACCCGAACACCGAGCGGTAGAAGTTCGCCCAGCGGCCCATGGTGCCCTTCTCGACGTTGTTGGTCAGGTGGTCGATGACGGTGAACCCCTTCGGTGGCACCCGTTCGGGCTTGTCGAGCGGCACGAACCCCAGGCGGGCCCAGTGGTCGGGCTCTCTCGCGCTGTCGACGAACGAAATGAGCGAATCGCCGATGCCGAAAATGGCCGGCACCGGGCGTTGGCTGTCACGCAACCACCGGTCGCTTTCGGCGTACGGTTTCGCCCCTCTCGCCACCGCCGCCGAGAGCGCCGCCCCCGCGTCATGCACGCGCCAGCCCATCGAGCAGATGCTCGGGCCGTGCACCGCGCCGAACTTCGCGGCAAACGAAACCGGGTCACGGTTCACCAAGAAGGTGATGTCGTTCTGCCGGTAGAGGTCGACCGGCCGCTCGTGGTGGCGCATGAGCTTCGAGAACCCGAAGGCCTTGAAGAGCGCGTCTAAGCGGGCGGGCTCCGGCGAGACGAATTCGACGAAATCAATGCCTTCGAGGCCACACGGGTTGGTCGTCATTTCCAGCTTCTCCAGTAGTCGGTCAGTTCAATGCGTTGCGCGTCGTCACCGACGTGCAGCGGGCGTTTGGTGTCGAGCATCACCGCGACTTCTTCGGTGCGCGTGGCTTGCGCCGCGCGGGCCGTCGCTTGCGACTGCGGCCCGTGGTGAATGCCCTGCGGGTGAAAGGTGAGCATGCCCGGGGCAATGCCGGCACGGCTGAAGAACTCGCCCGAGTGGTAGAAGAGCACCTCGTCGAAGTCGATGTTCGAATGAAAGAAAGGCACCTTCATCGCCTTCGGGTCGCCGTTCTCGAGCGGCCTCGGCAAGAACGTGCAGACCACCGCGTTGTTCATGACGAAGGTCGTGTGCGCCGACGGCGGCAGGTGGTACCGCTCGCTCGTCACCGGGCGAATGTCGCGCACGTTCAGTTTCTGTACCGAGAGCGTGCCTTTCCACCCGACGACGTCGAGGGGGTTGAACGGGTAGTACACGGTGGTGATGACGCCCGCGCGCCGCACCTGCACCGCCCATTCGCCCGCCGCGTCGGCTTCGAGCGTCGAGAGCTCGGGTGACGGCACCTGCACCACCGCCGGGTCGAACAGCGCGTGCTGCCCCAGCATGCCCCGGTCGGGAAACGTCACTTCGCTGAACGCTTCAATGACCAACGCGCGCGTCGCGCTCGTCGGCGCCAGCCGGTACGTCGTGCCCCGCGGCACCACGAGGTAGTCACCCGGCTCGTACGGCAGGGGGCCAAAGTCGCTTTCCAACCGGCCCGCGCCGGCGTGCACGAAGAGCACTTCGTCGGCGTCGGCGTTGCGAAAGAAGCTCGCCATGGGCCGCTCGAGCAACGCCCACGCCAGCCGCACGTCGTCGTTCGCCAAGAGCGTCTTGCGCTGGTGCAACCAGTCGTTCGGCGCGCCCTGCGGCTCGAGCCGGCGCGTGTCGTACGCCCGCGGCTTCAGCGGCCCTTCAATGCGTGACCAGCCCACCGGCGCGTGCGTGCGGTACAAGTGCGCGTACCGACCGAAGAAGCCGTTGCGCGCGTATTCTTCTTCGTACGTGCCCTCGGGCACCCCGACGTGGGCTTGCGCTGCGACCCGACCCCGAACGTGTGGAATGTGCATGCCCCAGTCGTACCGTCGCCACGCGCTGTGAAGAAAGTGACGAACTTTGGTCTGTCTTTGTCGAATTTGTAGACAATGTTGGGTCGGCCCCGTGCGACACTCGGGCGGCCATGTACGTGACCCTCGACCAAGCCCGCGCGTTCGACGCGCTCGCGCGCCACGGCACCTTCGTCAAGGCCGCCGCCGCGCTCCACAAAGCGCACTCGGCCGTGCTCTATGCCATTCGCCAGCTCGAAGAGCAGACCGGCCTCACCCTGCTCGACCGCAGCAGCTACCGCACCCGGCTCACCGGTGCCGGAGAAGCCGTCTGGCAACACTGCCAGTCGCTGTTGGTCGAAGAGCAGCGGCTGCTCGACACCTGCCAAACCCTGCAGTCGGGGTGGGAACCCGCGCTCCGCATCGTGTTCGACGCGATCTACCCGATGTCGGCCTTGCTCGGC
>JBGAIY010000013.1:0-39216 GCA_044225205.1 Myxococcaceae bacterium | reverse complement strand
CATTGGCGCTGCGGTGAGTCTTGGGTGCTTGTTTCTCGGAGGCTTCGCCGCGTTTGTCTGGCGCAAGGTGAAGAACCGGTGACCCTGAGAGACGAGCTTGAGACAGCTCAGGCGACCCTGGCGACGGTACGCGCGCTCGACGTTCCGACACAGATCGAACTTCGAACCAGCGAACTGAAGGCGCGCCTGGCAGACCTCGAGAACCGGCACGCCAAGCTCGAAACAGAAGTTACGGCGTGGCGTTCTCGGCTCGGTCAGACAAAGTCGAAACCACTGACCACCAGGGCCCGGGTTTTGTGGTGGGTCTTCGGCGGGTTGACACCTTTGCTTGTCGCGGCGCTGATGTACCCATTCGAGCCCGGGTGGGCGATCGCTTCAGGTTTCGTTTTCTTACCGTTGTCGTACGTGGCAGGGCTGGTGGCGGGCTTCGTGCTGGCCAGAGATCACGTTCTCGGCTCCGTCTCAGCAGGCGCCAGAAAACCGCTCAATCGGCCCAACTCAGAATAAACCCACACCAAAACCGCCCGACAACGTCCCGAAGGCCAACCTACAGACAACGTCGCATAATATGCGTTATGTAAACTATGTGGTGACCGCGGTGCTTGCCTTTGAGCACCACGAAGAGCGGTCTCGATTCGCTGGCCGGTACGTCTCGGGCGGTCGTTCGGGGCCCAAAACCAGAACCGATGGGGTGTTGCGGGCTCGCCATGTGGCGATGTTTTACCCGGGCACACCGCCCAAAACCGAACAATTCTCAAGACCTGCCCTGATCGCCCAGGGGCAGCCAAACCTTCGTGGGTGAGCGGTGTTCTGCCACAATGCGTGACGGTGAATGCGACGTGGCGAGTGCTGGGGCTGTGCCTGTGGGGTGCGGTGCCGGCTGCCGCGGCCGAGGTGAGCAGCGAAGCCGAGGTGCCGGCGTCGCGCTTTCGGCTCACGCACCGCGAGTTGGTGAGCGCGCGCTACAACCCCATTGGCCTGACGCTTTCGGCGAAGCTGGTGCCGCGGTGGCGCTTGTACGAGAGCAGCTCTCGGTGGCTTCACGACAACCACGTCGGCGTGGGCGCGACGTTTTCGCTCAACACCGCCACCGCGCGTGGGGGCGTGGTCGTCGAACTCAAGCCGCTCTCATTCTTTCACCTCAACGCGATGTTTCAGGGCTTCGGGTCGCTCAATTCGCTGCAGTCGTTTCGAACGGGCAACGTCGACTTTTCTGACCCAGCGCTCGACGCCAACGGCGCGTCGGGCCAACAGTACGCGACGACCGGGTGGGAACTGTCGGTCGCGGCGGTGCTGCAACTGCATTTCGACTGGTTCTTCGCGCGAAACGTCACCCGCTTCGTCTTGCCGAACATTGCCCTGCGGTCGGGCGACCAAGTGTACTTCGACCAGTCACAAGACCTCTTGGTGGCCAACCGCAGTTGGTACTGGGTCAATGACACCGAGGTCGGCGCGCGGCTGTTCGACCGGTTCACCCTCGCCGCCCGGTTCTCAATGAACTTGCCCTGCTCGCTGCCGGCGGGTGACGTGGTGCCAGGTGAAGCCGCGCCGACGGTGTGCACCATGCGGCTGGGGCCGGCGTTCGCGTATTCGTTTCGCACCCGAGAGGTGCCCTCGGCGCCGGCGCTCTTCGTGACGTTTCAGTGGTGGTTGCGCCACCCGTATCGAACGGGCGAAGTGGTTTCTCAAGCGATACCATTGGTGCTCGCGGGCTTCACCATGTCGGGCGACTTGCTCACGACCAAAGAAGTGCCCGGTGCGCCGAACGATCTCCCTCGCGACGACTGAGCACGCCGCCCTCGGCAAAGACCGAAAAGACGGAGTACGGTCGAGCGCGTGGCCCCGACCCCTTCAGAGACTTCGGCGGTGACTTTTTCGCACGTCGGCATCGCCGTGCCGGCCGATTCGCCCATGTATGCGCTGTTGGCGTTGCTCGGCGTACCCACGAGCGACACCACCGTGCCAAAAGAAAAACTGGCGGTGCGCCTCGGGCATGTCGGGGCGCACGAAGGCCGCATCGAGCTGCTGAGGCCGGTTGACCCCGACTCCACCATCGGCCGGTTTCTGGCGAAGCACGGGCCCGGCCTTCACCACGTGTGTCTGGCGGTGGGCTCTGGCGAGCTGCCGGCGTTGTGCACGAAGCTGCGTGATCACGGGTATCGCCTGATCTTCGAACAATGCGAACTGGGCGCGGAGGGCACGCCGGTCAACTTCGTTCACCCCAAGTCAACGGGCGGCATTCTGGTCGAATTTCAAGAACGACCGGCCTGAGGGTCTTCGAGCATCGCCCGCCACAAGGCGATGGCTTGGCGGCTGCGGCCGGCATAGTCGGTCACCGACGACAGCCCGAGCTGCTCGGCGACGAGTTGGTAGGCCGCCGTGCCGACCGTCATGCCAACCTTCGGGCGAAACGCGAGCGGCTCGGTCAGCCAGCCGCGAGCCACGGCGAGTTGGCGCAAGGGCACTTTCTCGTGCCTGCCGTCGAAGTGCGACTCGGGGTCGAGCGCCAGCGCCGCGCGAATGACAGCGGCCGACCAAAACACCGGGTGTACCGCGACGCCGTGGCGCCAGGCGTAAAACGGGCTGAGTTCTCCCGTCCACCAAGTGCGGGCGATGAGGGCGGGAGTGGTCTCAACCCCGACGGCTTTCATGTACGCCTCGTGGCGCAGCATGCCGCCGAAGAGCAGGTCGGCGCCGTAACCGGTGGCGATGTCGGTCGCTCGGCCACCGACTTGTTGCACCAGCGCCTCGAGTTGCAAGACGATTTCGGCCGTCATGCCGTCGACGATTTCATTGCTGAAAATGACGTCGCGCCAAAGCCGCAACACGTCGCCGTCGAGCAGCTGTTCTTCATGGTGAAGGCTGCGGAGGTGCCGCGCCTGCTCAGCGGCTTGGCCGAACTCATCACCCACTCGCGTGCCGAGGCTCCAGGTGTGAAACGGCAGCGGGCGTACCCGGCCAGACAACAGCACCGAGGCAATCGACGAGTCGATGCCGCCCGAAATGAAGGCCCCGCCCTTCTCGGTCTCGAGTTCGCCAAACGTTTGGTTCAAGGCGTCTCCGAGCGCGGAGGTGTCGCGCGCCTGGCCTGAGGGCGACGCGAGCAGGGCCGGCCACGCACTGGGCCCGACTTCGACCCACCGGCCGTCGCGTACTTCCCACTGGCTGCCGGGCGCCAGCCGTTCGACGTTGACGTACGGGCTGTAGGTGGGCGGGCGTTCGCCGGGGGCCAACAACTCGCTTTCGCCTCGCAGCGTGACCTGCACACCGTCGATCGCCGTGAAGGCCTTGACCTCGCACGAAACCGCCACGAACCCGTCGCCCGACAGCTTCCACAACGGCAACGTGCCCAACACGTCGGTCGAAAACCGAAAGCCGGCGCGCACGACTTCGACTTCACCGAACGCCGAGCAGTTCGATCGGTGCACCAATTCATCAGCGAGTACGGGCAATTGCAGCAACGAAGGGCTGACCCACCGCCCCAGCGACGTGTGCCACACCGAGGTCGAACCGAAGGTGCGGCGCTGCACGCCGCCGGCATACGGGCACAGACGCTGGCCGAGCTTCGCCTCGTCGACTCGCGCCGCGCCCGAAACCCACAAGAACGGCACGTCAATTCTCCGTCAACTTGGGTTTGAGCACTTTGCCCAGCGGGCTCTTCGGCAGTGCTTCTCGAAAATGCCAATGCCGTGGCAACTTGAACTCGGCCAGGTCGCCGCGCAGAGCGCCGAGCGCGCGCTTCTTGAGCACGTCGTCGCTCTCACCTTCGGCTCGGTCGGCCACCAGGTAGGCCGCCACGCATTCTCCGGTGAGCTCATCGCGGGCACCAACCACGGCGCACTCTTTGACCCACGACAACCGGCGCAGCGCCTGTTCGACTTCGGCGGGGTTCACCTTTTGGCCGGCGACGTTGATGAATTGGTTGAGCCGCCCGGTGATGAAAAAGCGGCCCTGGTCGTCGACCGAGACGAGGTCTTGGGTGTGAAGCCAGCCGTCGGCAAACGGCGCGGTGTCGAGCTGGCCGTCGTTCAAGTACGCCGAACACAGCGCGGCCGACGAGGCCAAGAGTTCACCCGTCTCGGGTGCCACCTTCCACGAAATGGGGGCCATGGGCCGACCGACGGTCTCGAAGAGGTACGGCGGCGCACCGTGCGAATGAAGGCAAATGACTCCAATTTCAGCGAGGCCGTAGCCCTGCTGCAAGGGGCGGCCGAAGCGTTCGAGAAACCCCTCGGCGACGGTGCGCGACAAGGCGGCGCTGCCACAGAAAGGCCGTTTCAGCGACGACAAGTCGTATTGGTGCGGGGCCTGCAGCCGATTGCAGATTGCGAAAAACGACGGCACCGAACTGAAGAACGTGAGGCGCTCGTCGCTGAGCAGTCGGAGCACGCTCATGGGCGTCGCGGTAGCAGGCGGCATGAGCCATACCGTGCCTCCGCCGAGCAAAGTGGGCAGCGCCAAGCAGTCGATGCCGTGCGAGTGCGTCAACGGCACCGCGACCAGGGTGCGCTCGTCTTCGTCGAGCAACACGGCTTCTTGAATGTGCTGGGCGCGGGCCCACAGCGCCTGGGGCGAAATGAGAATGCCCTTGGGTCGCCCGGTCGAACCCGAGCTCCACTGAATGAACGCGGTGCCTTCGAGCAATTCGTGGCGAGGCGACGCGCGGGGCGAGGCGTGCGACAGCACCCGGCCGACGTCGTCGACCTGCCAGTGCGGCACGTTCGACACGACTTCGGTGGTGGCTTGGGTCAGCAACAGGCTCGGTTGCAACGCCGTCACCAGGGCGGCGCGCTCACCCGCCGGCAACAACGGGTCGAGCGGCATGACGGTCGCCCCAAGCTCGGTGGCGGCGACGACACTGGTCAGAAAGGCCGGCACGTTCGTCAAATGCAGGGCGATGACCGCGCCCGCCGACAGCCCTTCGGTCGCGAAGCGGTGCTTGAGCGCGTCGACGTGCCCGACGAATTCGGCATGGCTCAGCACCTGATCTTGCCACCGCACGGCGGGTGCGAAGCGGCGGGCTCCGGCGGCGACGTCGCGAAGCTGGGTCGCGTTCACAGCGCGGCCTCGGGGTAACGAACGACCCAACTGCCCACGGCCTGGTTTCGGTACATCAGCTCGTGGGCTTCGGCGGCTTGCTCGAATTCGAACGTTCGGGTGAGCGTGGGTTTCACCACGCCACTGTCGATGAGCCGCTGGGCGATGGTGGCCTCGGCAATGTTGCTGCCGTGCGAGCCGAGAATTTGTTTCTGCATCGTCCACAAATAGCGAACGTCGAACTGCAGCTGGTAGCCGGTGGTGGCGCCGCAAATGACGACTTTGCCCCGCGGGGCGGCGACGTACACGCTCGCGGCGAACGTGAATTGCCCGGTGTGCTCGAACACGACGTCGGGGTCGCGGCCGTGGGTCAATTCTCGAATGCCGTCACGAAACCGGCGCAGCTCGCGTTCGGCGCCGAGGCCTTCTGCGAGCCGTGGGTACTGCCGTCGGTCGATGATCAGGTCAGCGCCGAGGTCGTGACAAAACGCCCGGCGGTCGTCGCTCGACACGACGCACACCGGCCTGGCGTTCGCGGCCTGGCACAGCTGCACCGCGTAGCTGCCGAGCCCGCCCGCGGCGCCCCACACGAGCACCACGTCTTGTGGTTTGAGCGAGAGCTGCGAATAGAGCATTCGGTACGCGGTGAAATACTTGAGGCTGTAGCTGGCGGCGGCTTCCCACGAGAGGGCTTTGGGCTTGGGCAGCAACTGCGTCGAGCGGAGCAACGCGTATTCGCCGAACGCGCCGTAGCTCATTTCGTAGCCCCAGGCTTTTCGGTCGCGGCAGAGCAGCGGGTCACCGCCGTTGCATTCGCCGCATTCGCCACACGCCCAGAGCGGGTGCGAGATCACTTCGTCGCCCACGCGCCACCGTTTCACCCCCGCCCCCACCTGTTCCACCACTCCGGCGGCGTCACTGCCGCCAATGTGAAACGAGACCTTGGGGTTGAGCCGCGACAAGGGCACGGGTTTGCCCAAACACGCCCACACGTGGTTGTAGTTGAGGCCGGCCGCGCGCACCCGAACCACGACCTCGCCGGGCCCCGCGACCGGGCGTTCAACCGTTTCGATCTTCATCGCCTCGAGGGGCGAGCCATGGCGCTCTTCTCGAACGACCCACGCCTTCATCGTGGCAGTCATGGTGGCCTTTTTACAAAACTGGAGGGAATTCGCGTCACCCGGCCGCGCGAAACCGCGAAAACCTGGTCGAATTCGGGTGGCACGTGGCTCACCATGTTCGGGTTGAGCACCCGCGCCCCCGAAGGTATGGCCTCGCCCGGGCTGAACAAGATGCCCGCGCCGATGAAACAGCCGTCACCGACGCCGCTGCCCAGAAACCGCTGCCCCGAACTGCCCTGCACCGGCGCGCGAAGCTCGACGTCGTGCCCGGTGTTGAGAAAGTCGGCGAACCCCACGCCGCCGCCGATGAAGGTCTCGTCACCCACCAGCGAGTTGAGCAACATGCTCGTCGCCACGACCGTCTTCGCGCCGACAGAGGCGTTGGCCACCTCGCAGTGCAAAACGTAGCTTTCGGGGCCGACGACCGCGCCCTGCAGGCACGACCCTTCGCGAATGACACACCGACTGCCGATGATCGACCCGCGCAAGTACGTGTGGGCTCCGATTTCGACGTCGTCTCCGACGAGGCACCCTTCGAGCACCGCGGTCGGGTGAATGCGGCACCGAGCCCCGGTTCGGTTGAACAGGCTCAGCAAGCGCGGCCGCCGGAGCGCCCAGCGCAACACCGGCCCGGGCAAGAAGTGCTCGAAGAACCGGTAGAGCTTCGCGCCCCATTCACGCGCCACCAACGTCGACGCGTTCAGCACGTCGGGCCAGCGCGCAATGGCCAACGCGAAGTGGTCGAGCGCCGGTACCCGCATTCGGTTCAAACCGAACGTCGCCGCGGGGAAACCCAGGGGTATTTCAAACAGCGGCCTGACGTCGATTCGGCGCGCCGTGCTCGAAGCAGCGGCGATGTTCAACTCGCGCCCGAACAACCACACCGGCAGTCGAACGAACGCGGGCCCGACGTCGTCTGACACCACGGTGCGAAGCGGCGTCGAGTCGATTTCGCATTGGGGGGCGGCGCGTCGACGGCAAGCGACAAGACGTATTCGCGCAACAACCCCACCGTTGCGTCGGCGAGTACGACGTTGTCACGCAGCGCGAGCCCAGGCCCGAGCAGCCCGTCGTCGAACGAGGCGGCTTCGGTCACTTCGAAGCCCGCCTTCACCAGTTGGCGGCGAAGCCGAGCACCGACTGTGTCGTCACCGAGCCGAAAGCTGTGGGCCGCCCGCCGAAACGGGTAGACGTGGGCCTCGTCAGTCACGACGTAGGCTTTCACGGCGCGGCCCCGACGTGTCGGGCGATGTCACCCACCGAGCCGAACGCTTCACCCTGGTTGGCCAGCTGGCCCAGGTCGACGCCGAAGGTCTCGTGAACCGCGACGGCGAGTTCCATCAGCCGAAAGGAGTCGAGCGACAAGTCGTCTCTGAGCGACGACGTGGGGTCAATGGCCACCGACAACCCGCTCACGCGTCCGAGCAGCGATTCGAGTTGTTGCCATTTCGCGCGCGGGTCGGTCGCGACGGCGCGCCGATGATCTTTTCGAAGTGCGCGGCGTTGGCGCGGGCGGCGAACGAGGCCGCGTGGGCGTCGGCCGCGGGGCCCCGAATCGCGTCGAGCGCGGCAATGAGTCGCCCGTTGTGAATGCGCTTGGTCGTCGAATACGGCACCGAATGAAACGAAGCCAACCGGGTGGCTTGGGCGTGGGCGGTGGCCCAAAGCTGGTCGGGTTCGACGAGTTGGTCGACCAAGTCGAACGCACGGGCCTGCTCGCCGGTGAACGAAGGGCAGCCGATCACCGCATGCATCATGCGTGCGCGGCCGAGGAGCGATTCGAGCAAGAGCGCCCCCAGCGGGCAGGCGACGCCGTTGGCCAACTCGGGCATCGACACCGTCGTTCGGTGAGTGGCCACTTTCCAGTCGGCGCAAAGGGCGACCTGCAAGCCCTGCCCAATGGCAAACTGGTCGATCGCGGCGACGACCGGTTTGTCGATGCGCAGCAGCGCCACGTACAGGTCGATGATCTCGAGCAGGTAGTCGCGGCGCTCGTGGTCATTCGTCAACGCCGAAATGTCGTGAAAGTCGCCGCCAACGCTGAAGGCCCGGTTTTCGCCGCCCCACAACACGACCGAACGCACCGACGAATCGGCGTTCAGCTCGGGCACGAGCGCGATGAGGCGGCGCGTCATGTCGCGCGCGAAGGGGTTCTTCGGGTTGGAGTGGTTGAGCCGAACTTCGCAAACGCCCGCTTCGGTTCGAGTCAGTATGCTGGTGCTCACGCGTGCCCCTGGCGCGCAAAGTAGCCAAAGCCGGCACCTCGGGCGAGCATTTAACGGCACAACCGCTATGACCTGGGCTCCGCCGACGGGAAAATGCCTTCTCAACTCAACGGATTTTTCGTGGTGACCGCGTTGGTGCACCTGGCCTCGGCCGCCACGCGGTTCGACGTGGTGTCGGCGGCGATGCCCGGGTCGATTCAAGCGGGCATCTTGTTCGCCCAGTTTCCTTTGTTGTTGGTCGCGGGGCTCTTCGAAGGGCTCCTCGACTACGGCCCCACCCTCGACTCGCTCCCCGGGTGGATAGGGTGCTCGGCACCGGTGAAAGTCAGCTTCACCTTCGCGTTCGTGTACTTGTCGATCACCGTGGCGTAGACGCTGGGCTTTTCGATCGGGCCGTTCAACCCGACGCCTCCGCTCGAATGGCCGCTCGAGAAGCGCGCCATGTGGTTCGCCCTGTTCACGGGCGGCATGTTTTTCCCCTTCTACTTGGCGGCGAGCAGCACGTCCATTTCGACGCTGCGGGTGCTGACGAAGGCGTTGAAGTTGCCGCTGTTGGTGGCCTGTTGGTGCCTTGCAGCTGGAGCTCGCGCTCGGGTGGGCGTTGGCGTTGCTGGGGTGAAACAGCACAAAATCGGCGCTCTGCTCGACCAATTCAAGGCGACTCCGGTCGTCGCGGTCTGCTGGTCGTTTGGCATGGTGCTCGGCAACCTGCCGTGCTGGGGTTCGTGCTCGAGAAGTTCAGCGCGACGAAGCCGAGAAACCACCGCTATCTAGCACTGCCTGAAGACCCCGAAGCTGCCGACCGCGGACTCTAGCCGCCCCGCCGGGTGAACCATCACCTTCCCGCTGCTGAACGCCGCCATGATCTCCCCCTGACCTGTGCCTGCGCGCTGGCAGCGAACTTCTCCACGCGACGATTAGAACGAACGATTTCGGTGACGGGTTCGGCCGAAGTGTTGGTCGCGCCCGACGTGGTTCAGCTGGTGCTGGCGGTCGAGACGTCAGACAAGACCATTGCCAAGGCGAAGAGCGCGAACGACGAGCGAACCAGCAAGAGCCTCGCGGTGAACAAAGAAATTGGCATCAGCCCAAAGACATTCAAACCGACCGCATGAACATGGTACCGATGTACGACAGCGGGGTCTCGTACTCGGCGCGCCGTGCCACCGAGCCCGACGGGTATCAGGTGCGGCGGTCGATCGTCGTCACCTTGCGCGACGTGAAGCGGTTCGAAGAGCTCTTGTCGTCGGTGCTCGAGTCAGGGGCGAACTGCATCGACGCGTGATGAACCACGTCACTGCGCAAGCACCGCGACGCCGCCCGAACCATGGCGCTCAAGGCGGCCCGCGAGAAGGCAGTGGCCATGGCCGCCGAACTGGGCAGCAAAATCGGCAAGCCCACGAGCATCGGCGAGGGCTATTCGGGGGCCGGCATGTGGGCCTGGTCGGGCGGTCGCGGCAACCAAATGACCCAGAACGTCATGAGCCAGGCACCGACGCCGGCCACCGAAGGTTCTGAAGGCTTCGCGCCCGGGCAAATTTCGGTGACCGCGAGCGTGAACGTCAGCTTCGAGCTGACCGACTGATTACTCCCATTCGATGGTGGCGGGCGGTTTCGACGAAATGTCGTAGACGACCCGGTTGATGCCTCGCACTTCGTTGATGATGCGGCGGCAATTTTGCCGAGCACGTCATAGGGCAGTCGGGCCCAGTCGGCGGTCATGCCGTCGACCGAGGTGACCGCGCGAATCGCGCACGTGCATTCGTAGGTGCGCTCGTCGCCCATGACGCCGACGCTCTGCACCGGCAACAGCACCGCGAAGGCCTGCCACAGCTCGCGGTACAAGCCGGCGCTCCGTATTTCTTCATTCCATACGACTTCGGCTTTGCGCAGCACGCCAGGCGCTCTTCAACGGTGATGTCGCTGATCACCGAATCGCGAGCCCCGCCCGAGCCGGGTGACGGCCGACCATGTCGTCGGGCAACCCGAGTTCGCGGCCCAAGACCCGAACTTCGTCTCTGAACAGCTCGCGCAACGGCTCGACGAGCGCGAGGTTCATTTTTTTGGGCAAGCCGCCCACGTTGTGGTGAAAACTGATGGTGGCCGACGGGCCCTTCGTCGACACCGATTCAATGACGTCGTGTACAGCGTGCCCTGGGCCAAGAATTTCGCGTCAGTGGAACCGCGCCGCTCCACGAACACCGACACCCGTACCCGATGATCTTGCGCTTCTTTTCGGGGTCGGTGAGGCCCTTGAGCTTGTCTAAAAAGCGCGCACGCGCATCAATGAATGTGAGCGGCAATGCGGAAAGCGGCCGACGAAGAGCGCCTCGACCTGTTCTCGTTCGCCCGCCCGCAACAACCCGTTGTCGACGAAAATGCACTGCAAGCGCTCGCCAATGGCGCGGTGAATGAGCAGCGCCGCGACCGAACTGTCGACTCCGCCCGGAGGCCAGCAATCACGTACCATCACCCACCTTAGCGCGAATTTCGGCAATCGCTTCTTCGATGTAGCCCTTCATCGTCCAGTCGCCGGTGACGCGGCAGTCGTTGAACAGAACGACTGCAGCATTTCTCGGCCGTTCACCGAGTGCACGACTTCAGGGTGAAACTGGAGCCCGTAAATGGGCTTGTGCTCGTGCGCGGCGGCGGCGAGCGGCGCATTGCCCGAGCGGCCAATGGCGACGAAACCGTCGGGCAACGCCGACGCGGTCGCCGTGGCTCATCCACACTCGCAGCTGGCTGCCCTTGGCGACGAAACAAGGGCCGCGCGAGCTGACGACCTCGACGTCGGCCGGGCCGAATTCACGGTGGGCGCTCCAGTCAATGGTGCCGCCGAGCATTTTCGCCAGCAATTGCAGGCCGTAACAAATGCCCAACACCGGCACGCCGAGGTCGAACAGCTCGGGCGCGCAGCGAGGTGACCCCGGTGCCTCGACCGAGGCCGGCCCCCCCGACAAAATGATGCCCTTGGGGTTGGATTTTTTGATCTCCGCGGCCGACAGGTCGGGGCGGTGAATTTCGCAGTACACACCGAGTTCGCGCACCCGCCGGGCGATCAACTGGGTGTATTGGCTCCCAAAATCGAGGATCAGGATTTTCTCGTGTGTGGCCTGCACCGTGCCTCCCGCGGAGTCTTGCGTTGACATGAGCCTCTACCCCTTCAAGACTCGCCCCGCCAATGAACAAGCGAATTCGAGTAGGCCTCGTCACAGCACTTCTGGTTGCCGGTTGCGTAAAAGAAATTACGTCTGACGAACGGCTCGAACGCGAGACCACCCACACCGACGCGAGCAAGTCGAGCACCGCCGCCGAATTGGCGCGCCTGCGCTGCGACGACATCGCCGGTGACCCTGATAGCCCGCGACCCCAACCGCACTGAAGAAGAGCGCCTCAGCACCTACAGCGAGGTGTATTCGAGTCTCAAGTCGCGCACCGGCAAGTTCGAAGAGGCCATGGCCCGCAACCCCGACCTCGCTTTTCAAGGGCAGCCAAGACCTGGCAGGCTGCTCGCGACGGGTGCGTGCAGGCGCCAACCGACGTGCGCAAAGAATTCGAAGTTTTGGTTCGCGAAATCATGCAGGTGCTGGTGGTTGAAGACGTTCGCTCGGGCAACCAACCGGTCAAGGTGGCCCGCATCGACTTTGGGCCGCTGCGCACCGCCATCGACAAGCTCGGCTCGGACCGGGCGATTCTCTGCTCGCGAGCATCAGTTCGGCTGAGAAGACGGTTGAAATGAAGTCGAGCGGCAAGCGCCCGCGGTAGTACGAGGCCCACGTGATTGCCATCGTCGGAGGGGGCTGCAGCGGTCTCCTCGTCGCCGCCAACCTCCGCCGTTTCGCCCCTGACGTGTCGTACCGCGTCTACGAGTCGGGGCCTGTCGGCGGGCACGCGTACGCCCGGGCCGAGCCCTACCATTTGCTCAACGTGCGGGCCGGGCGCATGTCGGCCTGGACCGACCGGCCCGAAGACTTCGTGCGGTGGTCGCATTCGACCACGAGCCCGCTCGAGCCCGACCAGTTCGCCCCGCGGGTGCGGTACGGCAAATACCTGCGTTCGCTGGTCGACCCGTCGTGCCTGGTCGAACGCACGTCGAGTCGGTCGACGAGCTCGACGCGAAACACGTGGTCTTGGCGTTGGGCCACCGCGAAAGCGACGGCGCGGGCCACCCGGCGTGGCAGCAATTGCCCCCAGGCGTCATGGCCGAACCCCAGGTCGTCGTCTTGGGCACCGGCCTGACCGCGGTCGACGTGGTGTTGGCGCTCGACGCCCGAGGCTACCAGGGCCGAGTCTTCGCGATTTCACGGCACGGGCTGTTGCCGCGCGCGCACCCGACCGTCGTCGTCGCCGACCAGCGCCCCCCGATTCGTTGCTCCAGGCGCGCTCGCTCCGAGAGCTGGTTCGCGAGTCGAATGCCATTTGGGCACAGATGAGACGCCAGTTGTAGCAGTCGAAGGTCGACGGGTTGCGCCCTCATTTCTGGCTGCTATGGGCGGCCTCTCGCCGGTCGAAGACGCGGGCGCTACCTGCGCCACTGGTCAGCCCGGTGGGAAGTTCACCGTCCACCGACTCGCCCTGGCTGCGGCGATCATCCGAGCGGTGGCTGGAGATCGGGCCAGCTCGTCGTGCAGGCCGGGCAGCTGCTCGACTGGTCGCCCCGTTCGGCGACGTTTCGGCCCCGAGGCCACGCCGACGCCCGCACCCTCGACGGCTTCGTCGTGAATACGCTGGGCCCCGGTCGGGCGCGGCACCCTGGTCGGACTGGTCGGCAGGCGGGCACGCTCGAGCCACTCAGGCTGGGCGTGCGCGCCGACGCCACGGAGCGCTGGTCGGCTCGGCGGGGCGACCGTCGGCGGCCGTTGCGCCAGGGCCACTGCGCCGCGGTGAGCTGTGGGAGACCACGGCCGTGGGAGAGATTCGAGAGCAGGCCCAAGCGCTCGCCGTGCACCTCGCCGAACGCGAGCGTCATTCGACGCGGTAGTTCGGGGCCTCTTCGGTGATGATCACGTCGTGAACGTGGCTCTCTTTGAGCCCGGCCGACGTAATTTGAACGAACTGCGCGTTCGCCTGCAGCTCGGCAATGGTCTTCGTGCCGCAGTAGCCCATGCCGCTGCGCAACCCGCCGAGCAGCTGAAAAATGTTCATGCCCACGGTGCCTTTGTAGGGCACCCGGCCCTCAATGCCTTCGGGCACGAGCTTGTTCGCGTCTTGCACGCCGCCTTGAAAGTACCGGTCTTTCGAACCCGCGCGCATGGCGCCCAGCGAGCCCATGCCCCGGTACGCTTTGTACGAACGCCCTTGGTACAAAATCGTCTCACCCGGCGCCTCTTCGGTACCGGCGAACAACGAGCCGATCATCACCGTGCTCGCGCCCGCGGCCAGGGCCTTCACCATGTCGCCCGAATACTTGATGCCACCGTCGGCAATGATCGGCACGCCGCTGCCCGCCGCCGCCCGAGCGCAGTCGTCAATGGCGGTGATCTGCGGCACGCCGACGCCGGCCACCACGCGGGTCGTGCAAATCGACCCCGGCCCGATGCCGACTTTGATGCCGTCGACCCCGGCGTCGATGAGCGCCTTCGTCGCGGCGGCCGTGGCAATGTTGCCGGCGATCAGCTGGTAAGCGCCGGTGAAGTTCTTCTTGGTGTCGCGAATCGCGTCGACGACCCCACGCGAGTGGCCGTGCGCGGTGTCGATGACAATGACGTCGACCCCCGCCTTGAGCAACGCGTCGACCCGCGCCTCGCGATCGGCTCCGACGCCGACCGCCGCGGCCGCCAGCAGCCGCTGCTTCACGTCGATGGCCGCGTTCGGGTACACCCGCCGCTTTTCGACGTCTTTGACCGTCATCAACCCCTTGAGGTCGCCGGCTTCGTTGACGATGAGCAGCTTTTCGATGCGGTGCTTGTGCAGCAGCTCGACGGCGCCTTCTTGCGTCACGCCTTCGCGCGCGGTCACGAGCTTCTTCGTCATCACCTGTTCGACGCGCTGGGTGAGGTTCTTTTCGAACCGCACGTCGCGGCTCGTCAAAATGCCCATGAGCTTCTTGCCGTCGACCACCGGTAGGCCGCTGATGCCGTGCTGCTGCATGATTTCGAGCGCCCGGGCCACCGTCGCGCCAGGTTCAATGGTGAGCGGGTCGACCACCATGCCGCTCTCGTGCTTCTTCACTTTTCGAACTTCGCCGGCCTGCTGTTCGGGCGTGAAGTTCTTGTGAATGACGCCGAGGCCACCCTCTTGCGCCATGGCAATCGCCATGCGGGCTTCGGTCACGGTGTCCATGGCCGACGACAGGAGCGGTATCGGCAAGCGGAGCGAACGGGTGACTTGGGTCGTCAGCTCGACCTGGTTCGGCAGCACCGCGCTCTCGGCCGGCACCAGCAGCACGTCGTCGAAAGTCAGACCTAAACGGAGATTCGAGGGCAGCATGCACGGCTCCTAACGGAATTGGTGCGAGGCATCAACCGGTAGAGCACCTGGTGTCGAACCACCCCAAGTAATTGATTCTTTTGGTGTGCATGAGCCGCGGCGGTTCGACGTGTTTCTCAAAGGGCTCGCGCTGGTTCGCACCTCGGTGCGTGGGTCGCGCGCGAGCGACGCTCTTGCCGGCGAGCGCGCCGACCCGTTCAATCGCTGACCGGTTCGCTGGGCGGGGTATATTCGGGCACTCGTGGCCGACCCGAAACAACCGGCAGGTTTGGCGGTGCGCCTGCCGTTCGCGTCAGCGGAGGAGTTTCTCCAACGCTACGGGGCGAACGTCAGCCGGGGTGGCATTTATTTGCGGGCCAAGTCGCTGCGGCCGCCGGGCACGGCGGTGGTGCTCGAAATCAAAATCGAAACGGGTGAACGCATCATCTACGCGAACGCCGTGGTGGCCTATGTCACCGGCAACCGCGGCGAGGGCGTGCCCGGCATGGGCTTCAAGTTCATTACCCTCGACGGGGTGAGCCGGCGTTTTCTCGACTCGGCGGCCGCGGCCATGCCGCACGCGCGCTCGCAAGAACCGCCGCTGCCGAAAAACGTGGGGCCGGCCGACTCGAGCCCCGACGCGGTGGCGCCCGTCGAGCCGCCCGCGCCGCCCCCGTCTCAGGCGCAAGCGGCCCTGCCGTCAGAACAAACCGGGCGCCTCGTGGTCGAGAGCGTCTCGCAAGAGCTCAAGGCGCCACCGTTCGAGCCCTCGCCGCTCCGAGAGCGAGTGGGGCCGATCATCGGCATCGACTTGGGCACGACGAACTCGTGCGCCGCCATCGTGCGTGACGGCAAGGCCCAAATTCTGCGCAGCAAAGAAGGCCAGAGCCTCATACCGTCGGTCATTGCGCTCACGCCACGCGGGCAACTCCTGGTGGGAGCCGCCGCGAAAGCCCAAGCCCAAAAGAGCCCCAAGCTCACGGTCTCGGGCTTCAAGCGGCTCATCGGCCGCTCGTTCGAGTCTCCCGAATTGCACGAAGTGCTCAAGCGCTTCGCGTTCGAAGTGGTGAGCACCGACTTGGGCGACTGTGGCGTGCGCCTCGCCGACCGGGTGTACCGGCTCGAAGAATTGTCGGCGCTCGTGTTGCGCGAAGTGAAGCAGCTCGCCGAAGACCAGCTCGGGCTCGAGGTGAACCGAACGGTGATCACCGTGCCCGCGTGGTACACCGAACGGCAACGCCAAGCCGTGCGCGAGGCGGGCCTGCTCGCGGGCCTCCACGTCGAACGCATCGTCAACGAGCCCACCGCCGGCGCCATTGCGTACGGCTACGGGCGCAAGTTGTCGCAGCGGCTGTTGGTGTACGACCTGGGCGGCGGCACGTTCGACGCGTCGGTGCTCGAGCTCAACGACTCGGTGTATGAAGTCATGTCGACCGGCGGTGACAACTTCTTGGGCGGCATTGACTTCGACAACGCCATCGTCGCGTGGTTGTTGAGCGAATTCGAGGCGCAAAACGACACCATTTTTCACGACCGGGTGGCCATTCAGCGCGTGGGCGACGCGGCCGAGCGCGCGAAAATCACCCTGAGCGACCGAAACGAAGCGCGCATCAACGTACCCTTCGTCACCATGGTCAACGACCAGCCGGTTGACCTCGACGTGGTGATGACCCGCGCGCGGTTGGTGGCGCTCACCCGCCACCTGGTCGACCGCACCATGGAGGTCTGCCAAGAAGTGCTCCACGCCCGCGAAGTGCGGGCCGACCACATCGACGAGATTCTGCTCATCGGTGGGCAGAGCCGCGCGCCGCTCGTGCAAGAGCGCATCACCCTGCTCTTCGGCAAGTCTCCACTCACCGGGGTCAACCCCGAAGAAGCCGTGGCGCTCGGGGCCGCGCTGCTCGCCCACGCGCTCGAAAAGAAAGAAGGGCTGCTGCTCATTGACGTGCTGCCCATGTCGATCGGCGTCGGCTTGCCGGGGGGCCGATTCTACCCGGTGCTTCAACGCAACACCGCGCTCCCCGCCACGCGCAAGCACCGCGTCGTGACCACCAAAGACGCCCAAACCGAGATCGAGATTTCGGTTTTTCAAGGTGAGTCGGTGTACGTGCGAGACGACACCTTCTTGGGCACCTTTCGCATCACCGACTTGCCGCCCGCGCCGAAGGGTTCGGTGGCCGTCGAGCTGACGTTTGAATTGAACAACGAATGTCTGTTGCGCCTGACGGCCTTCGAAGAAAGTTCGGGCCAACAGGCCGTGGCCACGTTCGCCACGCGCAACACCCCGGCCGAAGTGAAGCGGCGTCTCGCCGAGCTCGAAGCCGAAACCGACGAATTCGACGACATGGTGGGGGTCAAGACCGGTGGCCTGTTGGGTTGGCTCAAGCGTTTGTTCTTCGGTCGGCCCGCGCCCCCCTGACGCGAGATCGCCGCCTGCCCGCCAGTGAAATTCAGTACGCTCGCCGTCGGCGCCTTGCGCTTGCCCCATGACCGCCTGCCCTGACGATTCAGTTCTCGAAGCCTCGGTCGTGGGCACGCTCGACGCGACGACGCGAGACGACGTCGGCCGCCACGTGGCCACGTGCGAAGCGTGCAGCCAAAAAGTGCGCATCGCCATGCAGAAAAACGAGGCGACCGGCGAACTGGGAGCCGTTCGGCCAGACGTCGTCGCCGCCGCCACCCTCAAGCGCGGCAGCGTGATCGGCCGCTACGTCGTGCTCGAAGTGCTGGGCGCCGGGGGCATGGGCGAGGTGTACAGCGCCATCGACCCCGAACTCGACCGGCGCGTCGCGATCAAGCTCGTCAAGACCCAGGGCACCAGCGCCGCCGCCGCCGAACGACAAACCCGGCTGCTCCGCGAAGCCCAGGCCATGGCCAAGCTCTCGCACCCCAACGTCGTTTCGGTGTTCGACGTGGGCGTCGTCGAAGGGCGCGTCTTTCTGGCCATGGAGTTGGTTGACGGCACGACGTTGACCCACTGGCTCGACGAGAAGCCGCGAACGTGGCGCGAGGTGATCGCCGTTTTCAAGCAGGCCGGCACCGGGCTCTCCGCCGCCCACCACGCCGGCATGATTCACCGCGACTTCAAACCCGACAACATTCTCATCGGCAAAGACGGGCGCGTGCGGGTGTCTGACTTCGGCCTGGCTCGCGCGGCGTCGACCGAACCCGTGACGCCGCTGCCCGACGACGTGAAGTTGCCTGAAGACGTCAGCCAGTCGGGCAACCTGCTCAGCACACCGTTGACCCAAGGCGTGCTCGGCACGCCCGGCTACATGGCGCCCGAGCAACTGCTCGGTACCACCATCGACGAGAAGAGCGACCAGTTCAGCTTCTGCGTATCGCTCTACCGAGCGCTGTACCGAGAGACACCGTTTTGGCCCGGCTCGCTGCCCGCCACCATCGCCGCCATCACCGCCGGCCAGGTACGGCCGGTGCCCACCGGGTCGACCGTACCGGCCTGGGTTCGCAAGATCGTGCTCCGGGGCCTGAGCGCCGCCCCACAAGCCCGGTTCGAGTCGATCGACCAACTCCTCACCGCGCTCGACCGAGACCCCGAGCGAACCCGCAGGCGCGCGCTCGGAGCCGCCGCCGTCGCCCTGGGGGTGGTGGCACTCGGCGCGGTGGGGGTGCGCGCGGCGCAGGTACAAAGTCAGCGGTGCCGAGGCGCGAGCGACCGCCTGTCGGGAGTGTGGGACAGCGCCCGCCAAACCGCCATACACGACACGTTCGTCAAGACCGGAGCGCCCTACGCCGAAGACGTGTGGAAGACGCTCAAGGGCGGCCTCGACCGCTACGCCAATGACTGGGTCGCCCAGAGCACCGAGTCGTGCGAGGCCACTTGGGTGCGGGGCGAGCAGTCAGACGCCGTGCTGTCGCTGCGTTCGAACTGCCTCAACGACCGCCTCGACGAGCTGCGCGCGCTGACCGAGGCCCTCACCCGCCTCGAAGCGGCGTCGATGCCCAGAGCCACCTCGGCGACCAACGCCCTCACGGTGCTTTCGGCGTGCGCCGACGTCGCGTCGCTCGAGCGCCGCATGCCATTGCCGAAAAACGAAGACGTCAAACGCCGGGCCGACGACATCGAACGCGCGCTTCACGACGCGCGATCGCAGTACGCCACCGGGCGCTACCTCGGCGCCCTGCCCCAGTTCGAACGCATCGCGAACGACGCGAAAGCGCTCGACTACCCGCCGCTCATCGCCGAGTCGCTCAAGTGGCTCGCCAAAGCCCGCGGTTCTATGGGCAAATACGATCACCTTCGCGAAATCGTGCTCGAGACAATTCGCTACGCCGAACTCAGCGGCGACGACTCGACCCGTTTCCAGTCGCTCCTGCTGCTCGCCAACCTGGGTATGGAAACGGGCCAGCCCTACGAAGAACTCAACGCCTTTTGCCGACTCGCCGAGAGCGCGCTCGCCCGCATTCAAGACCGCGACTGGCACCGAGCCAAACTCGAAGTCACCATCGGCAACATCAACCTCCAGCGGGGCCGCTACGACGAAGCGCTCGCCGCCTATCAGCGAGGCCTCAAAGTCGTCGAAGGGAGCCCGCTCGACCTGCGCGAACAGACCGAATGGTTCGTCTCGAACATCGCCGACGTGCTCTTCGCGCAAGGTCACCTCGAGAAGGCGCTCGCCGAGCACCAACGCGGCGTCGCGATGAGCGAAGCTCGCCTCGGTACCCGCCACCCCGAACTCGGCCTCAACTACGGCAACATCGGGCAGGTCTACCTCGCGCTGAGCCGTTTCGAAGACGCGCTCCGCTCGTTTGAGCACGCCGAAGACATCTCAAGGCTGACCATTGGCCTCGTGAACAATACGGCCATCGAAGCCCGCACCGGCAAAGGCGAAGCATTGCTGGGCTTGGGGCGAGCCACCGAAGCCGAAACCGTGCTTCGGCAAACGCTCAGCGACGCCGAGACGCTCGACGAGAACAGCGTGGCCATGCCGGCGCTGCTTCGAGCCTTGGCGCACGTGCTGGCACATCAAGGCAAGGCGGCCGAAGCGTTGCCCGCCGTCGACCGGGCCATCGCCCTCGAACGCAAGAGCGATTCTCGCACCCTGTGGTACTCCTTGAGCCTTCGGGGCCAACTGCTGTTTTCGCTCGGCCGCCTGGCCGACGCCGAAAAGGCACTCGACGACGCCGAACGCGCGGTGGCCCATGAGCCCAGCGCCAACGAAGCCCGCCGGAGCGACCTCGCGTTTTCTCGAGCCGAGGTCGCGTGGGCGTTGCACCGCCCGAAGAACGACGCGCGCGCGCTCGCCCAAGAAGCGCTGACCCACCTCAAGGCCGTCGAAGGTGACACCACCACGCGTCGCGAAAAGGTTGAAGCGTGGCTGACCCACCACCCGGCCGGGCCGTGACGGAGAGCCCTACCCCACCACCGACGCCGACGAACGGCGCTGCTTCTTTTCTTTTTCGCCCAGGGCCGCTTGCAAGTACTTGCCGCTGAGCTTGCGGCCGATCAGTTCTTGCGCCAGGGCCCCCGCGTCGACCAGACGTTCGAGGTCGACCCCGGTTTCGACGCCCATGCCCGAGAGCATGTAGACCAAGTCTTCGGTCGACAGGTTGCCCGCCGCCCCCGGCGCGTACGGGCAGCCCCCCAAGCCACCGATGCTCGAGTCGAACGTGGTGATGCCCATCGACAAGCCGACGAGCGCGTTCGCCAGCGCGGTGCCTCGGGTGTCGTGCAGGTGCAACGCCAGCTTGGGCAACGGTACGATCTGCGAAACCGCTTCGACGATCTGCTGGGTCTGCCCGGGAGTGCCCACGCCGATCGTGTCGCCCAACGACAATTGGTACAGGCCCAGGTCGGCCAGCTGCTTCACAACCGCGACGACCTTCTCGACGGGCACCAAGCCCTCGTACGGGCACCCCCACACCGTCGACAGGTAACACCGCACCCGCATGCCGGCCGCCAGCGCCGCGCTCGCCACCTCTTTGGCCGTCGCAATGGCCTCGCGCACCGACTTGTTGATGTTCTTCTTCGAATGCGACTCGGTCACCGACAGAAACACCGCGGCTTCGTGCAGGCCGACCGCTTTCGCCCGCTCGAGGCCTTTCAGGTTCGGCACCAGTGCCGTGAAGGTGACGCCCTCAGGGCGCTTGACGAGCCCCAGCAGCTTCTCGGCGTCGGCGAGCTGGGGTATCCACCGGGGGGAGACGAATGAGGTCACTTCGATGCGCCGGAGGCCTGCCGCCACCAACGCGTCGATGAGCTGAACCTTTTCGGCGGTATTCAACGTGCGCAATTCGTTTTGGAGCCCGTCGCGCGGCCCGACTTCATACACGTCGACCCGCTTCGGAAACGCGGTGGCCCCCAAAACGTTCATGCGCGCGCCGCGATGTGGCCGTTGATCCACTTGACGATGTCTTGGGTGCTCGAACCCGGCGTGAAAATTTCTGACACGCCTTTCTCTTTGAGCTTGGGAATGTCGTCGTCAGGAATGATGCCGCCACCGAAGACCGCGATGTCGTTCGCTTGCTGCGTGCGCAGCAAGTCAATTACCGCGGGGAACAAGGTCATGTGCGCGCCCGACATGATCGACAAGCCGATCGCGTCGACGTCTTCTTGAATGGCCGCACTGACGATCATCTCCGGCGTCTGGTGGAGGCCCGTGTAAATGACCTCCATGCCCGCATCGCGGAGCGCCCGCGCGATGATTTTCGCGCCGCGGTCGTGACCATCAAGCCCTGGTTTCGCTACGAGAATGCGCAACTTCCGATCAGCCACGTTTCACCGCTCCCACAATCAGATCCGGTGAAGTTGGCTTCACCGGGTGCTCTTCAATGCTGCCATGCACCCACATCGTCTTGAACCCCGCTTCGTCGAGCAGACCCTGAAGAACGTCAAGGGGATAGTAGCGTATGAAAAACGACGCGGCCATGACGCGGCCGTCTTCGAAGGTGAGCCGACGTTCAATGTCGTCTCGGCCCAAGGCCGCGTTGTACGTCACCGCCTCCGTCAACAGCCCACCCTCAATCACTCCCGAATAACGCGCCGTCGGCTGGGCCTGCGCCCATTCGCACCACGTGCCCTGCACAATCAGCTGACCACCGGGCTTGACGCAACGCGCCAGCTCGCCGAGCAAGCCCGGCACGCGCGAATCATCGAAGCAAAACAACGTGTTGTACCAGGCGTACAGGCAGGCGAACGCTTCGCTGCGAAACGGCAACGCGAAGAAGTCGCCACGCACGAACGACGCCGCCGAGCCTCGGCCGAGCCGCGCTTCGGTCAACGACAGGGGGTCGAGGTCAACGCCAACGAAGTCTCGGTTCGGCACGCGGTGGGCGAGCGCCGTGAGGTGGCGACCGTGGCCGCAGCCGACGTCGAGCACCGGGCCGGGCACCCGGTTTTCAGAAAGACGCCGCACCAGGTAGTCGACCTCGGCGTCGGTGACGTGGGCCGGCAAAAAGGGGCGAGTCGTGCGCAGGTACAGCTCGCCGAACAACCCCATGCGTCACCCGTTGACCCCGGAGTCTTCATCGAAGTCTCCGGGAGGTTTCGCCTTGGTCGTGTCGACTTGCAGCTTGCCCGCGTCGTCCCACTCCAGGCGAACGCCCGGCGGCAACGCGAGGTAGCGCATCACGTCGGGCACCCGGTGAATGATTTCGCCAAGCGTCAGGGTGCCCTCTTCGAACCCTTCACTCACCGTGCGGCTGACGAACGTCCACCCGCTGTCTTTTGACGCGGTGGGCTCGTCGCGCCAGGCGAGCAGCGAACGCAAACCGACAATGCTGCCCCGCACCTGAGCCGTGTTCGACGAATGCGGCGAATCGCCCGTCACGTCGAGTTCTTCGAGCATCATGCGTTGGGCGAGCGCGCGCTGCAGCGGCACGGTCAAGTCTTGGGCTTCAGGCGCGTTGTTCACGTGAGCCAACACCTCGAGCGCCCCCACCCCGGGAAAGAGGGTCTCGGGCAGCAGCTTTTGCAACAGCGGCGGGTGCCAGCCACGCAACGCTTCGGGCGGGCCCCCGCCCTCGGCCGCGTAGAAGCTGATGCGGTCGAAACCAAACGCCATCGACTGGCCGTGGTCGACCCGACGGTTGTTCTCCATGACCCAGTCGGCGAGGTGCGCCGTCATCAACGCGGCTTCTTCGAGCAGCTCTTTGCCGCGAAATTCGAACGACACCTCGCGCTGCGACAAATGCGCGAAGCCGAAGGTCTCGGCCCGGTAGCCGTGAGCGCCCATTTCGGTAAACCCCACCGAAAACAGGTCTTCGGCCAAGGGCTCTTCGGGCAACAGCTCGGCCGCCTGCTCGAGTGGAAACGGCCACAACCGCAGCACGTCAATGGCGTAGCCCTGCACGCCTTTCGTCGCTTCGAGCAGGGCCCGCCTCGCGTCGGTAAAGAAGGTGCCCTGCCCCGACTTCACGTCGCGGCTGAAGCCCAACAGAAAGCCACGCTTGAATTTCTGCTGCAGAAAGCGGCTCGCAAAGGGGCCAAACAGCTCGTCATTCGAGGTCGGGGCGACCACTTCGGCCATTTCGCCGAAAAACGCAGTGGTGTTCGTCATCGCCCCAAAGGCGTCTGAAGGTCGACCGTCGTTGGTATAGATGGCGAAGAAACGGCGCAGCGTGGGCAAGCCCCGCCAGTGTATTCGCTCGACCACCAATTGGGGGAAATTCGCCATCGGCGCACACTGTGTGTGCGCCGGGCACCCCTCGGAGGTCCTCTAGAAAATGCCGCCTTCGCGATACTGGCCCCACACTTTCCGAAACACATCCGAAATTTCTCCCAAAGTGGCGTACGCCTTCACCGCGTCGATCACCGGGGGCATGAGGTTGATGGCCTCATCGCGGCATGCGGCTTCGACGCTCGCCAGGGCGGCCTCGACGGCCACCGAGTCGCGCGTGGCCTTGACTTCTTGGAGCCGCGCGATCTGTTCGTGGGCGACCGCTTCGTCAATTTTGAGCAGGTCGATGGGGGCGCTGCCCTTCGACTGAAAAGCGTTGACCCCGACCTGAAACCGGTAAGCCGACTCGCCAATTTCTTTCTGGGGGTACCCTTCTTCGACGGCCCGAATGATGCCGCCCATTTCGTCGATGCGGCGAATGTAGTCGAACGCGCGCTTCTCCATTTCGTCGGTGAGGTACTCGACGTAGTAGCTGCCGGCGAGCGGGTCGACCACCCGGTCGACACCCGACTCGTGGCCGATGAGCTGTTGGGTGCGCAACGCAATGGTGACCGATTCTTCGGTCGGCAGCGCGTAGGTTTCGTCGAGCGAGTTGGTGTGCAACGACTGCGTGCCGCCGAGCACCGCCGCGAGCGCCTGCAGCGAGACGCGAACGACGTTGTTGTACGGCTGCTGCGCGGTCAGCGACACGCCGGCCGTCTGCGCGTGGGTACGCAACATCATTGACCGGGGGTCTTTGGCCCCCTTGTCACGCATGATCTTCGCCCACATGCGGCGCGCGGCGCGAAACTTGGCCACTTCTTCGAAGAAGTCGTTGTGAACGTCCCAGAAGAACGAGAGCCGGGGGGCGAAGTCGTCGATGGGGAGGCCCCGCTTGAGGCACTCGTCGACGTAGCCAATGCCGTCGGCAATGGTGAAGGCGAGCTCTTGTACCGCGGTCGCTCCGGCTTCACGAATGTGGTACCCGCTGATCGACACCGGGTTCCACCGGGGCAGGTGCTTCGCGCTGAATTCGATCATGTCGGTGACGATGCGCACCGCCGGCCGTGGCCCGACAATCCACTCCTTTTGGGCGATGAACTCTTTGAGCATGTCATTCTGAATCGTGCCGCCGAGCGCCGACATCGGCACGCCCTGCTTTTCGGCCACCGCGATGTACATGGCCAACGCCACGATCGCCGGAGCGTTGATGGTCATCGACGTCGTGACCTTGTCGAGCGCGATGCCGTCGAACAGAATTTCGAAGTCTTTGAGGGTCGAAATGGCGACACCCTCTTTGCCCACTTCGCCGCGCGACATGGGGTGGTCGGCGTCGTAGCCCATGAGCGCCGGCATATCGAACGCGGTCGACAAGCCCGTCATGCCCTGGCTGATGAGGTATTTGAACCGCTTGTTCGTGTCGGCCGGAGTACCGAAGCCCGCGAACTGGCGCATTGTCCACAGGCGGCTGCGGTACATGGTGGCTTGAGTGCCACGCGTGAAGGGAAATTCGCCGGGCAACCCAATGTCGTCGAAGCGCTCTTGGGCCCGGTCGGCCGGGGTGAGCAGCTCGGGTATCGGTATGCCGGAGTCGGTGAAAAATGACGCCCGCCGCTCAGGCATTTTCTCGGTCGACTTCGCGTAGGTCTGCGAACGCCAGGTCGCGGCCCTCGCGGCGACCGACTTGAGCGCTTGCTCGCCGTACAGCCCTGCCGCCCGCGACGCCGGCTTCTTCGCCGCGCGCGCCACCACGGCTTTCACCTTCGCCTTCGACGGCTTGGCGACCTTCGACGACTTCGGGCGCGGCGCCGACTTCTTGGCGGCAACCTTCTTCGGCTTCGGCTTCAAGGGTGACTTCGCGGGTGACGCTTTTTTCGCAGAGCGGGCCATGACCCGCGCATTACCACGATCACCTGGCGATCATCGGGCGCCGATGCGGCGGCCCGGCTAATTGCTGCGCCGCAACATAGTCGAGCCGCTCATCTCGCGGGTGCGCCGAGGCGGCTGACCGCTACACTGGGCGCGTTGCTGCGAAGAATGCTCCCCACGTTGGTTGCGCTCGGCGTTGGCTTGGCCGCGTTGGCTTGGGGCTTGGTGCTGCTGCAGCAACTGTTCGCCGAAGAAACGCAAGACGCGCGGGCGCGGCTGGCGGCTCAACGGGCCGACCTCGAACGAGCCGCCGGCGAGGCGTTGGCGGCCCTGCTCCACCAACGGTGGGCCGACGCCGCCGACGCCTTCGTTCAAGCCCAGCAAGACCCCCTGGCGCCCGACCGTGACCTGAGCCTGGTGGTGAACGACGTGGTCGAACGGCCCCGGCCGGCGCGCCCGCGCCAAGAACCGGCCACGCCGCTGCGCCAACTCTATGAATCACTCGAACGGGCAAGCGAAGACGAGCTGCGACACGCCGAGGGCCCAGACGCGGCCTTCGCGGCCGGCGTGGTGCTGGCGACGCGTCACCTGCTGGCCGACGACGACGCCGCGGGGTTGCAGCGCCGCCTCCTGGCCGACATCGGCCAGCTCACCCAAGGCGACTTCGACTTCATCGCCCGCAAGCTGGCCGCGCTCGACGTGCCGACCTCGCCCGCCTTTCGGGCCAAGTGGCAAGAACTCGCGCTCGGTACGCCGCTGTTGCCCAGGCGGGTGCAAGAGCCCGCTCTGTACCGGGCGAGTTGGTACCTCGAGCCCATTTTGAACGGCACGCGCGGCGTCGCGGTGCCGGTCAACGCGCTGTTGGCCCAAACGGCGCAGGCGTTGACGGCGGCAGGCACACTCGAGCGCGACGACCGCCTGCGGTTGACGTTGCGAGAACCACTCGAGCCCATGTCGAGCCTGCGCGTGGTTGTCGACCGGCCCGCCTTTCGCGCACAGGAGGCTGACATCGCCCGCCGGTACGGGCTCAAGAACACCATGATCGCGGTGTGTGGGTTGCTTGCGCTCGCGCTCACGGTCGTCGGCGTGGTCGGGCAGCACCGCAAGCACCGGTTTCTCGAACTCAAGAGCGACTTCGTGGCGACCGTGTCACACGAGCTGCGCACCCCGTTGGCGTCGATACGGCTGTTGGCCGAAACGCTCGAGCGCCGCCCGACCGATGAAGCGATTCGCCATTTTCCCGCGCGCATTGTGCGGGTCGTCGACAACTTGGCTTTTCTGGTCGAGAACATTTTGTCGTTCAACCGGGTGACGAAGGGCCGTTGGCGGCTCGACGAAAAGCCGCTGCGGCTCGACGAAGTCGTCGACGAGTTGCGCGGCGACTTGACCCAGGTCGCGCAGGTGCCGGTGGTGGTGACGCTCGAAGGCGCTGAACCGTCGGCCGGCTGGCTCGCCGACCCGGCGCTGGTACGGCTGCTCTTCGTGAACTTGGGCCGCAACGCGTGCGCCTACAACCACCGCGACCCCGTCGACATCGCCATTCGCACCCGACCGTCGCCGCCGCACGAATTCGTGATTGAATTCAAAGACAACGGCATCGGCATACCCGTCAGCGAGTGGCAAAACGTGTTTCACGACTTTTACCGCCTCGAAACGTCTGCGAACGAAGCACACGGCAGCGGCCTGGGCCTCGCCCTGTGTCGGCGCATCATGGCGCTGCACCGGGGCCAGATCACCGTCGACGCGTCGGGGCCCCAGGGCACCACGTTCGTCATCACCTTTTCGCGAAGTGGGCGCCCTTCGTGAGCGCATCGGTGCTGATCGTCGAAGACGACCCGAATTTGCGCGAGGGGCTGCACTACAACCTCAACGCCGAAGGCTATGACGTCGCCTCGGTGGGGCACACGGTCGACGCCGACGCCCTGCTCGCCCAGCGGCCGTTTCACGTGGTGATTCTCGACGTCATGTTGCCCGGCGAAGACGGCTACGCCTGGTGTCGAAAAATGCGAGCCCGTGGGCTCGGCACCATGGTGTTGATGCTCACCGCCCGTACCCTCGAAGACGACGTCGTGCGAGGCTTCGACGCCGGGGCCCACGACTACGTCACCAAGCCGTACCGGTTGCGCGAGCTTTTGGCGCGGGTCAAAGCCCTCGCGTTGCGGGCCCACGCCGCTGGCTCGCCGCCCCCCACCCCGACCGGAGCGAGCGACACGACCTTCGAATTTTGCGAATTCTCGCTCGACCTGACCAAGCGACTGCTCGTTCGTCGCCATTCACCGAATTCGCCCATTGACCTGACGCGAACCGAATTCGACCTGCTCGCCTACTTGCTCAAAAACCGCGACCGCGCGCTCACCCGAGACGAAATGCTCGACCACGTCTGGGGCCGCGAGGTGGTCGTCGACCCGCGCACCGTCGACAACTTCATTTCGAGCTTGAAGAAGAAGTTGGCGTGGTCGCCCGCCTCGAAGTTTCACGTGCACACCATTCGAGGCGTCGGGTATCGATTTGAAATCACTGAAGATTCGCCATGACCCAACCATGACGAAAGCATGAACGGCCGTTGACCCGCCGCAGGGGGCCCGACGCCTACAACTTCGGGTCATGTTCAATTCGATCGTCGACGCGCCTCCCCTTTGGTCAACGGGCAAACTCAAGTCGGGAGCGACGCTTTCGGTGCTCGCGCACCTCGGGGTGGTCGCCGCCGTCATTGGCCTTCAGAGCTTCACGAGCCACGTGGTCGAGCCCCTCAAGGAGCCCACGGTGGTGTTTCGCGCCGGGCCGCGGCCGCCCAAGGGCAACCCGCCCGCCGCGGCGGCGAGTGCCGTGACGCCACCGCCCAAGCCCAAGAAACGCACCATGACCCCGCCCAAGGTCATTCAGCCGCTGCCGCTCACCCCGCCACCTCCCGTCGAAACGGTCGCCGCGGCCTCCACGAACGCCCCCGTGCCGGGGCTGCCCACGCTCGAAGGCGCTGACCCGAATGGCGTCGAAACCGGTGGCGTGCCCGGTGCCAAGCCCGGCCCCGGTGGCGGCGGGAGTGCCGAAGACGTCGTGCCCTTCGGCGAAGGCATGGTGAAGCCGCAACTGCTGGCCGCCGGCAACATTCGGTTCACCCGCGAGGCCCTCGAGGCGCGGGTGCAGGGCGTCGTCATTGCCCGGTGCGTCGTCACGACCGACGGCGACGTGCGAGACTGCAAGATCATCAAGGGCGTGCCGTTGATGAACGAGGCCGTGCTGCAGGGGCTGCACGAGCGCAAATACACGCCCATCACCTTTCAAGGCCGGCCCATTTCGGTGCTCTACACATTCACCGTCAAACTCGAACTGCCCTGAGCCGCGGTGGCGAGCTTCGCCTCGAGCGCCTCGACCGCCCAGTCGTTGCCCATGCGCACGACCCCGGCCTGCCCCGTCGCCTCCAGCGCGCGCTCCCAGCCTTGGAGTTCGGCCGCTGCGTCGGTCAGTCGCCCCTCCGCGGCCGAGACGACCGCCCGTGCCAAGAGCGGGTAGTCGGCCATGGTCGGGTGCGGCCCCAACCGGGCCAACCGAGCCCTGGCGTCACCCGCGCGGCCCTCGAGCGCGTCGAGCATCACCGCTTGAAGCTCGAGTTCGAACCGCATCGGCCCGGAGCCCGAGCCCTCGAGGGCCTGCTTGAGTGCCTGGCCTGCGAGTGCGCGGTCACCCACGTCGAGCGCCACGGTTGCCGGCGAGGTAGAGCGTGTCGCGGTGGCGCGGGTCGAGCTCGGCCACCGAGAGAAAGAAGTCAGCGCCGAGCGCCCACTGCCGAGGCCGCGCCGCTTGTGCCGACAACGCCGCGAACCGGTACGCCGCCGCCGTGGCCGGCGTCTGCGGCCGCAAAGAATCGAGCACGGTCAACCCGTCGGTCGCGAAGCCCGACTTCGTTCGAAATGGCACCAGGTTGAGCGCGCCCAAGCCGAAACCCACCCACGCCCCCGCGCCGAGCGCACGCGACCAAAGCGACGATTCAACCGTCGAAGGCAGCGCACGGGCACCGAGCCAGAAGGCGAGGCCCGCGAGCACGCTCGAAGTCGGGCCGGCGGCGGCGTAGAGCGCCCGCTTCCACCACAGGCCGTCGGCGCTGCTCGGCGTGGCCGCGTGAAAACCGAGAAGCTCGGTGCTGCTCGGGCGAGACCAACTCGACGTCAGTCGTTCACCCCGGCGAGACACCGTGAGCCAGCCGACGCGAATGCTCATGAACCGAAAGCCGACGAGTGCTCCGGCGAACGCGTGACCCAGTTCGTGAACGACCACGTGCACGGGCACCAGCAGCAGGGCGGCGACGAGGAACCACGGGCCCGCGGCGACCGGTTCGCCGCGAAAGACCGCCTCCGCGAAGTTCGCCGAGGTGGCCCACGCGAAGCACACGAAGCCGCCCCACACGACCAGCGACCCCAGGTACCAATTGCGGCGAACCCACGCTTCAGCCGACTTCGACCGTTCGCTTCGAGGTGAAGCTCGACCGCGCACCCCATGCACCACGCGGGTCAACCCGATGACCACCATCGCGCCTGCCAGCGCGACCGCCAAGGCACCTGCGACCCACCCTTGAACCGGCACCTTCGCGCCGAACTGGCCGAGTCTTTGAAACGATACGAGCAGCAATGAGATGAGCGCGACCCCAATGGTCGTGGCTCCCAAACCCGCCGTGATGCGCCACAGCCGCGCCCACCACCCCAGGGCTGCGGGTTCAGAACTCATCGCTTCGAGCCAAACGCCTGGCCGAGCCGCTTGGCGCCTTCTTGCAACACCGCATCGGTCTTGCAGAACGCAAAACGGGCCAGGTGTTTGGCATGCACGCGACTGTCGGCCGAATAGAAGACCGAGGGCGGTATGGCCGCGACTCCGGCTTCGGTGATGAGCCACCGACAAAACGCGGCGTCGTCGGCGAAACCGGTCTTCGAAATGTCGGCCAACAAGAAATACGCCCCATCGCACCGCACCACGGGCAGACCGGCCCGCGTCAGCGCGTCGGCCAAGAAGTCACGTTTGCGGGTGTACTCGCGGCGAAAGCCGGCGAAATACGAATCGGGCAGCTGCAAGGCCACGGCGATCGCCGCTTGAAACGGCGCGGTCGCGGCAAACGTCACCCACTGGTGGGCTTTCTGCACCGAGGCGATCAACGCGGCCGGCCCGAGCGCCCACCCCACTTTCCACCCGGTGAACGAGAAGCTCTTGCCTCCGCTTGAAATGGTCACGGTGCGATCACCGAGCGTGCCGACCGTCGCCGGGCGCACGTGCTTCGCCGGGTCGAACACCAGGTGCTCGTACACTTCGTCGCTCATCACCACCGCGTCGTACCGTTGGGCCAATTCGCCAATGAAGGTGAGCTCTTCGCGCGTGAACACCTTGCCGGTGGGGTTGTTCGGCGTGTTCAACATGATGAGCGCGGTGCGCTCCGAACACACTGCCACCAGGTCGGCCTGTGAAAACCACCATGTCTCGTGGGCCGCGTCGGGCGGCCGCAGTCGCACGTACCTCGCGACACCGCCAGCCATTTGCACGCTCGCCTGGTACGAATCGTAGAACGGCTCGAACAGCACGACTTCATCACCGGGGTCGACGAAGGCCATGACGGTGTCGAAAATCGCCTCGGTCGCTCCCGAGGTGACGATGACCTGGGTGGCCGGGTCAATGGTCTGGTCGTAAAACCGCTTCGCGTGGGCCGAAACCGCCTGCCGCAGGGCCAAGGCGCCTGTCGTGATCGAATATTGGTTGAGGCCGCCGGCAATGGCTTTCACGGCGGCGTCGCGCACTTCGTCAGGGCCGTCGAAGTCGGGGAAACCCTGGCCCAAATTCACCGCGCCCGTGGCGGCGGCCAGCCGAGACATCTCGGTAAAAATGGTGGTACCAAAACCGGCGACGCGCTGGCTCTCCATCGAGCCGTTTCACCACAACTCGGCCGCGCGTTCAGCTCTCAGTGTCTCGAAAACGAAAGGTACCAGGCCAGCGCGAGCGCGACGAAGACGAGCACCCCCACGACGAGCCCCAGGGCAACCCACTGCCGGGTCGACTGGTCGACCGGCTCGACGGGCGTCGCCTTGCCCTCGGCCTCGAGGTCTTGAAGCACCACGTGCGAGGGCCGGGTAATCTGTTCTTCGAAGGCGAGCGAGCCGGGGTCGGGCGGTTTGAGCAGCTCGCGAATGTGCTCGATGAAACGGTCAGCCCCTGAATACTCGCTGAGCCCTCGAGCCGCGCGGGCCACCCGCTCGACCTTCAGACTCGAGTCGAACGACACCGCGTCAGACGGCTTGAGCACCCGGTTGCCCCCAGCCATGAGCACTTCGCCCGACTTGAACCCCACCCCTCGTTCCCACACCAAGACGTCTTCGAAGAGCATCAATTCTTGTCGAAACACCCGACCGTCGGCGTCGACCCAGCTCACCAATTCGGCGCCCTTCGAACCGCGGTGCCAAATGGTGCGCTGCCCCAATTCGTCTGGGGGCGATTCGACCGCACGAATGCGGTACATGAGCTCGATCGCCGCACGCCGTTCGCTGTCGGTTCTCTCGGGCAACATCGTTCAGGGCTCAACCGTAATGGCAAGCGGGGTGCTTGTGAAATGCACGAGCGACCCGGGCTATACCCCTCTGCATGCATTCGCCTCGCTGCCTCACCCTGCTCGCGGTCGCCCTCTCGGTGTTGACCGGGTGCCCCCGCAAAACCGTCGTGCCCCCCGACCCGCCGTCGGGCCGCTGCGAGGTGAAGTTGGGCGACACGGGGCTGTTCTCGGCGGTCGGCGACGGCGCGGCGGCCAAGGTCATCGAGTCGGCCGACGAACTCATCGGCGGGCCGTATGCGCAAGGCACCGTGGGCGACTACTTGTTGTCGAACGACCGCATTCGCGTGGTGATTCAGCGGCCGTTTCGGCTCGTGTCTCCCACGCCGTACGGGGGCACCATCATCGACGCTGACGTGAAGCGGGCGTCGGGCCCGGGCCGAGACACGTTCGGCAAACTCGAGGTGCTCTACGGGTTCGGGCGCACCATCAACGTCAAGAAAGTCGAGGTGCTCAACGACGGGTCGAAAGGCGGGTACGCCGTGATCGCCGCGACGGGTGACGACGCGGTCGTCGACTTCGTCAACCCCAACTCGGTCATTCAAGAATACCTGGGCCAAGGCGTGCAACTCGTCGTCAACCCCGACACCCCGCTCCCGTTGACGGCGACGACCTATTACGTGCTGTCTCCAGGCGAGACCCGGGTGCGCATGCTCACCGCGTTTTGCAACTCGGGCAAAGACAACGTCGTGACCCAAGTCGGAGACCTCTTCGACAGCGGGGGCGAAGCGTCGTTCTTCAACCCCACCGGCTGCACCAACGGCTTTGGCGCGCGCAACTGCCTCATCGACCCCACGACCTGGTTCGGCGACCAGTCGACCCAAGTCGCGTACGGCTACCGCGCCTACACCTTCGCCGACCCGACGAAGCCCGCCGCGAGCGCGCTGCTCACCATCGCCGGCATCGCCGCCGTGGTCGCCGAGGGCGAGAACCAGCAGGGCTTGTTGAGCTGGCTCAACGCCACCGCCCGCTCGCGCCCCGGCTCGTTCGGCATTCTCGCGGGCCAGAGCCGCCAATACGTTCGCGACTTCTTCGTCGGGCGCGATCTCGCCGACATTTCGAGCACCCTGTTGGCGCTCGACCACGCCGGCAAGTCGAGGCTCACCGTGACCGCCACGTTGGCCGACGGCACCCCCGCGGCCGCGGCCACCATCGCGGTCATGACGGCCGAAACGGGCCGACAGGTCACCGCCCTGGTCGCCGACGACGCGGGCGTCGCGAAAGTCGACCTGCCCCCAGGCAACTACCTCGTGTCGACCGGGGCGCAGGGCTACGCACTCGAAACGCCGACCGCCATTGCCGTGCCGTCGAACGGCACCGCCGCCGTCACCGTCAAATACGGCGCGAGCCGCACCATCACCGTCAACGTCAAAGACCCCTTCAACGCGGGCCTCACCGCGCGCGTCGTCGTGACGTGCCCGCAAGGGCCGTGCGCCTTTCAACCGAACGCGTACCGCCACGTGCAAGACGTCGAAGACTGGCCGTCGACCATTCAGTCGGTGTCATTCGCCGCGCCGTCGGGGCAGGCGTTGGTTCGAGTGCCTCCCGGCCAGTACGAAGTCATGGTGACGCGTGGGCCCGAGTATTCGGCTTTTCCCGACACGTACCCGCTGCACGGGCAGCCGGTCGACGTGACGACGGGCGACGCCACGGTCGACGCGGTGTTGGCCCACGTCGTCGACACGTCACACTGGGTGAGCGCCGACTTGCACGTGCACGCGGTGAACAGCCCCGACAGCAGCGTGCCCAACGCCTTGCGGGTGATGTCGTTCGCCGCCGAAGGAGTCGACGTGTTGGTGTCGACCGACCACGACTTCATCACCGACTACGCACCGCTCGTTCGCGACTTGGGCGTGCAAGGCCAAATGGCCACCATGATCGGCTGCGAGGTCACGCCCTTCGACTTCGGCCACCAGCAGACCTACCCGGTCACGCCCCACGACGGCCCCGCCGGAGCCCCGTTCGACTGGGCCGGCGGAGACGGGCCGACGTTGCGCCTCGACGAGCTCTACGCCGGGCTGCGCGCGCGCGACCCCGACACCGTCATTCAAATGAACCACCCGCGTTCGTCACCCGGCGGCACGCTCACCATGCTCCAGGTGAACACCGTCACCGGCGCCACCAGCGCCGCGCCCGAGACCTTTCGCATGACGCCGAACCCCGCCGCCACGCCCGACGACACCAAGCTGTTCAGCACCGCGTTCGACGCCATTGAAGCCATGAATGGCACCACCCCCAACTACGCCGTACTCAACGACTGGATGACGTTTTTGTCTCGCGGCTGGGTCAAGGTCGCGACCGGCGTTTCTGACACCCACGCCGCGTTCTCCACCACCGGAGGCTATGGCCGCACCTGGGTGCGCGTGGCCGACGACGCCATCGCCCAATTTTCTCCCAGCGAATTCGCGAGTGAAATCAAACGACGCCACGCCATTGCCGGCAACGGGCCCTTCATCACCGTCACCGCGAAGAAGGCCGGCGGCGGCGACGCCCCGGTCGGCGTGGGCGACACCTTGTCGGTACCGTCAGGCAGCGACGTCGAGCTGACGGTCGACGTGCAGGCGCCCGACTGGCTGCAGTTCGACTCCGTCGAGCTCTACACCCACTCGGCGGGGCGCGAATCGGCCGGCGGCGTCGAAAACAGCACGTGGCCCGAAGCTCGAATCGCCGCGAAGAAGACGTTCGACCCCACCGCCCTGCCCCTCGAAGTCGTGCCCGGCCTCAATGGAGTCACCGCCCGCCGGGTGCACGTCACCCACACCTTCACCATGACCGTGCCCGCCGACACCTGGTTCGTGGCCATGGTGCGCTCGAGCAGCGCGGTGCGAACGCTGGCCCCCCTCGCGTGGGACACGGTCTCGTGCACGAATGGGGTCTGCACCGCGAATTCAGGTCGGCCCATGGCCTTCACGAATGCGGTGTTGGTCGACGCCGACGGGTCGGGCGCGTACGACGAATTTCCCCTGATTCCGGCGCAGCCGCTCACCGCCACCAAGCCCCAGGGCCGCAAGCCGCCCGCCGCGAACCGGGTGCCGACCGAGGCCGAATTCGCGGCCTTCATCGCACGAATGGTGCGGCACGAGCACTGAGGTTGGGGCTCAGCGCGGCCAGCGGCGGCGCGCTTTTTTCTTCTTGGCGTCTTCGGCTTTGGCTTCGCCCGGCCGACGCAGCCCCGGCAGTTCACCCATTTGCACCGCGCTCATTTGCCCCGCGAGCAGCGCTTTCACCAGGTCGGCCTGCGTCGCCACCGGAGCGTGAAACCAGGTCGCGCCGAACCCCACCTCGTCGATCGACGTCTTCGCGTCGCTCCCCGCCACGCCCGGCACCTTCAGCTGCGTCGCCGCTTCAATGGCTTGCTCGTTTGCCCCGGTGCGCACTTTGGGGTTGTACACTTCGACCGCCGACAACAATTTCAGCGTCTTGACGTAGTCGTTCGCCGGAGTCGGGTAGTCGCGATCATACGGCCGTGCCGCGACAATCGCCGCCCCCAGCGACTTCAACTTCGGCAAACACTCATCGGCGCTCCACGCCTTTTCGCGGTTGCTGCCCCACAACTGCACCGGTTCGGGCGCTCGGTCGGGCTTGTCGAAAAAGCAGAGGTATTGACCCTTGTCAGTTGCCAGTTCGAGGCCCACGAAAATTTTGAGCTTCGTGTGGCGCTGTAAGTCGAACAGTTCGTCACAGCCGTCTTGGGTGTTCGTTTCGGTGAAGGCGACGCCGTCGAGGCCGAAGCTCTCGGCGCGCGCCAACACGGCTTTCGGTTCGAGGGGGCAGTCGCGCGACAGGTATGAATGCACGTGCAGGTCAATCAACATTTTCGAAACCTCTTGAACCACGAATCACCCACGTGGGATAAGCGCGGCATGTTCACAGGCGTCAAGGTCTTTTCAGCAACGAAAGCAAAAGAGCGTGACGAGCTCAGTGAAAACGTCACGCGCTGGCTTAAGAGCAATGCCGACCTTGAAATCGTCGACAAAGTGGTTCGCCAGTCGAGTGACAACGAGTTTCACTGCTACTCGATCATGTTCTTCTACAAACAAAAGAACCCGTAACGCTTCATTTCATTCTTCAACCAACAGCAACGAGGCGTTCGGCGGCACCGTCAAAGTGGCCCCCGCCTCGTAGCGCGTTCCAGTCAACACGTCGACGCTGCTCTTCGGCACCGTCACCCCCGTACCCACTTCTTTCGGCCCCCGGTTGAATGCGACGAGCACCCCTTCGCGCTCGTCGGCTCGCCGGTAGACCCAAACGTCGTCACCCAACGACAGCGTTTGCCACGAGCCCGTGCGCAGCGCGCCGTGGGCCTGCCGCGCTCGCCCCAGCTTTTGCACCGTCGCCAACAACGCCGCCTCGCGCGTCGACAAGTTGGTGAACTTCATGAACCGGCGGTTGTCGGGGTCGCCCGCGCCGGGCAGGCCAATTTCGTCGCCGTAGTAAATGAGCGGCACGCCCTTTTGCGACAGCAAGAACGTGAAGGCCGCGGTGGCCCGAGCGAACGCGTCGTCGCGGTCAACGCTGGGCGGAGGCTTCGTCTCGCTGTCCCACGCTTGGGCCTCGGGGTTCGCCGTGACTTGGTTCGCGGCGTACGACATGAAACGCGCCACGTCGTGGTTGCCCAAAAACGGTGCGTTGAGCGCGGTTTGGCCGAACGCCGCCTCGCCGGCGTGCACCGCCTCGTCGAGGGCCCGAAATGAACCTTGCCGCGCGAAGGTGTCGACCACCGGCCAATAGAGCGGAAAGTCGAACTGGCCGTCGAGCAGCTGCGGGCCGATCGCTGTCTTCAGCTGGGCGCGCCCCGCCTCGCCGGCCCCGGTGAACGTCTCGCCGACGAGGTAGAACTCGGTGCCGGTGATCGCCGTCAGCGAGGCCAAGCTCGCCCGTAACGCCCTCACCGCGGTGACATCGAAGTGCTTCACCGCGTCGACCCGAAAACCGTCGAAGTCTCCATTCTCGAGCCACCACAGGGTGTCGGCCACGAGCTGGTCGGCCATGGCCGAGTTGCGCCAGTTGAAGTCGGGCAAATACGAGGTGAACCAACACACGAGGGGCCGCTCGTCCCACCCGCAGCCGGGGGCTCCGCAAACGCAGCCGTTGCCGGTGTTGAACCAGCCGTCGCTCTGGTGTTCGACGAAGTACCGGTCGGTCTGGTGTACGTGGTTCAACACCACGTCGGCCACGACCCGAATGCCGTGGGCGTGGGCGACGCTCGTCAAGTGCCGCAGGTCTTCGAGACTGCCAAAACGCGACTGGGTGGTGCGCGGAGCCGACGGCCAGTACCCGTGGTACCCCGTGTAGTACCGGCCATTCGTGCCCACGTACGCGTCGTCGGGGTTCGCTTCGACCGGAGAGACCCACAGCGCACGGACCCCCAGCCGGTCGAAGTAGCCTTCGTCGATCGCCTGGGCGAGACCCGCCCAATCGCCGCCTTGGTAGTTCGCCTGGGCGTCGACTCCCGGGGTCGGCCTCGAATTCGACGGGTCGCCGTCGCGAAAGCGGTCGGTGAAAGCGAAGTACATCAGTGCGTCGGCCCAATGAAACGGCTTCGACTCGACCCAGAACGGCAACGCCAGCGGCGGCGCGGTCGCTCCCGACTCGTCGGCGACGGTGACCCTCAGCCAATGCTTGCCCACCGCCAAGGCCGCCCGCTCCACGCGAATCAGGCCCGTTTTCGCGTCGAAGCTCGCGTCGACCGGCGCCGCGTCGAGCGTCACGTCGGGGCGGCGCAGCGCCGGCCCGGCGAGCCCCCGGTACCCCACGACTTGCGCGACCAGGGCCCCTTCGGCGCTGACCTGAAACTTCGCCACCTCGAGCAGCGGGCGGCTGCAGTCAGGCGCCGCCAGGCGGGAGACCTCGGCCTCGGCGACCCACCGCGTGAAGCCGTTGAGCGGGTCGCGAACCGTTTGACCGTTGACGTCGAAGAGGTAGCCGTACCCTTGATCACGGGCGGGCAAGGTGCCTTGCCACGACCACACCCCGTCTTTTTCAATCATCGGCTCAGGGGCAAAACCCGCCCATTCTCCGCGTACTTGCACGTTGACCGAGACCGAGGGGCCCGCCTGGTACACGAGCCGAAGCGTGCAGGTTCTCGCCGGGCCGACCTCGGCCTCGGGCACCCCGCACCCAGCCAAAACGAGCATCGAACACACCACCGCGCGCACCGGGCGGGCATAGCCGCTCTGGTGACCAGATGCTCGGGTCTGTCGCAAAAACGCTACTTTCTCATTGACCGTACGTGGGTCTCGCGTACAAACGGCCGCCAACCTTGGGAGTGCATTCCCATTCGCGTGTTTTTGGAGGGATCAACATGAAAACGAAGATCGCTGCCGTCGTTGCTTTGATCGCTGGCATTGCCATGCTGGCCACCGCCTGCGGGCCGGAGTGCGTTGACAGGTTCGACTGCCCCCAAAAGCCGTCGCAGACCGCGAGCTGCCAGAGCAACAAGTGCAGCTACTCGGCAACGGTTCAGCAGACCGACGCGGGCTCGTAGTCGGTTCGCGGTACCAGTTTCGATCTCTGCGGGTGACCTCACATGATGCACGAAAGCGCCCTCGGTCGGCTGGTTTCGCTGCGTCATGCTGACCCGCACTCGCTGCTGGGGTTGCACCCAGCCGGCGCTGACGTGGTCCTCCGGGTGTTTCGCCCAGAGGCCACGCAGGTGGTGGTCGTCGCACCCAACCGTCGGGTCGCGTTGCGACCCCGTGCTGATTTTCCCGGAGTTTTCGAAGCGCAGTGGGCGAGCACCTTCGACCCGCGCTACGAGCTCGAGGTGAAGACGCTTTCACACGTCACCACCACCCGCGACCCCTACAGTTTCGAGCCCACGCTCGGCGAGCAAGACCTGTACTTCGTGGGTGAAGGCCGGCACCGCCGCCTCTGGGAGCGCTTCGGCGCGCGCTGCATTCACCACCAAGGGGTCGAGGGCACCGCCTTCGCCGTGTGGGCCCCGAACGCCGAGGGTGTTTCGGTCGTCGGCGACTTCAACCACTGGGACGGCCGCATTCACCAGATGCGCTCGATGGGCGCGTCGGGCGTGTGGGAACTGTTCGTGCCCGGTGTGCGCGAGGGCGCGCGGTACAAGTTCGAGCTTCGGCTCCGGGGCGGAGGCGTGGTGCTCAAGGCCGACCCGCTCGCGTTTCGCACCGAAGTGCCCCCACAGACCGCGTCGGTCGTTCAGCGTACCGAGCATCGCTGGGCCGACCAGGCTTGGCTGAGCCGCCGCCAGCTCGCCCCTCGCGACCGGCTGCCCATGTCGATTTACGAAGTGCACCTGGGGTCGTGGCGGCGAGTGCCCGAAGACAGCGACCGCCCCCTCACCTACCGCGAACTGGCCGAGCAGCTGCCCGCGTACGTCAAAGAGCTGG
>JBGAIY010000559.1:0-4519 GCA_044225205.1 Myxococcaceae bacterium | reverse complement strand
CGGTCGACCAAGCGCGTCTTGTCGAGCACCATCAGCCCCAACGTCGCACCCAGTTGAAACTTGAGAATCTGCTCGGTCAAGGTCGGCGCCAGCGCGAGCTCTTTCTTGTCGAGGTCGAGCCTTCGCACCACCGACGAACCTTCGGGGCTTTCGGCAAACCGGGTGACAATGCCGAACCGGCTCTCGAGCATGCGGCTCATTTGCGAGCTCAGCACTTCGCGCTCGAGCTTGAATTCGCCGCGCAGCGCTTCCGCCTCTTCTTCAAGCTCGGGGAAATAGTTTTGGTGCGCCTGCAGAAAGTCGGTCACCTCGTCGAAGGGCGAATAGTCGAGCCTCCCGTCGGGAGCCGCGGCCGCGTCGGGCGCCCGTTCTTTCGACGACAGCTGCGCCATCACGTTTTCGAGCTGAGTGCGGGTGTTCTTGTACAGGTTGAAGAGCGCCGCCACGGTGCCCGCCAGCTTCGGCTCGGCCGACAGCGACTGCAGCGACTCTTGGTCGAGGTCGAGCGTCTTCAGCAAAGGCTCGTCGAGCAGCTTGGCCAGCGCCTGGTCGACCCGGCCCTCGCCCAATTGCGACATGAATTCTTCGGGGTCGACGTTGAAAAAGCGAAGCGCCTTCCACAGCAGAGGGAAGGGCGTCATGCGCTTGCCCTTCTCGATCAGGTTCAAATAGGCCGGGCTCACGCCCAGTTCGCGCGCGGCGTCGGCCTGCTTGATGTTCTTCGACAACCGCAGTGCGCGGAGCCGGTGCCCGACGTTCGTGTTGAGCGCATTCTCTGGGTTCACCCCCAGCGGTCTACTCCGGGCCGCGGCCCAGCGCCGTTAAAACCGAACTTTGACGCCCACCCCGACGTGCGTTTGGTGGTTCGTGTCGGTCGTCGCCGACGCCGCCACGTCGACGTTTTCGCTCACCCGCAACGCCGCTTCGGCGGTCGCGCTCGTGCGCCCGTCGGCACGGTTGTGCTCGACCCGCGCGGTCAACACCAGGTGCGAGTTCGGCATGCGCGTCACGCTCGCGCCGATCGTCTCGACGCCTCGTTGATTCACCGTCAGGTACGCCGCGCCACTCAATTCTGGCCGCCCAAACGCGTAGTCGAGTCGACCCCGGTCGACGCCCGTTCGGCTGTTCGCCGTCACCGTCGCCGCCAGGTGGCCCGCGTCGCCCAAGTCGGCGTGCCCCGTCACCGTCGTCGTCAATTGAAAGTCTTTGAAATGCGCGGCCCACTCGGCGCCCACCTTCACCTCGAGACGCGAGTTGAAAAACGCGTGCGCGAGTTCGGGCTTGAGGCCTTTGCTCGTGCCGTGTTCCCACGCGACGTAGCCGATGGCCGCCGCGCCCGCCGCCGCCAGCGAATAGTACGCCGCCGGGGCCTCGTGCCTGAGCGCGTCGACGTAGTCTCTCGCCGCGTCGCGAACCAGGTTTCTCGCCACCTGCGGCAGTCTCCCCACGGGCGTGATCTGCAGGTCGGGCACCGTGAGCCCCTCGCCCTTCAAGGCCTCTTGAATGCGGTCGGCGAGCGTCGGTGACAGCGCGCCCAGCGGCAGTTCATTCAAGAAGTCGTTGGTCGCGTGCCGAAACTCGACTTCTTGGGCAGCGCTCAGGGCGCCGCTCGTCAGGGCCGGCGCCCCCCGCGCCATCGACATCGCCGAAGGCACGACCACACTCTCCAGCCGTGCGGTGTAGCGGTCGACCGCGGCCCGCATCGCCCCGCTCGCGGCGTCTGTCGTCTTCGAGCTCGACGGCTCGGGCCCCAAGTTCGGCAACGACAGGTTGAGCGGCTGGCGGTCGAACCCGTCGGTCACCTGGCGCGGCCCAGGCGCCTCGTCGGCCGGGGGTGACTTGGCTTCGTCTGCAACGGTTCGCGGCAGGGGGCCAGCGACGACAGCGGTCGAACGAATGGGGCCTGACATGAATCGCAGCGTAGAGGGGCGAGCGTCTTTCCCAAAATGCGAGAATTCTTGAGACCGACGAGGCTCGTCTCCCGTCACGCGCCACATTCGCATGACGCCCGCAACCAACCGACGCGGCTGGTGTTTGCGTCTGCCCTTCTGGAGGTCTCATGAATAACGCGCTGTGGCAGGGCCCGTTGGTCGCGTTGGCGTTCGCAGGGTGCGGTGCCGTTCTCGAAGAGTCGCCAGTCGAAGCAGGTGCGTCCGCTCCGCTGGCTCAAACGGCCGAAAGTGCCCTCGGGCGCGCGACCGGTGGGGTGTACGCCTCGTTCGACGTGGGCGGAGAGCCTTTTGCCATTTGGGTGACCAACGCCACCGGCGTCAAGCAGGTCATTCAAATGTGGCAAGGCCGACAACCCAACCGTCACCCGAGCGGCAAGTTGGTCTGCACGAGCCCCAGCTCGAGCGCGACCGCGGCGAATGACGCGACCGAATACAATGCTCCTTGGTCATGGCACGTCGACGGCGCCACCGTGACCTTCGCCTCGACGTCGATTGAGCTGTGTGACGGCCGACCTTCATTCGTCGAAGCGTCGCCCTGCGCCGCGTTCGCCAACGGTACCTACTGCCCCTGGAGCGCCAAATTGATCGGCCTGCGCGACTGTCGAACGTCGAGCGAGCTGCCCCCGAATTGCCCACCGATGCCGCACTGAACGTGACGCGGTGACGACAGCCGCCCGAAGTTCTGGCATCACCCGGGCATGACGCGCCCCATTCGACGGTCAGAACTGACCTGCCCCGGCCACTCGCTCAAAATGATGCTGAACGCGGCGGCGAGCGACGCCGACGAAGTGATCTTCGACCTCGAAGACGCCTGCGCGGTGTCACAGAAAGTCGACGCGCGGCGAACGGTGGCCGAAGCCCTGAAGACCGCCGTGTTCACGAACGGCAAAGTGCGCGCCTACCGCGTCAACGGCCCCGACACACCATGGTGCTACCGCGACCTGGTCGACGTGCTCGAAGCCGCCGGCACCTTCGTCGACGTGGTCGTGGTACCCAAGGTGCGCTCGGCCGACGACGTGAAGTTCGTCGACCGGCTGATCACCCAAATTGAACTGGCTCACGGGTGGCCCGTCGGCCGAATTCGGCTCGAAGCGCTCGTCGAAACGCCGAGCGCCGTCGTGCAGGCCGAGGCCGTGGCCCACGCGTCGGCCCGTCTCGACTCGCTCATCTTCGGGGTCGCCGACTACGCGGGAGCCATTGGTGCGCGCGACTTTCGCGAGAACCACCAGGCCACCTTCGCGTACGCCCGCCAGCACCTGCTCGCCGCGGCGAGAGCGGCCGGGCTCGACGCCATTGACAGCGTCACCGTGCAGTTCAAAGAACTCGCCACCGTCGAGGCCGACGCCCGCCACGCCGCGCAGCTCGGGTTCGACGGCAAGTGGGCCATTCACCCGGCCCAAGTGCCCGTCATCAATTCGGTCTTCACTCCGAGCGAGGCCGAAGTCGCCCGCGCCCAGCGCATCATCGACGCGTACGCTTCGGCCGACCGCGACGCCGGCCTGGGCGCCATCGTCATCGACGACGAAATGGTCGACGCCGCGACGCTCACCGTCGAACGCCGCAAGCTCGCCATCGCCCAGAAAGCTCGGGGGCCAACCCCTCGTTAGACGCTCACCAATTCGACTTCGAACACCAAGGTCGAATTGGGAGGAATCACCGGCGGGTAGCCCATGGGCCCGTACCCCATTTCGGGAGGCACCGTGAGCCGGCGCAGGCCACCCACCTTCATGCCCACGACGCCCTTGTCCCACCCTTCGATGACCATGCCCGCGCCCAACTTGAACTCGAAGGGCTCGTTGCGGTCTCGCGAACTGTCGAACTTCTTACCGCTCGTCAGCGTGCCGACGTAATGCACCGCGACCGCCTGGCCGGTCTTCGCCTCGGCTCCAGTGCCGACTTTCAGGTCTTCAATTTTGAGCGCCATGTTCCTGTCTTTCTGTTCGGGTGAGGCGCGGGTCTTTACCGTGAAGCCGGCAAATATTCGCGCAGGTGAGACACCAACTCGGCCACGTCTTTCGGGCCTTTGTGCACTTTTTTCTCGTGGTCGACCAGGTACTGCTGGTCGATGAGGTACAGCAACGCATTGTCGAGGTTCGTCTTCGACAGCGCCTCTTTCGCCGTGATGACGCCCGCGAAGAAGTCGGCTTGGCCGTTCTCGAGCGCCTTCTTGAGAAACTCTTTCTTGTCTTGCCCACCCGCGCTTGGCACTTCACTGACTTGCCGCGCCGCGAGCAGGTACGACTCGAGGTAGTCGCGCAACAGGTCGCCGATGAATTCGATTTGCGGCCGCGCGTGCGCTTCAGGGGCGATGGTGATGCTCTGCCCGTCACGCACCACCAACCCCAGGTGGTGCAGGTGCTCGACCGTCTCGTCGAAAATGTGCTCGAACGACTTGCCCACGGGGTAAATGAATTCGAACTTGAACAGACGCGACAAGAACTGCGCTTTCTCGCGCACGGTCGCCACGGTGTGGTCGGGCTCAGAAACCAGCATCGCCGCGGCGACAATGGTGCGGCCCGCGACCAAGTTGATGAGCGTGTTCTTGTAGAACGACAGCTCGGCACGCC
>JBGAIY010000012.1:0-40538 GCA_044225205.1 Myxococcaceae bacterium | reverse complement strand
TGGAGTTGCTCGAGGGCGAGGCGCTCGACGTGTTGATGGCGCGCGAAGGCAAGGTGCCCGCCGCCGACGCGGTCGTCATTTTAGACCAAGTGCTCTCGGCGCTGGCCGCCGCCCACGCCGCCGGCATCGTTCACCGCGACCTCAAACCCGCGAACGTGTTTCTCGTCAAAGAAGGCACCTCGCACTACGTGAAGTTGCTCGACTTCGGCCTCGCGCGTCGCAAGCAAGAACACGTCACCCGCATCGCCGGCACGCCCGACTACATTTCGCCTGAGCACGCGCGGGGCCGCCCAGCCGGGCCTCCCGCCGACTTGTACGCCTTCGGGGTGCTTTGCTTTCACATGTTGCTGGGCCGCCTGCCCTTCATCGGCACCACCCCCATGGAGGTGATGGAGAAACACGTTCACGACACGCCCCCGGTGCCGCACGAACTCAACCCCGAGATACCCAAAGCGCTCTCGGAGTTGATTTTGAAGCTCCTCGAAAAAGAACCCGGAGCGCGCCCCGACGCCGAACAGGTGAAAGCCGACCTCCGCGCCGCCACCAAACAGCTGCGGTCGGCCCGCACCATGATGAGCCTGGTGGCGGTCGAGCCCGTCGTCACCAAAGCCGCGGCCAAGGGCGCCGCGCAGGCCGACAAAGAACGCGCCCGCGAACTGGCCCGAAAAGCCGAAGTGGCCGACCTCAAGCGCAGGGCCAACCGCAACACGCCTTACATTGTCGGCGGCGTCATCGCCGTGTGGCTGCTCGGCGTGGCCGCCTATGTGCTTTGGCCGCAAAAGCCCATCGTCGTGGCCCGCCCCGTCGGGTTGAAGCGCGACGCGGGTTCGCTGGCGACGCCACCGGCGCCCACGCCCATTCGCCCGGCGCTGCCCGTGCCCGACGAGCCCGTCGCCAAACCCGCCGACCCGGCCGATTCGCCGACCACGGTGGCCCCGCCGCCAGACGACCCGGTCGCCGAAGGCGATGTCGACGCTGGGGTCGAAGACGAGCCCAAAGAAGACCCCGACGAAGTTCGCGACGACGTGTTTTTGGGGCAGCGCCGCCGCGAGCACCGCATCGACGACCGCCTCGCGTCGATGGAGCAGAGCATGAAGCTCGACAAAGACAAGCGTCAGTACTTCAAAGGGCCGTGGAACGAGGCGAAAGCCAAGTGCGACGCCGCCGACACCCTGCGCAAGCTCTACGACTGCGAAGACGAACTCGAGAAGCTGTACGAGCGCTTTTACCGGTAGCCCGCTCAGGTCGCCTTGGCGGCCCGCCGCACCCACACGACGCATCGCACCATCAACCGCGGCTTTGGCCCAGCCCGGCCCGCGTGATCGTAGACGACGCGAACCTCGCGGTGTACGCCTGCCTCGACATGGTTCGAGAAGCGAAGAAGCCGACGCCGCGCACCCAGCCTCTGGTGACCCAAACCTCGGGGCTCCCGCTCGACAAAGAGCTGCTTTTGCGCATGCACGACACCATGGTGAAAGCGCGCTGCCTCGAGGAGCGGCTCATCGCCATGTACAAGCAAGGCCACGGTTATTTTTGGATCGGCGGCCCCGGCGAAGAAGCGTTCAACGTGCCGCTCGGCTTGCTCATGAAGCGGGGCCAGGGCCCGGCGTTCGACTACGGCCACTTTCACTATCGCCAGTCGGCGACGCTGCTCGCCATGGGCGAAGACCCCATGGGCGCCATTCGCCAAATGAAGAACGTGGCCCAAGACCCGTATTCGGGCGGCCGCAACTTCGCGGGTCATTTCTCGAAGCGCGCGTGGAACATCGCCCCCGTCAGCTCGCCCATTGAGGTTCAGTACACCATGGCCCCCGGCACCGCGCTCGCGCAGAAGCGCCACGGCGGCGACGGCGTCACCGTGGTCACCGGCGGCGACGCCGGCACCGCCGAGGGCGACTTCGCGAGCTGCCTCGTGTGGTCGAGCCGGCCCGGCCAAGAGCTGCCGGTCTTGATCATCGTCACCAACAACAAGTGGGGCATTTCAACGCCCTATGGCCAGGTTCAGGGCGTCACCCGCATTTCTGACCGCGGGGCCGCCTTCAACATGCGGTGCAAGACCATTGACGGCAACGACCCCATTTCGGCGTACCTCGAGCTCAAAGAAGCGTTCGAATACGTGCGCACCGAGCGCAAACCCTACCTCGTCGAAGCGTACGTCTCGCGGCTGTACGGCCATTCGTCGGCGTCGGGAGCGAACATGACCTCGGCCGAAGTCGACTGTTTGGCCAACTTCGAAGACACGCTCGACGCCCACGGCCTGCGCACCAAAGCCGAAGCCAAAGCGCTGCGCGACTCGTACACCACGCTCATGGCCGACTTGGCCCGGCAAGCCAAAGACGAGCCCATGCCCGAAGCCTCCACCCTGTGGGACCACGCCTATTTCGGTGAACCCGGCCGCGACCCACTCGCTGACTGACCGCTGACCCCAAGAGAGAAACGTTATGGCCAACATGGCTCAAGCCATTCGCATGGCGCTGCACTACGCCGAAGAGAACCTCGGGGTGACCGACATTTTCGGTGAAGACACCGGCGCCCCCTTGGGAGGCGTGTTCACCTGCACGCAGGGTCTCAAAACCACGTGGAACTCGCCGCTCGACGAGCGCGGCATCATCGGCATGGCCATGGGCCTCGCCATGGCGGGGCAGCGCCCCATCGCCGAAATTCAGTTCTGCGACTACATCTACAACACCATCGACTTGCTCAAGTTGGCCGGCAACACGTCGTGGGCGTCGAACGGTGACTGGCACCTGCCCATGGTGGTCATGACCCCCGTCGGCTCCGGCATTCGCGGCAGCGTGTACCATTCGCATTCGTTCGACGCGACCGCCACCCACATACCGGGGTGGAAAGTGGTCATGCCGTCGAACCCGCTCGACGCGTACGGGCTCATGCTGTCGGCGTGCAAAGAGCAGAACCCGGTCATGTTTCTCATACCCAAGGCGCTCATGCGGGTGAAGGGCGACGAGCCGATACCGGGCGAGCCGGCCGACGACCGGGCGCTTTCGAAGCTCATCGACGCGCCGCTGGGTGACCGCTCGGCCTGGCGTGCCCAATGGCCCCAGCTGAGCGACGCGAGCATACCGCTCGGCGTCGCCAAGGTCGTTCGGCCCGGCAGCACCGTGACCGTCGTCAGCTACGGCCGCACCTTGCCCCTGTGCCGCAAAGCCGCCGACGCGCTCGCCGCCGACGGGGTCGACGCCGAAGTCATCGACCTGCGCACCTTGTTCCCCTACGACTGGGCGACGCTCAAGGCGAGCATCGAGAAAACCGGGCGGGTGCTGTTCGTCAACGAAGACACCGAAGTCACCAACTTCGGAGAACACCTGGCCCGTCGCGCCACCGAGCAATTGTTCTACCAGTTGCTCGCCCCGCCCAAGGTGCTCGCCGGCAAGTTCGTGCCGGGCATCGGCCTCGCCGACGCGCTCGAAATGGCGTCGGTGCCCCAAGAGCGCGACATCACCGAAGCCATCAAGACGCTCTCGACGATGGAACCGTGACCGCGCTCGGCCGGGCTGAAGGCCCGCGCCGTACCGTTCCCGATGAGCGGGTGGTCGCCGCCGGGCGCGGGCTTCGGAGTTCGCCAGCACTCGCGCCGAATTGAGAAAACCAGCTTCGGTGCTGTCGGCCGTGAGCCCGCGTTGCGCGCACCACGAATGGAGCCCCACAACACTTCGCGCCGAGGTCGTGCAGACCCTCGGCGCGAAATGGTGAAGCGCGGCAGGTGAAGCGTTACTGCCGGGCGATGCTGGCCGGAGCGTCGAGCGGCACTTCGAAGATGCCGAACGAGCCCGAAGCGACGAAGGCCCGAGTCGCGCTGAAGGCCACGTGGGTCGCCCAGCCGAGCGTGCGCACGAAGTGCAGCGCGTCGGTGAATCGAGCGAGCTCACGTCGACCACCATGACTCCGTCATTCGGCAAGTTGACGAAGAGGCGGTTGCCCACCAGGCCCATGAGCTGCGAACCGTAGGTGCCCACCGCGTTCGACGAACGAACGTCGAGCTTGTCGGCGCTCAGGTCAATGGCCTTCAGCGTGTCTTCGTACACCGTGGTGGTGCTGCTCGTGCTGGTCGTGCCGGTGCCGGTGCCGATGCCGTCGGGGGTCGCCGCGTAGGCCCACCAGTACGCCGGCCGTACGTTGACGAAGAGCCGGTTCGCGTCGCCCACCAAGTCGCCGATGTATTGACCCGAGAACGTCACCGTGTCGCGCAGGCGCGCCGTGTTGGCCGAGCGGGTCAACAGGTGCAAGCGCGGGTCGGGGTAGTAGTTGGTGTACCCGTTGGTGGTGACCGCGCGGTAGCTCGAGTCGGTGCTGAGCAGCCGCGTCTCGCCGCCATTCTCGATGACCTTGACCGCGCTGCCCGGCGTGTTGACCGACCAGTCGCCGTCGAGCGTGCTCGGGTAGTGCTGGGCCATGTAGCGGTACCGGGTGAAGTTCGAACCCGTGGCCGTTTGTACGCCGAGGGTGTCGCGCCAGGTGAGGTAGTAGGCCGAGCTCGAATCACCGTCGCTCAAAAGCCCCATGTAGCTGCGCGAAGGCGGCACGTACGGGCCGTTGTAGCTGTACGTGTAGGTCATCAGGTCTTTTTGCGAAATCGTCAAATGGTCGGCGTCGGTCGTGTTGATGAAGCCGAGCCGCTGGGTGTACCCGTTGTTTTCGTAGCGGGTCGACAGAATGGCGACGCCTTGGCTCGTGGTCACGAGCGAACTGGCCGAGCTGCCCCAGCCCCAGTACGGCCACCAGCCCCAGCCCTCGCCGCACCAGAAGCCGTACCACGGGTACGACGTGAAGTCGGTCGTCACGCTGCCGCGGCGGGTGGGGTGCGTCGGGTCGCTCAAGTCGTAAGCGACCACTTCGGTCTGCGACGAAGCCGAGCGCCACGACGCGTTGGTCGGGTCACCGACCGGCCGAAACACCAACAGCAGGTTCTTCACTTGCACCACGCGGTCGACCCGGCCGACGGTGAAGCTCGCCAGCGTCGCGGCGTCGTCGACGCCCGGGGCCGCCGACTTCACGCGAAACTCCGACGCTCCGGGTTGCCACCACGAACCGCCACCGACCTGCACCTCGTCGACCAGGTAGTCACCGAAGTGGTACACGCGGGCGTGGTACGGCGCGACCTCGACGACCGCCTGGTTGACCGGCGCGTTGATGTCGTTCACGTCGACCACCGAAATGTGGGTGTCTGACAGGTTCACCATCATGCGGCGTTTGGCGCCGCCCGCTTCGTGGGCGAACAGAATCGACCGGGTCACCGCGCCGGCCGGGTGCAACACGGTCGCGCCGCTGCGAATGACGTTTTGCTGGGTCGCGGGCTTCGACGAATCGTACGCGTTCAGGTCGTACGACATCATGCCCACCGCCGACTGCGGCCGGTACCAGTACCACCCGTCGTCGGTGTTCTGCTTCGAGTAGTAGTTCACCGGCACGGTCACCAGGTTGGTCTCGGCGTCGCTGAACATGCCGATCATTTTGTGGGCTTGGTCGAGGTTCCACGTCACTTCGGAGAACACCCACTCGGCGTTCTCGACGTTCACGCACTTGCGCTGCACCAAGCGAATGGCCTTGAGGTCACGCACGTCAATGAGGCTGACCGCGATGTTGGTCGGCCAGCTCGAGCCGCCCGCGCCGCTCGTCGCGCAGCCGCTCGAATTGTCGCGCCCAATGCCAATGAGAAACTGGTTGTTGCTGATGAGGCGAAACACCGTCATGTCGCCCGACAGCCCTTCGATTGACGAGAGCACTTTCAGGTGGGTCGGGTCAGAAAAGTCGAACGCGTAGAGCGGGTCGATGTTCTGCGCCGTCACCGCGTACGCCACTTTGCGGTTCGCGTCGAACGTCGTGCCGCGCACCGTTTCGTTCGGGTGGCCGAACTCCAACGCGCTCACCTTCGTCGGGTGTTCGCCGTCGGTCACGTCCCAGGCTTCGAAGGTGTTTTGTATGAACGAGCTGCCCTGGCAATTCGACCCCTCCCACCCGCGAATGCCGAAGATGCCCAGGTAGTACCCCTTCTGGGTGTTCTCGTCGTAGAGGTAGGTGTGCTTGAACTGGTCGGTCAACGCGCCCGGCGTCGTGAAGCGCGCGTGCTTGCGAATGTGACCGTCGGGGTTCGAAATGTCGATGATCGACACGACCGCTTCTTCTTTGCTCGAATAGCTGCCGCACGAATCACCGCCGCCGCCGGTGCCGCCGCTCGTGTACGAATACGTGTACCAGTTCTCGACGACGTGCAGCGTGTTGGCCGTGGCCGAAATGGCGAGGCCGCTGAACCACCGCGAGCTGCTGCTCGTGCCGGTCGACGTGCTCGCGCCGCCCCCTTCGAAAATTTGCAGCTTTTCGACCAACTGCAGGTTCTTCGGGTCGGCCACGTTGAACGAGTACACCCAGGCTTGCTCTTTGGTGTTGTCGCCGTACGGGTAGCCGGGCCAGTAGTACGACTGCGGCATGTTCGAGACCACGTAAATGGTGTTGTCGATTTTGCGCGACACGCCTTCGCTCAGCTGCCCGACGATGTCGATTTCTTGGAGCACCTTCGGCGCGTTCAAGTCGCTCACGTCAATTGAAACGAGCTGCGAGACGTTGCGGCGGGTGATCTTGAGGCCGTCGGTGCCTTGGGTCAGGTACAGCGCGTCGCGAAGCAGCGCGTACACCGTGTTGCCACTGACGAACATTTCAATGGGGTACCCGTGAATCGGCAGCCGGCCCAGGCGCTTCGGGTTCTTCGGGTCGTTCAGGTCGTAAATGATGAAGCCGCGGTAGGTGTTCAAATAGAAGAGGCGGTTTTGGTCGACCCGGTAGGTGTCGGCCTCTTCGACGGTGCCGCTGCGCCCGCTCGGCGCCGACGCCTTCGAATCAGAATTGGCCGACGGAGGCGCTCCCGACGACGCCTCGCCCGCCGCGGTCGTGCCGCGAAAGTTGTTGTCGGGCTCGGCCGTGACGAAATCGGTCTGGCCTGGTTGTACCTGGTTGTCGGGTGAAGGCGGTTTGCCACACGCCATCAACTGCAAAGCAGTCACGGCGGCGACGACACTCCAAAGTTTGGTTTGCGCACGCATGGGTAGGTCCCCTGGTTGAAAATCGGCCACACCCATTCAGCAACCGACGTGCCGGTGAAAGCGAAGTCGTTTCAACGAGTTCGCCGACCGGCCCGAGCCCCCAAGCTCAGAGAACCGAGATCGGGGCTCAGAAAACTGTCATTCGGGGTCAACCCCCAAAAGGCATTACCGGGGCTTGGCGCGTCGGGCCGGGGGGTTTTCTTTGAGCGCGCGCACCTCGGCCTTGAGCATTTCAAGCTCTCCGCGCACGGTTTGCAGCTCCTTGGCGGGCGACTTGCCGCGCAGGGCCCGTACGGCTTCACGCGCAGCGCGCACTTCACGGCCGTCGAGAAACGGGGTGCTCGACAGCGGCCCAACCAGCCGCTCGTCGCCGAGGCTGTGCGCGGCGTCAATGGCCCCGAGGCGCACCCGAAACGACGGGTCGCGCAGCAATTGCGTGAGCCGGTCAACGGCTTCGGTCTTCTTGTCGGCCACTTCGGCGAGCTTGGCGAGCGCCAGCGCCGCCGCCCGGCGACCCTGCATGGGCTTGCCGGGGCTCAGCGCGTCGACCACCGTTTTCCACCCGCGGGGGTCTTGCAGTTCAGCCAAACCGTCAATGGCCCCCACTCGAATGGAGTCGACGAACGCGGGGCGCGTCATCATGCCCTTGAGCGTTTCGAAGGCCCGCTCGTCGCGAATTCGGCCCAGCGACCGGGCGGCTTCTCCTTCGACGAAGTAGCTCTTGTCGCCTTTCGCGCAGAGCTTGACCAACGCGTCACCGACGGCCGCGTCGGCGCGAAAGTGACCGAGCGCCGCCACGACGGCCCGGCGCGCTTTCGGGTGTTTCACGGTCAACGCTTTGAGCAGCGCGGCCTTCGCGGCGGGCGAGCGCACCTTGGCGAGGGCTTTCGCGCACGCCTCGCGCGCACCCCAGAACGCCGTCTCGTCGAACAACGCCGCGCTCAGCGCCGCCACCGCTTGGGCCGAACCGTCTTTGCCCAGCGCCGCCGCCGCTTCAGACCGCGCCCTCGCGACCGGCGCTCGCTTCACTTCATGGCACCACCAGCCCAGCGGCTTGGTCACGTCGAGGGTCGCCAACAAGTCGCGGTGCGCGTCGACCAGGCAGAACGTCGGCTCGCGCTTGAGCGGCACGGTGAAGGTGTGCTCTTTGCCCGACACCGTGAAGGCGTGCTGGGTCAGCTTGTCTTGCACCTCGAGGGTGACGGGCAGGGTGAAGTGAAACACGTCGCCCGTTTGCTTGACCTGCAAGGTCAGGCGCTGCTTGCCCGCGTCGAACGACGCGGCGACCGACACGGCGGGGTGGCCGGGCCGAAACACGTACTCGTCGAAGAACTGGTCGAAATTTCGGCCGCTGACGTCTTCGACCGTGCGGGCGAGGTCGACGGTCTCGACCGACTGGTGCCGGTGCTTCGCCACATAGGCGCGCACGACTTTTTCGAACAGCCCCGTGCCCAGGCGACTTCGCAGCTCGTGCAAGACGAGCGCGCCCTTCTCGTACAAGTGGTGGTCGAACAGGTCGATGGGCTCGTCGAACGAGCGGGCGACCATGGCGCGCGCATACCGTTCTGAGACTTCACCCAGGTAGGTTTCGAGGTCGACGGCGCGGTTGTGGTCGGCCTCGTCGACCCCGTCGGCCTCCTCTTTCCACAGCACTTCGCCGTAGGTGGCGAAACCCTCGTTGAGCCAACCGTGCGGCCAGTCGCGGCAGGTCAGCAAGTCGCCGAACCACTGGTGGGCCAGCTCGTGGGCAATGAGGTACTCGGCCGAATAGTCGAGGTGGGCGCGCGCGTCGTGCAGCACCGCGTCGGTCAGCGTGGTGGCACTCGTGTTTTCCATGCCTCCGAAAATGAATTCAGAAACGAAGACCTGCGAGTAGTCGCCCCACGGGTACGGCGCGCCGGTCAGTCGCTCGAACATCTCCATCATTTTCGGCGTGCGGCCCACGCAGCGCAGCGCGTCGTCTTTGCGGCCGGGCTCGAAGAGCGTGCGCAAGGTGAGGTCGCGCCAGCGCTCTTCGAAGACTTCGAACTCGCCCACCACGAGCGTCACCAGGTACGGCGAATGGGGTTGCTCGAGGCGCCAGTGCATGGTGCGGCGCTGGCCCTTCTTGGTGTCTGACACCAACTGACCGTTCGACAACGACGTCATCTTCGCGGGAAAGGTGGCGGTCACGTCGGTCGGGCACTTTTGCGCCGGCGAGTCGAGACAGGGAAACCAGAACCGCGAGTCTTCGTCTTGGCCCTGCGACCAGGCCTGCAGGGGCCGGGTGGGGTGCGCCGCGTCGGGGCCGATGAAGTAGAGCCCGCGGCGCGGCGTCGTGCGGTAGCGAATGCGAACTTCGACGTCGCGGCCGGCCTTGAGCGGCCTCGGCGGGTACACGTGCAGCTGCTTGCCCGACGCGTCGAAGCTCACCTTCTTCGAATCGAGCGTGACGTCGTCGACGGTCGCTCGACCGCGTCGAAGGTCAGCACGTCGACGTCGGCCACGCAGTGCAGCGTGAGCGCCGCTTCGCCCAGCGACTTCGCGCCGAAGTCGAGGTCGAAGGTGAGCCCCACGTGCCGCGCCCGCACCGCCCGGTCGGCGGCGTAGTGGGGAGTCGCGGTTTCGAGGGCGAACGGGTGTGGCTCGTCGAGAGTGTGCCATGGGGGGCAACGACCTATCACCAAGTTCACCTGAACTTGAGCTGGTTTCGCGGCCGAACCCGCGCATTTGGTCGAGGTCTCGCCAGCGGTTGCAGAGCAGCTCGGGCCATCGCGCTGCCCAAGTCGTGGAGTTCTGCGGGGCAACACGCGAAACTGCCCGCCTGCGCATGAACGAATTCGACGCCATTGACGCATTCATTGCCCCGTTCGCCGAGCGTGGGCTCGTGCCGCGGGCGCCGTTCGGCCCGGGTGACGACGCCGCCGTCGTGCCCAGTCAGCGCGCCCCTTCGTGCGTCACCACCGACGCGGTCGTCGAGGGCGTGCACTTCACCCTCGACACGTTTTCATTGGGTGACGTGGGCCACAAAGCCCTCGCGGTGAACTTGTCAGACCTTGCCGCCATGGCCGCGACACCCCAGTGGTGCCTCGTCGCGCTCGGGCTGCCCGCCACCACCACCGCCGCCCAACTGCGCGCGTTGGGCGGAGGCATGGCCGCGCTCGCGCACGTGCACGAAGTCAAGCTCATCGGCGGCAACGTCACGCGCTCGCCCGTGCTGTCGTTGACGTTGACCGTGTCGAAGGCGGCGCCGCGCGGCCCTGGCGCCGGTCGGCGGCCAAGCCGGGTGACCGGGTCTTCGTTTCGGGCCACCTCGGGTTGGCCCACGCCGGCTACCGCGTGCTGCACGAGGGCGCTCGGCCCACGCCGGTTCAAGACGCCTTGGTCAACGCCCAGCGCCGGCCCTCGCCGCACCTGGCCTGGGCCCGCGCCGCCGCTTCGCACGTCAGCGCCGGCATCGACGTGTCTGACGGGTTGCTCCAAGACTTGGGGCACGTGTGCCGCGCGTCGGGCGTCGCCATTGACGTGCGCTCGAAAGCGGTCGACCTGCACCCCGCCTTGCAAGCCTGGGCGGCTTCACGAGACGACGCGGTGACCGCCGCCCTCACCGGAGGAGAAGACTACGTGCTCGCCGTCACCGTGCGCGCCGCGAAGGTCGCCGCGTTTGGGCGGGCCTTGGCTTCAGCCGGCTTCACCGCCTGGGAGATCGGCCTGTGCCGCCCCGGCAACCAAGTCACCGTCGATGGCCGCCGCCCGCCCCAACAGCAGGGTTTTCAGCACCTCGGCACCAAGCCAGGCTGACCGGCCGCAGAAGCCGCCTGCGCACCTGCGCAAGACCCTGCGCAGGAATTTGTGTGAAATCAGCGTGTTAGGGGTGGAGCAGCCCTTGCTCACTCCAGCCCCATCTTGCCTGCCCCCCTTGCGCGCCCCGAACAGGAGTCTGGTATGGCCGCCCACGTGACCGAAGCGCCTCCGCAACCCCCGCAAGCCCACCCGCGCGTGCCGGCGTGGCTGCTCCGCGTGTGGAACTCGTGGGCCACCCGCAGCCTCGCCGTCGGAGCGGGTGCGACGGCCCTCGACCTGGTCATCGGCACGTCGCTGCTGACGTTCTTTCACATGTCGACGCGCCCCTCGGCCATGGTGGGCAGCATCGTCGGCAGCACGTTCACGTACTTCGCCAACCGCTACTTCGCCTTTCGCGACCACAACCCGAAGTTGGCCTCGTCGGCGGTGAAGTTCATCATCGTCACCGCGGTGTCGAGCCTCATTCACGGTCAGGTCGTGGTGTGGCTGCGTGACCACTTCGGCGTGCCCTACGTGCCGGCGAAAATGATTGCCGACGTCGCGGTCTTCACCTTTGGCCAATTGTTGCTGCTTCGCTACGTCGTCTTCCCCAAGGCGAAGGTGCCCGCGGTCGCGGTGCCCTCGGCCCAGGCGAAGTAGCCTTCGGCTCGTCGGCTCAGCTCAGCAACGGCGCGGGCGCCGTCAGCACCATCGCCAATTGCTTGGCCTGGGCCTCGGTCGCACACCGGTATTCCTGAATTTTTCCGTTGGGCTGGGCAATGCGAATGACCCACATGTCATCGACGAGCTCGGGTTCGGTCTGGGTTTGGTGCATGGCACCGGCTCATTGAGCACGTGTCATGCCCAGATCAGAAATCAGAGAATTCAGGGCATTGCCCACCGGAGTGCACAATTTTTCACTGTGCCCGCAAGTCGCAACACCGCAAAAGTTACGGTGGCTTGCGCGTCTTTTGAATTTGGGTGAATACTCGAATTTCCACTTTGAAAGGCTTTTTCCATGGCTGGCGGTGACATGTTTGTGCGGGCGGCTACCTATGCCGGCATTTCTCCCGAACAGAAACCAACGAAGGTCGTTGATGCGCACTCGGTGAAAGCCGGTGACTTCACCGAGCCTTGCACCGTTGACGGCAAGCAGGTCTGGCTCACCCCGGCTGGCGCCGAAGCGTGGAAGGCGATCGTCGCTGAAGGCGGCTACCGGGTGAGCGCGAACACCGACCCTGTTTGGTACATGCCTACGCCCGACTTCGTGAAAGAAGAAATGAAGGGCGAAATGCACCGCGGGGACCCCAAGGCGAAAAAGTAGCGTGATCTCGCAAACAACCGAGCCCGGCATTTTGCTGTCGGGCACGTTCAAACAGGGCTCGCCCACCCTCAAAAGTGAACTGGCGGCCTTCGAGCAGCGCCTGACCGAGCTGCAGAAGAAGCTCAAGCTGGGCGGTTTTCTCAGTGCGTCGAAGACCGTCAACGGCGTCACCACCGTCAAGGTCATCGCCGCGCAAATGAGGCCACCGCCGGTCGAGAAGGCCTCGAACTCGAAAGGCGCCACCTCGGGCGGTTGGGGCGCCGGCAAGACGGCCAAGGCCGTCACCGCCGACCTGAAAGCCGAACTCGGCTGGTCGAAGAAGAAGTAGCCCGCCCGTGGCGTGGCTTTGGCTCAGTGTCATTCTCACCGCAGGCCCGACCGAGCCCCTCCCGTTGCCCACCTTGGTCATTCACCTCACGGCCGACCGCCTGACGGTGGGAGGCGAGCTCGAGGTCGAACTGCGCAACGTCACCTCTCACCCGCTCACCACGTGGGGCTTTGGGGAGACGCCAGGTGGCGGGCCCGACGTGTCTCCGTCGGTATCGTTTCACTTTGCCCGGGTCGTCGACGGTGCGCGCGCGGGAACCGTCTTGGTGCGCGAGTCGATGTTGCCGCCCATCGACGACTTGTATGGCCGAGCGTACGAGTTGAAGCCGGGCGCCAGTTGGCGGCAGAAATTCACCCAGTGGGCGCCCTTCGCGGGCCTGCCGCCCGGTGCCTACGAGCTGTGGGCCGAATTCAACGACGCGCCGCTCGTGTCGGCTGGCATCGTGAGAACGTCTGCCGCGGTCGGTCGGGTCGTCTCGGCGGTGGTGCGAGTCACCATCACGCCGGCGCCGGCGCCTTCGAAGCCCACTCCCACGCCGAACGGTACCCGCTGAGCGCTTCGACCGACTCGAGAAACCGCTTGTAGAACGGGTGCGCCGACAGCGTCGCCGAATCGCCCACCACGAACAGGTGCCGCTTCGCGCGCGTCATGGCGACGTTCATGCGGCGAAGGTCTTCGAGAAACCCGACGGCTTGCTCGGTATTGCTGCGCACCATCGACAACACAATCGCCTCTTTTTCTCGGCCTTGAAACGCGTCGACGGTGTCGACCTCGAGCTGCTCGGCTTCGGGCCGCGAAGCGAACCGCTCACGAATGAGCGACGCCTGGGCCCGGTACGGCGTGATGACGGCCAATTCTCGCGCGGGCAGCCCGGCCGCCAACAGCTCGTTCACCCGCGCCAACACCAGCTCGGCTTCGCCTTCATTGACGAGCGACTCGGTGCCCGGTGCTTTCGACTCGTCGAAGCCTTTGCCCGCGGTGTCGAGAAACAACACCGGCGGCGCGTCGACCTCGACTCCCGGCGTCAGCACGTCGGCCAACAGCCGCTTCGCCACCGACGGGTGGGCGCGCAACGCACCTCCGTACATCTCGTGTGATGGAAACGTCATGAGCGCTTCGTGCATGCGGTACTGCTCTTTGAGCATGCACTTCGCGTCGTCTGGGCCCTCTTGCAACAGCCGCTCGAACAGCGACACGCCCAGCCCCTGCTGCGCCGCGTTCATCGAAATGATGGTGGGCGGCAGTTGCTTGGGGTCTCCCGCCAACACGACGGTTGGCGCCTTGAGAAACGCCATCAACGCCAACGGTTCGACGATTTGGGTCGCCTCGTCGAGCAACGCGAAGTCGAACGACTCGTTGCGCAGCACCGTGCCGGCGAGCATCGAGCAGGTCGCGCAAATGACTTGGGCCGAGTTCAGCACCGACTCGACCGCGCGGCGTTCGAGCTTTCGGGCTTCGTCGAAGAGCTTGCGCGCTTCGGCGCTCGCCTCGCGGGCGTTCGCGAAGCGGTCTCGGCTGCGGCCCCGGGTTCGCTGTTTTCTCGCATAGCCCAACAGTTCGAACGCTTCTTCGAACAGACCGCGCGCGACGATGCGGTCGGGGTGTTCTTCGACCGTCAGGTCGAGCGTGTGTTGCTGAAGGTGCGGCAGCACCCGCGCCGGGTGACCCACGCGAATCGCCGACAACCCCTGGTCGATGCACAGCTCGAGCAGGTGGTCGACCGCCGCGTTGCTGCCCGCGGTGCACAGCAGTCGTTTGCCCTGTTTCGCCAGTTGAATGGCCACTTCGCTCAGCACGGTGCTCTTGCCGGTGCCGGGTGGCCCGTGCACCAACGCGAAGTCACGCGCGCTCAACGCCAGCTGCACCGCGCTCAGTTGCTCGGGGTTGAGCGGCTGGCTCAGCTCAATGGGCTTGGGCTTGTCGAAGCGCGGCGGCGCGTTGCCGAGCAGAATTTCACGCCGGTCACGGGCCTGGCCGTGGTCCATACCGGCGACCGAAGACAGGGCGGCGCGGGCCCTCTCGAAGGTGACGTCGTTCGCGGTGACGTCGAGGCGCAGCCGGCCCTCTTGGGCCCACTCGGGCAACGGCCGGTCGAACGCGACTTGAATCGACGCGCGGGTCGAGCGGGTCACCGTGCCCGAAGGCGGGTCGTCGATGACGGCCTTGCGCGGAGAAACGGCGACGAGGTCTCCCGGGCCCAACTTCGTCGTCAGCGGTCGCTTGTCACCGCGCGAAAACGTCACCACGTCGCGCCCGCCGAGCCCCACGTTCGTTTCCATCAGCTCGACGTCGAGCACCACCAACCCGCGCGCTTCGAGCTCGCCCAGCGGCAGGGCTTGACGCTCGAGCGCCAGTCGCTCGCGTTCTTCACGCCGTTCAAGCTCGAGCAGGCGTTTGAGTTTTTCGAAGTGCGCGACGTCACGGCCCATGGCCGCCAAGTCGTAGCCGCCCCGCGTGCGGTTGCACAGCGCCACGTGCCGCCCCCCACGAGCTTCAGCTCCGTTGAGGGCCGCGGCCGAATGGAGTCTCGAGGGCGCGGCGCAGGCGAACTTTGGGGTAAGAACCGGGGGCCTTTTCGCGCACCCGAGGCCAGGCATGACGCAAGCCGAACAACTGGAGCGACACCGAACCGCTCTCACCGGTCACTGCTACCGAATGATGGGGTCGGTCGCCGACGCCGACGACGCGGTGCAAGAAACCATGATTCGCGCCCTGCGAGGCCTCGAGCGCTTCGACGAACGCTCGACGCTGCGAACGTGGCTCTACCGAATCGCCACCAACGTCTGTTTGGACCTGCTGACCCAGCGCCAGCGGCGGGAGCGACCCATGTGGCAAGGCCCCGTCGGCACGGTCGACGACGAGCTGCACCGCTTGCCACGCACCCACTGGCTCGAGCCCGTGCCCGACGCCCTGGCCATACCAGTCGACGGCGACCCCAGTGAGGCGTTGGCTTTGCGGCAGAGCGTGAAGCTCGCCTTCGTCGGCGCGCTGCAACACTTGCCTCCCAGGCAACGCGCCGCGCTGCTGTTGACCGACGTGCTCGGGTGGCCCGCGGGTGAAGTCGCCGAATGCCTCGACTGGTCGACCGCCGCCGTGAACAGCGCGTTGCAACGAGCCCGCGCCACGCTGCAAGCGCGCGACGTGCGCGAGTCGCCACCCGAGTTGACGGCTGCCCAGGCGCAGCTCGTCGAGCGGTACGTCGATGCGTTCTTGAAATACGACGTCGATTCGCTCGTTTCGATGCTCGCCCACGACGCCACCCTGTCGATGCCGCCGTACACCCTGTGGTTGCAGGGCCACGACCCCATTCGCACCTGGCTCGGCGGCCGGGGCGCGGGCTGTCGCGGCTCGAAGCTCGTTCGCGTGGCTGCCTCGGGCCTGCCCGCGTTCGGTCAGTACCGACCCCGCGCCGACGGCCGCGGTTTCGACCCCTGGGCCGTCGTCGTTCTCGAGCTCGGCGACGACCGCATCACCAGCTGGAACTCGTTTCTCGACACCGAGACGCTGTTTGCTCGCTTCGGGTTGCCCGCGCACCTCGACTGAAACCCGACGCCGAAAAATCGCCCGTGAATCAAGCGCTTGCACTTCGGTGCTCGGGCGCCGATGAGTTTCGAGGGGCTCGGTCGTCTGAAGAACCGAATTCGAATTCGAATTCACCTTCGACTTTCACCCCGAGAAAAAAATGACTCCTTCGACTTCGCACCCCTTGCATGAATACCCTTCGTTGCGCCCGGCGGCTCGGTGGGCCGGCCGAATCGTGTCAGGGCTCGCGGTGCTGTTTCTCACCCTCGACGCCAGCATGAAGCTGGCCCAAGTGCCCGACGCGGTCAAAACCTCAGCCGAGCTGGGGTTTTCGGCGAGCACGGTCTTTTGGTTGGGCGTGCTGCAGGTCATTTGCCTCGCCGTGTACTTGTTGCCCCGCACCGCCGTGTTCGGCGCCATTCTGTGGACGGGGTATTTGGGCGGCGCCATCGCCACGCACGTGCGCGTCGGCAACCCGCTCTTCTCGCACGTGCTCTTTCCGTCGTACGTGGCGGCGTTCATTTGGGGCGGGTTGTGGCTGCGCCATGCGAAGCTCCGCGAATTGTTGTTTTCGTAAACCCGAAAGCGAGAAACCGATCATGAGAAAAATCTTCGTCAATTTGCCCGTGCGCGACTTGAACAAGTCGAAAGCGTTCTTCACGACCCTCGGCTTCGAGTTCAACCCGCAGTTCACCGACGACAAGGCCGCGTGCCTGGTGGTCAGCGGGGAGGCCTTCGTGATGCTGCTCTCGGAGCCCTTCTTCAAGACCTTCACGACCAACGCCATGTGCGACACCAGCAAGCACTCCGAGGCCCTGTTCGCGCTGTCGTGTGCCAGTCGCGCCGAAGTCGACGAGCTGGTGAAGCGCGCCGTCGCCGCCGGTGGTTCGCACGCCATGAAGCCGCAAGACCATGGCTTCATGTACGGCTGGAGCTTCTACGACCTCGACCGCCACCACTGGGAGGTGTTCTGGATGGACCCCGCCCACGTTCAGAAGTGAACGTGACTTCTTGGGGCGGCGTGTGCAGTCTCCACCGACCCCGAAGCCTGAAGGAGCCGCCGCCATGAGGTTCGAAGAAACGTCACGCGAAGAGTGGGCGTGCGACTGCGGCTGTCAGAAGAAGTGGCTCGTCAGCCGAGGGCAAATTGCCTTCGGAGGCGCGGCCACCGAATTCGTGGCGATGCCCATGGTGCACGGGTCGAGCCGGTTGGTGTGGCTTGGCATTGGCGACGGAGACGGTTGGGTCTTCACCCGCAGTTGGCTCAACGGGCAAGACATTGCCGGAGCCGTCGTCGAACCAACCCAGACCCCGCTCGCCCACCTCGCGCCGTTCTCGAGCAAGGCGCCGCCGAAGCAGCCGGCTCGCCAGACCGTCGTCGCAGACCCCGAGCGCACCAAGCGCGTGTTTCGGGTGCACGACGAGGTGCTGCGGAGTCACCAGGAGCTGCAGCACGTCTTCAACCCGGGCCACGGCCGCGACTTCACCCTGAAGCAGCCCGACTGCGTCTTCGCGACGCCGCCCGAACGGTGGTCACCGCGCAATTCGAAGAACTTCTCTGAGCTGGGCGAACGCAAGTTCGTGCGCGCGCTGTTGCCGGTGCCCGTGAGCGATGGCAGCGAGCTGCGCGTCGGCCTGTGGGTCGAAGTGCCGAGCGAGCCGTTCGAAGCCCTGCTCCGCGTGTTCTGGGACGACGAGCCCGCGTACCTCCAGACGAACCTCTCGGGAACCGTCGAGAACGCGCTGTCGTTGAATGGGCAGACCGTGCGGGGCGCTCGCGTTCGACTCGCGCCCCGCACCGCCAACGAATGCCTCTTCGTCGCCGGTGCCGACGACGGGTGGCTCCAGGGCCTGATGACCCAAGGCGTTTCGGTGCGCGCGGTGGGCGACCTCATGGCTGAAATGCAGCGCAGCACCGCCCGGCACGGTGCGACACCCAGCGAGCCTCGGCCGCACTGAGAGCCCTTCGGTGCGTTTCTCCCTGACCGTGTCGTCAAGCGGGTGTCAGAGACCGGGCGCGCGCCGCTGCTCTCGGTTACGGTGCCCGCACCATGATGTCGAGCCCCACGGCCATTTTGAACCGCCTCGCCAACGAACCGTCGCCGTACCTGCGGCAACACGCCACCAACCCGGTTGACTGGTACCCCTGGGGTGACGAAGCCCTCGAGCGCGCCCGTCGCGAAGACAAGCCGATTCTGCTCTCGGTCGGCTACTCCGCGTGTCACTGGTGCCACGTCATGGCGCACGAGTCGTTCGAAGACCCCGCGTGCGCGCAAGTCATGAACCGGCACTTCGTGAACATCAAGCTCGACCGAGAAGAGCGGCCCGACCTCGACCAGCTCTACCAAGGCGTCGTGCAACTCATGGGGCGCGGCGGAGGCTGGCCCCTCACCGTCTTCATGACTCCCGACTTGCGGCCGTTCTACGGCGGCACGTATTTCCCTCCGGCGCCCAGGCATGGCCTGCCCGCTTTCACGTCGTTGCTCACCGGCATCGCCGAAGCGTGGGTCAAAGAGCGCGCTGAGCTCGACCAGCAAGCAGAGACCTTCAAGAACGGCCTCACCGAATTCGCCGCGTCGGGGCTCGATTCGTCGGCCAAGCCGAGCGCCTTCACCGAGGCTGACGTCGTGAAAGCCGCGCAGAAGACCGCGTCGCGGCTCGACCGGGTCAACGGCGGCTTCGGCAGTAGGGGCCCCAAGTTCCCCAACCCCATGTCGCTCGCGCTGGTGCTGCGCGGCTGGCGGCGCACGAAAGACCAGACCTTGCGCGACGCCGTGCTCTTCACGCTCGAAAAAATGGCGCTCGGCGGCATTTACGACCAATTGGGCGGCGGCTTTCACCGCTACTCGGTCGACGAACGGTGGCTCGTGCCGCACTTCGAAAAGATGTTGTACGACAACGCGCAGCTCATTCACTTGTACAGCGAGGCCATGCAGCTCGCGCCCCGGCCCCTGTGGCAAAAGGTGGTCGAAGAAACCGTGGCGTACGTCGCCCGCGAAATGACTTCGCCCGACGGTGCCTTTTACGCCGCGCAAGACGCCGACAGCGAAGGCGAAGAAGGCAAGTTCTTCGTCTGGCGCCCTGAAGAACTCGACGCGCTGCTGTCTTCGGCCGACGCCGAATTGGTGAAGGCCCACTTCGGGGTCACCGCCGAGGGCAACTTCGAACACCGCACCTCGATTTTCGAGGTGGTGACGCCGGTGAGCGACACCGACGCGGCGCGCCTCGACGCCGCGCGCGCCACGCTCTTCGCGGCGCGGCAGAAGCGGGTGCCTCCCGGCCGAGACGACAAAGTACTCGCCGGGTGGAACGGGCTCATGATTCGCGGCCTCGCGTACGCCGGTCGCGTCTTTCGCCGCGGCGACTGGGTGGCCATGGCCGCGCGCGCCGCCGACTTCGTGTTGGCGAACATGCAGCGCATGCCGGGCGTGTTGTTTCGTTCGTACCAAGAAGGCCGGCCGCGCCTCGACGGCATGCTCGAAGACTCGGGTGACCTCGCGGCGGGCCTGGTGGCGCTGTACCAAGCGACGTTCAACGCGAAGTACCTCGAAGCGGCCGAGCGAATCACCGACCAAGCCGTCACCCAGTTCTGGGACGACGGCAAGCGGGCCTACCTCGCCGCGCCGCGGGGCCAGAAAGACCTGCTCGTGCCGACCTACGGGCTGCACGACAACGCGTTTCCCTCCGGCGCGTCGTCGTTGACCGAAGCCCAAGTCGTGCTCGCGGCGCTGACCGGCCGCACCCGGCACCTCGACCAAGCCGCGAAGTACCTGGAGACCCTGCGCGCCGAGGCGCTCGACAACCCCATGGCCTACGGGCACTTGTTGCTCGCCGCCGACACTGCCGTCGACGGTGCCGCCGAAGTCACCATTGTCGGTGAAAACACTGAAGAATTCGTTCGTCACCTCGATGCGCAGTACGTGCCCACGCTGAGCGTGCACCGCCATGCTCCGTCGAAGCCCGTGCCCGCCGTCGCCGCCGACGTGTTGGGCGCCAGGCCCGCGAAGAGCGCCGCCACCGCGTATCTGTGCCGAAACTTCGCCTGCCTCGCGCCGGTCGACACGTTGCCGGCGTTCGATGAATTGCTGCGTGCGCTGCGCTAGCTCAATGGAGAGCGCGCTTCGTTCGCGTGGAGGACGAGAAAGCACCTTGGGTCTTCCTCGAACGCCGGCTGGGCCAACTTGTGGAACTCGAGCTGGGACGGTGACCAGCGCAAGTTGCCTCCGGTCGACACCAAAACCGGTTACTTCGATCGCTCGATGAGGGCTGGCAGCCACCAACACGCGGTGAGGCACGCGAGAATGCCAATACCAAGCAGGAGGTTCACACAGAGTTCTACGAGCGGGGCGCGTGTACTCGGGTTTGCTTTCGCGGCGACGAGTGGCACGACGTCAATTCCGATGAGAAGAGCCGTGAGCCACACTCCAACTGACGCGAAGAACCCGCCCAGAAATGCGCTTGCGGCCGCAAGTACCAGGCCCAGCCCAATCCAAGGCGAGAACGCGTCGGGTTTTCGACATGAACCACTGCCGCAGTTCGCACAGCCAGCCGTGTAGTCGCTGTCAGCTCCGAACCCACGCGACGCCAAGAGTTTCGCGATGAGGCCAACCCCGAACTCCCCACAATGAGGGCAGCGCTCTGAATAGAAGTCAAAACGTGCGCCGTGAGGTCTTCGGGCGAGGTTTACAACCGACCAGGTCTTCGGAATCACCAGGGGCACCGCAACAGCGGCAGCCGCGAGAACCAGCTGGTTCGATGCGAACCCCAACAGATGCATGGACAGCATCGCGCTCAGCAGGCCGACCAGAGACACCAAGATTCCCGTACGCTTTCGCCGCGCGATGCCGACTCCGCCGAGAACCAACAGCGTGCACGGCACGATGAACCCGACATGAAGGGAGTGCCCGAAGGCATGCGCACGAACGTGGGGGAATTGGACCCAGAGCGGCAAGATGAAGAAGACCGCCCCCAGTGCCAGTGGGCCGACAGCGACGAACCGAGCCAAACGAGATTGCCAGAGAGTCGTCATGTTCAGCCCGGGTCTGCTATCACCATGGCAACCTGTTTGGTCAAGGCGTCCCTCGATCGCGGCGAACTCCTCGGTCACTTGCTTGATCAGCTTTGCGTCCATTCGTCGTTTTCAGCATTTGGCCGGCCATGTCGCTACGGTTGGTATTCGTAGGCACCGAGGTCACTGGCCGCTCCCACCGGGCGGCTGAGCGTGCCGGTCAGGTCGTCGACCACCGTGAAGGGCAGGGCGCCCACCCCACGGTCGATGGCCGGGCTGGCGCTGGTGAGCGCAACGTCGTTGGCCGCGTCGACGAATTTGGGGTCTCCCAGCACCTTGGCGCTGTCGGAAGGCGGCGTCACCCCGCGGCCGAGGTCCCAATAGAGGTTGTTCTTGAAAGACCAACCGCTCGACGTGCCGGAGTAGTCGTAGAACCAGTCGGTGCCGGTGACCGTGTTGGCGCCGAACGCCAAGAGGTTGTTGACGATTCGAATGGCTCCGCTGCCGTTGCCTTCGTTGCGAAAGTAGCCGTTGCCGCTGCCCGAGTTCGAAACCATGGCGTTGGCGATGGTGTTGAACGCAACGGTGACGTCGATGGTCGACGCCGTCGAATTCATTCTCACCGGCGGCAACTTGGTGCCGATGATGACGTTGTTCCACACGCGGGCTTCGACTTGGCCTTGGCCGGCTCCGGCGTCGCTGATGTTGAAACCGTACTTTTCGCCACGCTCGAGCCAGTTGTGGTGCACGCGCACGCCGGTAAAGCCTTGCCACGTGCCCCCGTGCGGCAGCGGGTACGTGCCCGCGCCGCCACCGCTGTCGTTGAATTGCACGAGTGAGCCGCCGGTGACGTCGTGCACCCAGTTGAACGCGACTTCGACGTTGGTCGACCCGGTCTCGATGTAGATGCCGTGATTCTCGAGGTCGCTGGTGCCGCCAATGTGGTGAATGTGGTTACCGAGAATTTTCACGTCGTCGCCCTTGCCCGAAACACCTCCCGCTCGGGCTGCTTGCACGCCGGCCACCGGCCACGGGCCGAGCTCATTGTTGACGATGCGCCAGTGGCCACCGCCGTATTGGAGGTTGATCGGCGCCGCGTCAGACGCCGCCGCGGCGTTGACCTCGAGGCGCAAGTTCGAAACGGCGAAGTACTCTCCCGAAGTGCCGGCGATGGCCGACCAGGGGCCTTGAAAGCCGCCGGGCTTGCCGGCGGGCGTGGTGTAGTGAACATCTTCCATCGCGTTGCCGTTGATGGGGCCCGGGTACGCGGTGATGTGTATCCACGCCGAGGGGGTGCCGTTTCGGGCCGCGGCGTTCGACGAGGCCCGCAGCCACGTGCCGTCGACGCCGGTGGTGTCAGACCAATTGCCTCCGCGCACGACGATTTGGTCACCAGCCGCGGCGGCGTAGTAGGCGCCGGTCGTCGCGCTGTTGTTTTGAAGCGAACGCCAGGGCTTGGTGATGTCACCCGCCACCGCGGTCGCGTCGTTGCCGCTGAGCGAGGCGAAGAGCACTTTGCCCGCGGTCGGTGTGAATGTCAGGTTCGTGTTGCTCGGCCGCGAGTTCACCACGACCTTCACCGGGAGCGCCGTGCCCACGGCGGCTCCGCCCAGGTTGCCCACCTGCACCGTCAGTTGTTGAACGGCCAGCTTCGTCACTTTGGCGGCGGTCAAAATTCGGTAGTTCGCGACTTCGGCGGTGCCGATGAAGACCTTCGTGGTCGTACCGAGGTCGGTGGGCGCCCCGAAGTTCTTGCCGAAAATCGACAAGTAGCCGCCTTGGCCGCCTTCTCCGCCGGCGGTCGGGGCGCTGAGCGTGTCGGTGTAAAGCACCACGGGCGCGCCCGGGGTCAGAACCCCCGCGTCGACTGGCGCGGTACCGGCGTCGACTGGCGCGGTGCCTGCGTCGACGGTCGTGGTGCCTGCGTCGACTGTCGTGGTGCCCGCGTCGACGGTCGTGGTGCCTGCGTCGGCGCTCGTCGTACCCGCGTCGAACGCGACGTGGCCCGCGTCGAAGCCTGCATCGGCGTGCCCGGTGCCGGCATCGAAGTGGGTGGTGCCACCGTCTTGACTGCTCGACCCGGCATCGACGCTCCCGGCGTCGAAACCGTCATTGGCGCCCGCATCAACGGCACTGCCTGAATCGGCCAGTGCGGCCCCGCTGTCGGTTCGGTTGACGTTCGCGGGCCCCGCGTCGAGCGGGGAGGCCCGTCGATCAAGCTCAGACACTTCACCGACACAGGAAACGAGCAGAGACGTCGTCAAGAACACCACAGTGAGTCGAGCTGACACGGTTAGCTCCTTGAAGTGACGGCGTTGACCAACACCGCGCACAGTTGCCGGAGCGCCTCAGATCCATCGCGAGGGGGGCGGCTGACGAACCAAGTGCCTGCAGTTGTTCATTGTGAACACTGGTGTGGGCAGTGCCCGTCTTCATTGCGTCAACAGTGGCGCCGGGCTCGGGGCCACGGCTCGGCTCCAATCAAGGGCCGTGCGGTTGGCCAAGACGATGGCGTCTCCCACCAGGGGAGCGAACGCGTACCGTCGGTGGGTGAGGCCCACCGACGTGCCCACCCACTCCGCCGTGGCGAGCAAGCGGCTCAAGCGATTCGCGTCGTCATCGTAAGCGGCGGCGCTCATGGCGAACCCGGTCGCCGAACCAGACAGACCGAACACCAGGGGCCCGGAGTCGACGTCGCCTGACCCGTCGACGCCGAAGGGCCATTCGCGAATGCCGGCACCCACCAACGGCCAAGAGACCTCGAAGTTCGCTTCGAGCGCGGCGCGTTGCTCGCGGGCAAACTCGGGGTCGATCAGCGGGAGAAACAGCGCGTTCCACGCGGCGCCGCTGCCGCGACCCGCTTGGCCGGGGGCGAAGACCAGCACTCCGGTGCTCGGGTCGACCCAGTGTTGGCGCAGGTGTGCCAACCAGCGGGCCACCGTCGCGGCGTGCTTCGTCGAGCCGGTGCAACGTTCGAACGAGGCGATGCCGGCGACGACGACGACGTTGTCGGGTACGTAGGTCTGGGCCGGGTACGTTTCGATCAACGCGGTGGGGCTCTCGTCGATTCTTCGCGCCAACGCGTCGACCAGGGCCTGGGCGCGCGGGTTCACGTCGTTGCCGAGCACGCAACTCGCCGCCGCCGCGAGCACCACGTGGCCCAGGTACCCGGCGTGCCCGTCGGGGCCTTCGAGGGTCGCCAACGCGTCGTTGCCCCATTCGCGCGTGTCGTAAGCGCGCACCTCGTCGGTCAGGAGCAGCTCGGCCCAGCGTTGAACCTGCCGTCGGTGCAGCTCGCGCAGCTCGGGGTGACGCACCGCCAAGTGGGTGGCGGCGAGGGCACTCATTGAAATCGTGCCCAGTCGCCATTCGCCGTCGAACGGAGCGCTCGGCGCCAGCCCCGGCAAGTCACCCCCGTCGATGCGTTCGGCCAAGTACGCCAACCGCGCTTCGGTGTCGTCGACCGACCGCGAAATGACCGTCGACCCGAGTTTGAGGGCCACGAGCCCCGCCAGCCACCGCCCCCGTCTGGTGTTTGCGAATGAGCGCATGCGACGACGAGAGCACCGCCACGTGGCCGGGCAGGGCGTCGGCGAACCGAATGGTCGAAAGTTTGGTCGCCGTGTGCTTCGTGGTTGTGGCAGTTGGTTGCGTCGCCCCCTCTTCGAGCACCGATGCAGGTGCCAACACCGTCGAACCCGTGGTTGACCCTCCGACCGCCGGCTCACTCATCGAGTCGCCGGTGGGTACCGTCGACGGCGACCAGGTTCAGGCGTTGGTCGGCCCAGACGGTGGCTCGTTGACGAGCGACGACGGTCGGGTGACGGTGACGGTGCCTCCGGGCGCCCTGGCGGCACCGACGACGCTGTCGGTGCAGCGCATCACGTCGACCGCCCCTGGTGCCATCGGTGGTGCCGCTCGTCTCACCAAGCCCGACAACGTCACGTTTGCCTTGCCCGTCACGGTGTCATTCGTGTTGCTGCCGAACGAGGTCAGCGGGGTCGACATTGACAGCCTTGGCGCTGGGTTTCAGAACTTCGGTGGCCGCTGGGAGAAATCGCCCGCCTCGTGGAACGCCGAGACCCGAACGTTGTCGGTCAGCACGAGTCACTTCAGCGATTGGTCGGCGCTCGCCGGTCGCCAAATTCGACCCGGCACCGCGTCGGTGCAAACCAACAAGTCGGTCACGCTCCAAGTCGAGTGGTGCGAAGAGGTGACGGCTGATCAGCGCCCGGCGTGCAAGGTCGGTGGCACCGAGGTCTGCATGGTCGCCCAGTGCCGCAAGAGCAGCCTCCCGGGCAGCGTTTTCATGAACTGGGCGGTCAATGGCGTCGCCGGGGGCAGCGCCAAGACGGGCACCATCGCGGGCTCGGGGTCGAGCGCCGTGTTTTCAGCGCCTGCCACGGTGCCGAACCCCGCGGTGGTCGTCGCGAGCGTGCGAAGTGGGCCCACCTCGACCCTCGTGTCGAACCTCACCATCACCGACAAAGCCGAATACACCGGTGACTTCTATTTCTTTGGCCTGCAGGGCGGCACGTATTCGGGCGACGGCCACCTGGTCTTTCGCGAAATCGAAAACCTGCCCGACGTCGCGCGGTACGAAGTCGTGAGCGGCACGTTCACCGTCACCGCCCGCTTTCCCGACTGTGACCCGGTCAATTTCGTCAAAGTGCCGGCGGGCGTCGGCGAGCGTGAAGGCGCGCTCGTCGTCTCGAAGGGCACCAAACTCCATTTTTGGAACGCGGGCAGCACCCTGCTGGAGGTGCCCACGATGTGCGGCACCCCTCGCACGAGCATGAACGTGCCCATTTCGGTGGCGCTGTCGGTCAATGATCACCCGTTCAAAGACATCACCGACCTCAACGGCAAGCGCCGCGGGTTGCCGTTGGGCGGTGGCGTGGCGTGGTACTTCACCAAAGTCGCTCCGTAACGGCCGCCTTCGACTCCGGTCGCGCTCACGGCACCCAGTTGTCGACCACACGAACGAACGCTCGTGATTCGTACAGCGACGAACGCTGACGCGCCGATGCTATCGGTTGAAGTCGAGAACGAAACGCATGAAGGGCTTCGCGTGCTTGCCCCAATAGACGTTGCCAATGAACAGCCCAGGGGCGACCTCGCGAATCTCGTCGCGAATCGCTTGCGCGACGACGGAGGTGTGCGAATAGTCCAAGACGATGGCGGGCTTGCCGTCTGACTGGCTCGGGCCCTTGTAGACCTCGGCGTGTACCGCGCGAACCACCCCGCCAGGGCCAAGCTTGTTCACCAACCACCCGCGCTCGCCGTCTGAAGACGTCGTGAGCACTTTGCCGTCCCACAGAAGGGCTTTGATCAGGTCTTGCGCAGGTGGTTCGACCATCGTGCCCGGAAAAATGAGCGCGGTGCCGCTGCTGTTGCCAGTGGGGAGCGCCCGCACGCGGCCGTTGCTGAACAGCGCGTCGAGCTGCTGGGCGTTCATTCTCTTGATGGCCGAAACGTCGACAGGCGAGTTGCTCGGGGCCACCTCGTCTCGAAAAACTGGCCCAAGTTCTCTTCGTCGTACTCCGCTCAGCATGATTGGCTGTTATCTGCTGGGCCGGTGCTCGAGTTGCTCCTCCCCTGATTCTCGAAAGTCGAGAAAGAGGCAACGTTGCCAGCGCCTTTCGCGAAGCTGAGGCCGAGACTTCTGCCTGCCCCGTCGGGTCTTCACTTCGGCGGCGGCACGACTTCGACTGGCACGTCGCTGAACGCACCCCCGTTGCTCTTGCACAGCGCCTCGAGGTCCCAACGCACCGCGGTCGCGGTGCAGGCGTCGACTTGCAGCACCAGGCTTTCAGTGAACCAGACACCGAAAGCATACAGGCCTGGCGTCTCAGGGATCGCACCGCAAGCAGTGTTCTGGGTGCTGCTGCTGCTCGTCAGCTCATGTTCTCCCGCGACCTCGAAGGGCGTGACGTTCTTCCATTTGCCGAGTGTGGCAGCCTCAATGACCACCAGGTGTTCGGTCGTGCGCGGAGGGTACTCGTCATGCTGGTTTTCGGTCTGTGTGCACAACAGCCAGCGTCGGCCGCACGCCTTTCCGTCGAGTGGAGTGCAGCGCTTCTTCCAGTCGGGGTCGGTCGACCGTCGACCGGCCTCCCGCTGCGCGAGCGTGTCGACCAGGTCTTCCACGTTCGCGTTGCCTGCCCTCGCGCGGCGCAGCGCCTCGAGCACCTCGCCTGCGGGCGTACCTGCGTCGAGTCGGCATTCGCCAATTCGGCGCCACTCGTCTGGCTCGAAGACGACCTCGTCTTCTCCACGCGCGACGGCGAGCGCGAGCAGGGGGCACCCGGTCTCGCGGTCGCTCGCGTCGAACCGCCGCACCCCCAGAATGCGCGCAGCTCCACCTGCCCCCGTGGCCTTCGGGTGCGCGAGCAGGGCCTTGCCGAGGAGCGCCTCGTTGGTGGCGATGGCCTTGCTCAAGGCGTCATCGCCCACGACCTTCTCGAGCGCGGCCGCCTTGTCGAGCGGTTCAAGCACCTGGTCGAAGGCCAACGCGTGTACCCAGCACAGCGCCAGGTCGTTCCACCCCCAGGCGTCGAACTTCGAGGTGGCCACGACCTTTGCGAAGAGCGGGCAGGCCTGTTCGGAGTGCCCCGCGCGAAAGAGGCGAGTGGCTTCGGCCTTCAGGGCCGCGGTCGACGTGTCAGCCTGGCCGCGGGCCGCCGGGGGCAGCGCGAGAAGGGCCAGGAGGACGAGTCGGTGGGGCCGCACACCGGCAACAGCTTGCAGCGGGCGTGCCGCCGGTGGTCGACGACTTCTTCTGGCGCATCGGCGAATCGGCTCGTTCTAGTCACCGTCGTCCTGCGGCCTGAGCACGAAAGGAAAGACAATCGGGTGGTCTTGGCCGTCGGGCGGAGCGGGGAAAAGCATGCCCATGACCACGGAGACGATGCATTGGTGCAGAGACTTGTCGCCAATTGAATTCTTGCGGTCGACCCGCGCGTCGCGCACTGAACCGTCTGCCCGAACGAAAAAGCCCACGCGAACCAGGCCTGCCAGCGGCTCGCTGTTCAGCATGGCGGCTTCGTAGCACTCTTGAATTTGAGGCTGGTACGAACGCACCACGTCTCTGATGTTGTCAGGCGTGAACGCCATCGTTGAGAGGTTGAGGCCGTTGACGATGATGTCAGGCGGAGGCCCGGCATCGGGTGCGTCGTTTTTTGCGGCCAAGGCCAAGGTGAGCATCAACGGCCAAAGCATGAGACGAGACTAGTGCTTTGGCCGCGGTGCCCGCGATGTGGGCGCAACGGCGGCATCGTCGGCTCGCGTGGGAGACGCGTGCACCAACGCGTGTGGCGTGCCGTTGCTCATACCCGATGTGCCCGCGACGACCTCGCCGGCGCCACGCGCATTCAAGGTCTTCAATGCCGACGGCGTCCTCCGGGTACGGGCGCGCCGAACCTCGCGATGATCGCGTCGCCGATGCCTTTGTTGCCGACGACGGGCACCTTCGTCACGATGGCGACCTTCTCGGTGCGGTACTCGTTGAGCAGCGCTCGACGAGCAAGTGCGCGTCGTCAAGGCCGACGGCATTCAGCCCGAGTGCGCTTTGGGTGGCACGTGGCCAGTCTTGGGAGCCCCCGAATTCGGCGTGCGTTCTTCGTGCTGTCTGAGCGCGCCCAGAAAGTCTCGGGGAGGCCTCGCTTCGGCCAGCCAGTCGCGCCGGTCGAGCACGCGGCACGCAATGGCGAAGGCCATGTCGGTTTCTTCGATGCGCTCGTGGCCTTCGAGGTCGGCGCGGGTGCGCGCGAGCTTCAAGATGCGGTCGTGGGCGCGCGCCGAGAGCCCGAACCGTTCGACCGCGAGCGAGAGCTGCCGCTGGGCCCGGCCGACGGCCACGCAGTGTTGCCGCAACAGCCGTGGGCCCATTTGGGCGTTGCAGTGCACGCCGGGGTCTTCGCGAAAGCGGGCGCGTTGCCGGTCTCGCGCGGCTTCGACTCGCTCGCGGTACCACGCGCTCGAGCGCTCTTCGAGTTTGAGCTGGGTCAACGCCTGCACGTCGACCGGGCGGCTCTCGAGCGTGATGTCAATTCGGTCGAGCAGCGGCCCCGAAATTTTCGCGTGGTAGTCGAGCACCCGCTGCTTCGGGCACTGGCATGCCCGGGTCGGCACATTGAAGTACCCGCAGGGGCACGGGTTCATGGCCGCCACCAACATCACCTGGCAGGGGTAGGTGACGTGCTGGTTGGCCCGCGCCAGGCGCACCACGCCTTCTTCGAGCGGCTGCCGCAGCACTTCGAGCACGTTGCGGCGAAACTCGGGCAACTCGTCGAGAAACAACACGCCGTGGTGCGCCATCGACAGTTCGCCGGGCCGCGCGAAGGGCCCGCCGCCCACGAGCCCCGCGTCTGAAATGGTGTGGTGCGGCGACCGAAACGGGCGCTCGGTCACCATCGCGTGACCGTCTGACAACAGGCCCAACACCGAAGCCACCTTCGTGACCTCGAGCGCTTCTTCGAAGCTCATCGACGGCAGCAAGGTGGGCAGCCGCCGCGCCAACATCGTCTTGCCCGACCCAGGAGGCCCGCACAGCAACACGTTGTGGCCTCCCGCGGCCGCCAATTCGAGCGCGTCTTTCACTTCGTTCTGCCCGCGCACTTCGTTCATGTCAGGGCCGAGTGTCGTCGCCGCGCCCTCGGTGGTGGCCGAACCCCGCTGGTACGGGCTCAGCGGCGCCTCGCCCGTGAAGTGCCGCACGGCTTCTTGCACCGTCGCCACCGAGTAGACTTCGATGCGGTCGACCAACGACGCTTCGGCCGCGTTCGCCGCCGGCACCATGACTCCGCGAAAACCGAAGTCGCGGGCCGCCAACGCCAACGGCAGCACGCCTCGAATCGGCTTCACGGCGCCGTCGAGCGAGAGCTCGCCTCCGAACAACAGCGCCGACAGCGCGTCAATGTCGAGCAGCCCGGCCGCGGCGAGCACCCCCAGGGCAATGGGCAGTTCGAACGTCGCGCCTTCTTTCTTCAAGTCGGCCGGCGCCAAATTCACGGTGATTCGCTTCTGCGGCAGCACGTATTCGCAGTTCTTCAACGCCGAAATCACCCGTACTTTGCTCTCGCGCACCGCGCCCTCGGGCAGGCCCACCACGTTGAAGAAGGGCAGCCCCACCGACATGTCGACCTCGACTTCGACCACCACCGCGTCGACGCCCATCAGCGCGCCCGACTTCACTCTCGCCAGCACTGGGTGCTCCTTTTGAAAGGCTGAAGTGACGTGGGTGGCAGCAACCGGCGCGCCACGACGCCCCGGCGCACGCCCGTGCGCGTCGGGCCAAGAACGACAAGAAATTCATACTGTTCGCCGAGTCTTGAACGCTGAAAGTCGGGGTGGAGCGTCGTCGCGCTGTCCACGGTTGAAGACTCGACAGGTCGGCCCCAGCGGCAAAGATGCGAGCGCATGAGCCAACCGGTGACGCCGTGGTCGAAACCGAAACGTCGGGTCACCGTTCGCCACGGTCGCAGCCGGCGAGGGTGGCAGGCCTTTGGCTACGGGTTGTTTCGCTTCGCCATGTACGGCTTCTTCGGCACGGCGCTCGAGGTGTTCTTCTACAACCTCACGAAGTTTTCGCGGCACGTGCCGGTGCTCGACTTCTTCTTTCGGTTCGACTGGCGGGTCGACCAGCGGCTCGACCTGTCGTCGGTGTGGTCGGCGCCGCTCGTCTCGCTCTACGGCCAATGCAGTTTGTGGATGTTCGGGGTCTACGCCGTGGCGTCGTTCGGCATCGAGTTTCTGTACCGACGGCTGTTCGCTCTGCACTTCGCGTTGCGCGGGCTGGCGTACGGCACGCTCATTCTCGCGTGGGAGTGCGTGAGCGGCTGGCTGCTCTACTGGCTCACCGGCTACAAAATTTGGTTCTACGCCGACCCGGCCAACATTCTGGAGATGACGTCGCTCTACATTTGGCCCATTTGGGTCGTGACGGGGCTCTTCGTCGAATACCTCTACCGCCAGTTGATGGACCCCGACCTCGTCAAAGCGATTGAAACCGCCGCGCCCGACCCCGAATTCACACCCAGCTGACGCGGTACGTGCAGCCGTGGCCGTCGTGGCCGCTCATTTCGACCGTGGGGCGCGCGCCGGTCGCCGCCATGGCGGCGTGCAAAATGCCCGCGGTGAACGTCGGGTACGGGCCGACCTCGTTCATCCACAGCTCGATGCAGGTGGGGGTGATTTCGGTGACCTTGGTCTCGGTGTAGTTGTTGCCCGACCGAAAGTTCTTCGTCGACCGCATGAGCGTGCGCCGCGGCCCCAAGACGCGAATCGAGCTCAAAATGGCCCGGCCCATGAACGTCTGCTGGTAGCCGGTAATGAGCATTTCTCCGACGTGAAAGAGCGCGTCTTCGAGCTTCTCGTGGGGAAACAGCGACTCCGCCACCACGCGCAACGACTGCATCCACACGTCGAAGGGGTAGGCGGGCATCAGGCGCTTGTCGAGGTCGAGCCCAATGGCTTTCAGCCGCGCACGAATGGGTGGCGTGAGCCGCTCCCCCAGCGCGCGTACGAACAGCCCTTCAATGGTTTGCTCGAACACCACCTGTTCGGCCACGGGCCGGAGGGTAGCGCACTGGGTGGCGAATTTGGAGGGGAACCGCGGGGGCCCGGCTGTTTGGCCGCGGCCCCCTGTTTGGCTCAACCCGGGCCGATTACGGCGTCGGAGGGGGCGTCGGCGGCGTCGGTGCCGTGCCCTTCGCTTCGAGCTTCTCGGTCATCATGCCCAACGTCTCGGCTCCCGCCAGGCGGGCGCCGTCGAGCGCAGCCACCAAACGGGCGTAGTTCGTTCGGTCTTCGGCCATGAAGAACACCAGCCGGTCGCCCTTTTCTTTGGCGGCGATGACCCGCTTCAGCTTCTCGACGTAGTCGCCATCGGCGATTTTCTCGGAGTTGATGCTGAAGGCGCCTTCGACGTCGAGCGAGACGACCAATTGGTCGGGTGGAATGTCGGGCACGTCGACCACGTCGTCTTGGGTCGGCACCTTGACCACGATGTCTTTCTCGAGCAGCGGCGTCACCACCATGAAGATGATGAGCAGCACGAGCACGACGTCGACGAGCGGAGTGATGTTGATGTCGGAGTTCGGCGCGCTCTGGGGCGCGACCGAGAACTTGCGCATGCGTGACATTACTCTTTCACCTCTTCGACGCCGAGGGAGATGGCCTTCGCGCCCGCTTTGCGCGCGAGGTTCATGACCTTGCGAACGTCGTCGAACACGAGCGACTGGTCGCCCTTCATGAGAATCTTCGTGCCCGGCTTGGCGATCAGCTTCTTCTCGAGCTCGGCGACGAACTCTTCGTCGTTGAACTTGTCAGACTCGATGTACACGCCTTTGTCGGGCGTGATCGACACGATGATCGGGTCGGCGTCTGCGCCCTTTTCTTCTTTTTGCTCGTGCGCTTTGGGCAACTTCACGTCTTTGCCCCGCTGGAGCATCGGCGTGATCACCATGAAAATGATGAGCAGCACGAGCACCACGTCGACGAGCGGCGTGACGTTGATGTCGCTTTTGATGGCTCCGCGGGAGCCGCCTGTCGCCATAGCCATGGCGATTACCCTTGCGCGAAGTGCTTCGAGACGAGGTCGAGAAATTCGTTCGACGACTCGCTGATGTCGACCGTGCGAGCGTCAACCCAGCCCTGCAAGAAGTTGAAGGCGACGACGGCAGGAATCGCGACGAGCAGACCGAAGGCGGTGGTGATGAGCGCTTCGGCGATACCGGCCGAGACCGTGCCCAAGCCGCCCGAGCCCGCGGCCGCCATCATTTGAAACGAGTTCACGATGCCCATAACCGTGCCGAGCAGACCGACGAACGGCGCCGTCGAACCGACGGTGGCGAGCACGCCGAGGCCGCGCTTGAGGCTCGACACTTCACGCGCCGCTTGGCGCTCGAGGGCCCGGGCGACCGACTCGACGGCCGCGTCTTTGTCTTTGGGCGCAATCTTGAACGCCACGAGCCCCGCGGTAATGACGCGACCCAGGTGGCCTTTCTTCGGCAGCGCGGTCGACGCGGCGGCGGCCAGGTCGTTGCTCGCCAAGAGCTTGCCCATTTTGCCGGCGAAATCGACCGACTCCGAGCGCGACTTCGAGAACGTCACGATGCGCTCGAACATCACGAGCAACGACGCGACTGACATAAAGCCCATCACAATGACGATGAGCTTCGCGAAGAGGCCCATCGACGCCCAGAGGTGACCGAGTGAAAAATCCATGAGAGTGGCAAAGTCCTTAAGTGGTTTGACTCAAGACAACGACAACGGTGAACGAGAAATATCGGTTAAAATTGAATTCTTGATTAATTCGGCAGCACGAAATTGAAGTTAAAGACGTAGTCGATGCCAATGGGCTGCCCTTGGAACGTGGCGGGCTTGGCTTTCATTTGCGTCAGCTGCTGCACGACGTTTTCAGTGATGAACTGGAGCCCCTTGATGACGCGGCAGTCTTTGACCGTGCCGTCAGCGAGCACTTTGCATTTGACGATCATCATGCCGTGAATGCGCGCTTCGCGGGCTTCACGCGTATACCCAGTACGAACGATTTCACCCATGTCGACGACGGGCCGACTCATGCCTTCGCCGAAGGGCACGGTCTCGAGTTGGTTGCCCGTGCCGCCGACGACGCCACCGACGACGCCGCCCACGACCCCGCCGACGACGCCACCGACCACGCCGCCCGCGACGCCGCCTTCGACGGCCTCTTTCTCAGACTCCTTCTCGGGCTCGGCCTCTTTGGGCTTTTCTTTCGGCACCTCTTTGGGCTGCACGATCTGATCTTTCTTGATCGGCTTGTTCTTCACCTCTTTGGGATTGGTGCTGGCGCCGGGTGGAGGAGGAGGGGGAGGCGGCGGCGGTGGCGCGGCGAAGAACTTCACTTCGCTCACGACCTCTTTTTCAGGAGGCGGGCGCGTCGTGAGGAAAATGACCAAGCCGAAGACGGCGGCATGCAGCACGATGGAGATCACGGTGCCCGTGCCGAAGCGCGAGCCAGCCGTTTGCCCCTTGTTCAGAACCGAATCAAACATGGTGGTGCGGGCCCTTTACCAAAATTTGCAAGAAAGCAATGATCTCTGTTGACACGCTCGACACACACTGTAGGGTGCCGGCCGCATTCGTTCCCAACCCGCTGGAGGGTGTCTCCGTGCGCTCCAAAACTCAGTTGTACAAGGCCGCGCTGCTGGCAGCGTCGGTCCTTGCGTCAGTGTCCTATGCTCAGGGCAACTCAGTCATCACCGGTACGGTGACTGATGCTGCCACGGGTAAACCTGTTTCCGATGTGGTCGTTACGGCCACCAGCCCCGCGCTTCAGGGCGAAGAAGTGGTGGTAACCGACAGCTCGGGTACCTACCGCATTTCGCAACTGCCGCCGGGCACTTATACGGTCAAGCTCGAGAAAGAGTCGTTCAAGCTGTACAACCGCGCCGGCATCACCCTGAACGTTGACCGCACGGTTCGCGTCAACATTCAGATGCAGCCTGAAGCGGTTCAGGGCGAGACGGTGACGATCGTCGGCAAGCCGCCCACGGTCGACGTCGGTTCGACGACCACCGGCGTCACGGTCGGCAAAGACTTCATCGACAAAATCGGCTTCATTCAACCGAACGGCAACGGCGTTCGCTCGTTCGACTCGCTGGCGTCAGTGGCGCCGCAGGTCATCGGCGACGACTTTGGCTTCGGTTTCTCGGGCGCGCAGTCGCCTGAAAACCTCTACTTGGTCGACGGCGTGTCGGTGTCTGACCCCGCCTTCGGCACCAACGGCGCGCAGTTCCCCGTTGAGTTCGTCGAAGAAGCGAACGTCATCACCGGTAGCTTCATGCCGGAATACGGCCGCGCGACCGGTGGCGTTTTGAACGTGACCACCAAATCGGGTTCGAACGAATTTCACGGCGCCGTCTGGGGCAACTGGACGCCCGGCGTGCTCACCGGCGTCTCGCCGGCCATCAAGAACGACTCGTCGGTCATCGTGACCCAGGGCCGTTTGTGGAACAGCATCGACCTCGGCGCCGAAGTTGGCGGCCCGATCATCAAAGATCGCTTGTGGTTCTTCGTTGGCTTCTCACCGTCGTTCAACCGCACGCAAACCACGCGCTCGCTGCGCCGCTTCTTGCTCAACAGCGCGGGCACCGACTTTCAGTATGACGACGACGGTTTCGTGAAGGCCGAAGACTTGGCCGGCACGACGCAAGCGAAGTTCTCCGACTCGCGTTCGTACAGCTACATCGCCAAGTTGACCTTCTTGATCAACAGCGACAACAACGTGTCAGTGTCAGTCGTCGGTTCGCCCACGACGTCGGTCACCCCGACCTTCACCCAGCGCCGTTTGGCGGGTGCGCTCACCACGAACAACACGGCGAGCGTGTCGGTGAAGTACACCGGCGGTTTCCTCGACAAGCACTTGTTGGTCGACGCGAGCTTCGGCTGGTTCCACATCGACGGTGGTACGATGCCGAGCGATGGTTCAGACTTCAACTCGACGTCGGGCTCGTCGACGGTTCCGGCCGTCACGTTCCGTCGTGAGAACGCCGACGCCGCCCTGGGCGCGGTCATCAGCGGTCACTCGATCGCGGCGTTCGAAACCCTCTCCGACGCCAACGCGGCGCTCTGCGAACCGGCCAACTACCGTGGCACGAAGTTCGTCAACGTTCGCGGTTCTGACCGCTTCTTGATGGCGTGCCCCGCGACCAGCTCCGGCACGACGTACACCATCGGTGGTTTCGGCTTCATGCAGCAGCAAGCGCTCGACCGCATTCAGGGGCGCGCGTCAGTGACCTACCTCGCGCAAGCGTTGGGTCACCACATCGTGAAGGCCGGCCTCGACATCGAGCAGCTCCGCTACGACATCAAGAAGGGCTACTCGGGCGGCGACTTCCTCCGCCAGAACATCACCGGCACCCGGTTCGACGACTTCCGTCAATACGGCTACCTGACGGCGCCTGACGAAGCGGTGCAGCAGAAGTTCATTCGCTCGATTCCCACGTCGACGGGCACGGCCGCTTACCTCCAAGACAGCTGGACGATTCTCGACCTCGTGACCTTGAACGCGGGTCTGCGTTACGAGAACCAACAGCTCTTCGGCAGCGACGGCAACCTGGGCATGACGCTCAACAACATGATCTCGCCGCGCGTCGGCGTGATCTACGACTTCACCCAACAGGGTCGGTCGAAGTTGTACGCGAACTACGCCCGCTACTACGAAGCGGTGCCCATCGACATCGCCGACCGTTCGCTCACGGGTGAAAACCAATTCGGTCACCGCCGCAACGCCAGCAAGACGGCGTCGCGCCCTGGCTGCGACCCGTTGGCCGACATCAGCCAAGCCAACGACAAGAACTTCTGCCTCAGCGAGAAGAACTACAGCGACCTGTACTTCGGTTCGCTCTCGGCCAACGTCAACCGCTTCACCCGTTTGACGGGCGCGGGCAAGACCCCGGTCGACCCCAACCTCAACTCGCAGAGCACCGACGAACTCGTGTTCGGTGGCGAGTACGAAATCATCAGCGACGGCCGCGTGGGTGCGACCTACACGAAGCGCTGGTTGAACTACGTCATCGAAGACATGTCGCTCGACGAAGGTTCGACGTACTTCATCGGCAACCCCGGTTACGGCTTGGGCCAGACGTTCCCCAAGGCGACCCGCGACTACGACGCCGTGACCTTGTCGTTCACCAAGGCGTTCGCCGACGGGTGGATGGGCCAGGCCAGCTACACGTACTCGTCGTTGCGCGGTAATTACAACGGCTTGTTCCGCCCTGAGACGGGTCAGCTTGACCCGAACATCAACTCCGACTTCGACCTCATCTCGTTGATGGCGAACCGCACGGGCCCGCTCGACGCCGACCGCAACCACTTCATCAAGGCGTTCGCGGCCAAAGAGTTCGTGGTGAGCGGCAGCTTGGCGTTCAACCTCGGCGTGACCTACACCGGTCAGTCGGGAGCCCCGATCAACTACCTCGCCAGCCACCCGTTGTATGGCGCGGGCGAGTCGTTCGTGTTGCCGCGTGGTGCGGGTGGTCGTTTGCCCTGGCGCCACAGCATCAACCTGAAGGCGGGCGTCAGCTACAAGATCAGCAAAGACAACATGGTGCAGTTCTCGATCGACGCGTTCAACGTGCTCAACTTCCAAGCGGTCACCGCGGTTGACGACACGTTCTCGACGAAAGACCTGTTGCCGGCGACGATTGCCCCTGGCCAGAACCCGCAGCAGGTCATCTGCATCGCGGGCAACACGGCCACCGACCCCAACTGCAAAGACGGCAACCTCGGCACCGTGAAGAAAGACGGCACGACGCAAGCGAAGTTGAGCGACGTGAACCCCAACTTCAAGCGGCCGGCGGGTTACCAAACGCCGATTTCGCTGCGCTTCGGCGTCAAAGTCACGTTCTGAAAGAGACCTGAATCATGAAAACTTTACGAATTGGACTTGTCGGTATCGCGTCAGCGGTTGCCGGTTTCGCGGTGCAGGGTTGTTTCGCCCCGCAGCCGGCGCCTGAATGCACGGTTCTCACGGGCGACCTCGTCGCTGGCGTGACGAACTACTGGGCGACGATGAAGCAAACGTCGGCGACGGGCACCTGCCCGAACCTGACGGGCATGGAAGTGGGCCTTTCGCGGTTCGCGCCTCCGGGCACGAATGACTTCTCGATCGCGATTCGCCCGCTTCGGTTGGTTGAGCAACAAGCCGGGTACCAAGAACTGGCGACCAACACCGAGCAGTCGGCGACCAGCTACATCTTCGAGGCGAACCAAGACCCGTCGAACGACTGCACCAACCAAGAGGGCTGCGACACCTGCGTCGTCGGCACCGACGGTGGCTATGCGCTCTCAGACGGCACGGTGGTGACGGTGGTCGACGAGACGACCGGCACGATTCCTGACCCTGATTCGACCGACGGTGGCGTCATTGAAATCGACCTCACCAACGAATGCGGTGCGGTGACTGAACCGGTCGGCCGCACTGACCCGGCCGACCCGAACGGCAAGAACATCACGGGCCGGGCGAAGCTGACCCAGTTCCCCACCAATGGTGTTTGCACGGCGACCGACTTCACGGGCAACGTGCAGAACTTCCAGGCTGAGTCGGTTGACCAGGTCGACGGCTCGAAGGCCGACTTCCCGGCGCTGGCGGTGAAGTACAACTGGAGCAACTTCAAGATCTACATGAACTCGAAGACGCCTGGCACGGTGTGGTCGGCCACGCTGGCGTACACCGAGGGTGGCTGCAGCGCGAACTACGACTTGGTCGCGTTCTGGCCCATCGTGCACTGCGCCGGCGAAGACGCCGACGGCAAGACGGTGCCCGATGACTCGCTCTGCAACCCGTACGCGAACCCCGACGCTGGCACGGTCGTCGGTTCAGGCATCAACCCCGGCTTCAAGCCGAAGTGTGACCCGGTCAGCTTCGTCTGCACGCCGACGGTCAGCGTGACGCCGCTGCAGTAAGTCGGCTCATTCACTGAAGTCTTCAGCACGGCCCTCGCCCCCACTTGCTGGGAGCGGGGGTTTCGTGTTTCAGGGGTCTGACGTGACGTCTCGGTACACCCTGCACGAAGTGAGTCGAACGCGGCTGGCGGCCGAGCGGGGCACGTTGTTCAAAGACGCGGCCCTCAAGGTCGCCCTCTGTTACCCGAGCCCGTACCACGTGGGCATGAGCAGCCTCGGGTACCAGGCCATTTACCGAGAGGTTCACCAGCACGACGGCGCGACCGCCGAACGGGTGTTTCTGCCCGACGATGTCGACGCTTTGCGCAAGGCGGGCCTCGAGCCCTTCAGCGAAGAGACCCAGCGGCCGTTGAGTCAGTTCGACGCGCTCGCGTTCTCGGTCTCGTATGAGCTCGAAGTGCCGGGCTTGCTGACCCTGCTCGAGAGCGCTCGGTTGGCGGTGCACCGCGAAGAGCGGCCAGAGTCGGCTCCGTTGGTGGTCGCCGGCGGGCCACTCACGTTCTCGAACCCCGACCCGCTCGAGCCCTTCGTCGACGTGCTGGTGCAGGGAGAGGCCGAAGACACCATTCACCAGCTGCTCGACGTGATTCAGGGGGGCGGCACGAAGACGGCGTGGCTGACGCACTTGGCGCGGCTGCCGGGGTTTCGGGTGCCGGGCCGTTCGGGCGAACAGACGCGCTTCTACGTGCACCGCACGGCCGACGCTCGGTTGCCCGCGCGCTCGGCCATCGTCACTCCCAACACCGAGCTGCGGAGCATGTTTCTCATTGAGCCCGAACGAGGGTGTTCGCGCGGGTGCCACTACTGCGTCATGCGGCGCACCACGAATGGCGGCATGCGCACGGTCGCTCCCGAGCGGGTACTCGAGCTGGTACCTGCCGACGTGAAGCGGGTCGGCTTGGTCGGTGCCGCGGTGACCGACCACCCGCGCATCGTCGAGCTGCTCGAGACCTTGGTGAAAGCGGGGCGTGAAGTGGGCGTTTCGTCGCTCCGCGCCGACCGGCTGACTCAGCCGTTGGTCAACGCGCTGAAAGCCGGTGGGGCTCAGGTGTTGACGGTGGCGAGCGACGGAGCGTCGCAGCGCATGCGCGACCTCGTCGACCGCAAGCATTCTGAAACCCAAATCATGAACGCGGCGCACTTGGCGAAGAACGCCGGGCTCAAGCGCCTCAAGGTGTACAACCTCGTCGGGCTCCCGCTCGAGAACGACGACGACATTGACGAATTGGCGCGCTTCACCGTCGAACTGTCGAAAATCTTGCCGGTGGCGTTGGGCGTGGCGCCGTTCGCGGCGAAGCGAAACACGCCGCTCGACGGGTCGCCGTTCGCGGGCATCGACGTGGTCGATTCGCGCTTGGCGCGGTTGCGTCGGGGGCTCAAGGGCCGGGCCGAATTGAGGCCGGTGAGCGCGCGGTGGGCCTGGGTCGAGTACATGCTGGCGCAGTGTGGGCCCGAGGGTGGGTTGGCCGCGCTCGACGCTCACCGGGCGGGCGGGTCGTTCAATGCTTGGCGGCAGGCCTTCGAGGCCAACGGCTGTGTACCGCATGAGGCCCGCCGCACCATCGATGGTCGGCGCAAGGCGACCGAATGGCCAACGCTCGGCCCTCGGCCTGCAGCGGTGCCGCCCGTGGTCGCAGCCGACGTTTCGCGTGAAGTGCAGTTGGGCTGAGTTCGCTGAAGGCCTCCGGCCAACGCGCGACGAAGTGCGCTCTGCGAACAAGGGCCCGAGCACGCGGTGACGGAAACAAAATTCGCAAGTTCGGTTTCGCCTGGGTTCTCGCCGCGAAGGTGGGTTTCGGCCCGAGACGCGTGCAGTTGGCCTGCGGGCCGCCGATGCCCACCACTCGTTTGGGCCCGAAACGGCCGCGAAGTTTCGCCTCCTGATGACGGGTGCGGCGCTCGGTGCCCCAACGCCGTGCTGAAAACGGTGAGGAGGTTCTCGGCTCGAACTGGGACTGCCGGCCTGCTGACACCACAGCCCGAGGCTCGCGCCTGAATCGGTCAGCGAGTCTCCGGCAAGGCAGCCGCGCCCAGAACGGCGACCCCCGATGGCCCGCGAGAGTGGTCGGGTTTGAATCGGGCTCCTTCGGG